>CAJQNB010000001.1 GCA_905479575.1 uncultured Pseudophaeobacter sp.
GATCACCGTGCCGGTCGATGTCTCGGTCGATGGCGAAGAGCCGCAGCGCTTTCAGGTGCCGGTCGGGCGTGACATTGACCTGCCGCTCAAGCTGCCCCATGGCGGGCGCAACGTGTTGCAGTTCTCGACCCCGCCGGCCGAGGGCGAACTGACCGACCGCAACAACACCGCGCTGGTGCAGATCAACGGCGTGCGCGACCGGCTCAGCGTGCTGCTGGTTTCGGGCGAGCCCAACCCCGGCACGCGCACCTGGCGCAACCTGCTGAAATCCGATGCCTCGGTCGACCTGGTGCATTTCACCATCCTGCGCCCGCCCGAGAAACAGGACGGCGTGCCGGTGCAGGAACTGTCGCTGATCGCCTTTCCCACGCGAGAGCTGTTTTTGGAAAAGATCGACGATTTCGACCTGATCATCTTTGACCGCTACAAGCGGCGCGGCATCCTGCCGGCGATCTATCTCGACAATGTGGCCAACTATGTGGAACAGGGCGGCGCGGTTCTGATCGCAGCAGGACCGGATTTTGCCAGTGCCGATTCGATCTATCGCTCGCCGCTGGCGCGGGTGCTGCCCGCCGCCCCAACCGCACGGGTGCTGGAGCAGGCCTATCGCCCCAAAGTCACCGAGCTTGGCCATCGCCATCCCGTCACCGCAGGGCTGGAACCGCCGGGACAAGAGGGCGAGCCGCACTGGGGCAGCTGGCTGCGCCAGATCGAAGTTGCCGCGCCCCAGGGCCATGTGCTGATGCAAGGTGTCGAGACCCGGCCACTGCTGGTGCTGAACCGGGTCGCCGCCGGGCGGGTGGCCCTGCTGGCCTCGGACCATGCCTGGCTGTGGAGCCGGGGCTATCAGGGCGGCGGACCACAGCTGGAACTGCTGCGCCGGCTGGCCCATTGGATGATGAAAGAGCCCGAGCTGGAAGAGGAAATGCTCTGGGCAGAGGTCACCGGACAGACCATGCAGGTGTTTCGCCGCCGGATGAGCGGCACCGCAGGCGCGCTCACCGTGACGGCGCCGGATGGCAGCGAAACCAGCCTGCAGATGCAGCAACGCGCGCCGGGCCTGTGGGAGGTCAGCTATACCGGGGCTGAACCCGGGCTCTACCGGCTGAGCGAAGGCGCAGTCGACACGGTTGTTGGCCTCGGCCCCGCCGCGCCGCGCGAATTCCAACAGACCATTGTCACAGCGGATCTTTTGGCCCCGGTGCTGGCGCCGCTGCGTGGGGGCGCCATGGCTCTGGAAGACGGGCTGCCACGCCTGCGCGAGGTCAGCGCTGGTCGTCCCGCCTCGGGGCGCGGCTGGATCGGGCTGACGCCACGCGCCGCCTATGAGACCCGATCGGTATCCCAAACAACGCTGCTGCCGGCCTGGCTGGGTCTGCTGCTGGCAGCGGGTTTGATCATTGCCGGCTGGCTGCGCGAGGGACGCCGCTAGCAGACCGTGTGGCCTTTCCCAGCAAGCCGCAAGAGAACAAAGGCAAGGGGCAGATCGCGTGCGGGCTAATGAAGCAACCTGTCGATTTCGACGTCAACACTGACGCTATGACCGGCGCTATCCAGCACCACCAGATTGGCAAAGCCCGGCCCCGGATTTGGTACTTCAAACTCGCGGCGGCGCTGGCCCTTGGCCAGAACCCGACCATCCGCCAACAGGGCAAAGGGGGCAGTGCCGCCGCGCAGCTTCACCACCAGCGGCGCGCCCTCCAGCGCTAGGGCGGCCCCATCCGGGGGAAACAGCACCTGCGGTGCGGCAGCGCTTTGGGCAAAAACCGCATCCCGCGGCCGGAACCGGCGCAGCGGCAGCGGCAGCTCTGCCGCCCCCAGGATCAAGGTGGCGGCGGGTGGTGGCGGCGGTGGCGCAGTTTCGGGCTTGAGGCGGCCAAAGGCTTCAAACAGCACCGGCGCGGCCAGATCGCCACCAAAGGCCCCCGGCACCGGGGTGCCATCGGCCCGGCCCAGCCAGACGCCAATCACATGCTGCCCATCCCAGCCAATCGCCCAGGCGTCGCGGTGGCCATAGGAGGTTCCGGTTTTATAGGCCAGCACCCCAGCCCGGGCACCGGGCGGCGGCGCCAGCCCACGCAGGATATCCCCCAGCTGCCAGGCGGCGACCTCGGACATCATTCGGGGCAGATCTTTGGCTCCGGCGCTCTGCAGCGCCCGCAGCTGCGGCCCCTGACCACCGGCGGCAATACCGGCATAGAGCTGCACCAGATCCTGTAGCGAGGTGCCAATCCCGCCCAGGCTGATGGCCAATCCGGGCTTGCCACCTGGCAGCTTGGGCGTGGCGCCGCCACGCCGCATCACCGCCAACAGCTGCGCCGGGCCGATCTCTCGCGTTAGCCGGACCACCGGGATATTCAGGGACAATTGCAGCGCCTCACGCACCCCCAGGTCGCCGCGAAACTGCCCGTCAAAATTCTGCGGCGCATAGCCATCAAAATCCACCGGTCCGTCATGGATCAGGCTCTCGGGGTGGACCAGGCCGGAGTCAAACCCCAGTCCATAGACCAGCGGCTTCAGGGTCGAACCCGGCGAGCGCTGCGCCTGGGTCATATCGACAAACCCCTGCCGCGCACTGTCCTCGTAAGAGGGCGAGCCAACCGAGGCCAGGATTTCGCCGCTGCGATGATCCACCGCCAACAACGCCGCAGAAACCCGTGGACCCGCCTTGCGGGCGGCCTCTGCCACCAGCGCCGCCATTTTGGCCTGCACCTGTGCATCCAGGGTCACCGCCAAACGCGAGACCCCGGGACGCGCTGCCAACAACCGATCCGACAGATGCGGCGCCAGCCGGGGAAAGCCCTGCATCCGGCGCGGTAGGGGCGCCTGTTGCGCCACCGCAACCTGCGCCGCAGTCAGCAGACCCGCCTGCGCCAGCCGCGCCAAGACCCGATCCCGCGCTGCCGCGGCGGCCCCAGCGGCACGATCCGGGCGGCGGCGCTCGGGCGATTGCGGCAGGGCAATCAGCAGCGCCGCCTGCGAGGGCGTCAACCGGTTGGGGGCCTTGCCAAACCAGGCATAGCTCGCCGCGCGGATGCCTTCGAGATTGCCACCATAGGGCGCATGGGTGAGGTAGAGCCCCAGGATCTGCTGCTTGGAAAGGCGGCGCTCCAGCGCCAGCGCCAGACGAATCTGACGTAGCTTGCCGGCCCAGGCTCCGGTGGTGCCATCCTCCAGTAGCCGCGCCAGTTGCATGGTCAGGGTTGATCCCCCCGAAATGGTCCGCCCATGCCACAGCGCCTGCCCCATCGCCCGCAGCATGGCCAGGGGATCCACCCCGGCATGGGTCTGAAACCGCTTGTCCTCATAGGCGATCAGCATGGCGATGAAATCCGGATCCACCTGCGCCAGCTGCGGCGCCATGCGCCAGATGCCATCGCCAACCGGATAGACCCGCAACAATGCCCCGTCGCGGTCCAGAACCTCGGTAGAGGTTTCCGCCAGCGTCACCGGCAGAACCGTCTGCGCGATCCATTGGTCAAAGCGCTGCAGCCCCGCCCCGGCAACCGCCAGGAGCAGGGCCAAAGCAAAGCCGCGCTGCCACAGCCCCCAGCCCGATCCGCCCCTGCGTCTTCGCCAATGCCCAGCTAAGAGCCTGGCAAAAGGCACAGCCAAGCGCGCCTTTGCCTTCAGACGGCGGATCACCGGATCACAACCGAGCCCGCAGCAGTATGGGCGCGGTAGGCCGGGCGATACATGTCCTCGACCTGGGCGGCCGGACGATGGAAGGTGCCCGGCGTCACCGCGCGGCTGATATAGGCCAGCGTTGCGGTTTTGCGTCCTGACAGATCAATCGCCGCCAAGAACCGGTCACTGCGGAACTCGGCATGTTCTGCTGAGGTTGGCTTCAGCCAGGCCAAATCGCGCAGATCCCCCGAGCGCAACAGATTGGGGTTGTCGATCTCGATCCCGGCGGCCAGCGGATCGCTGATCATCAGCCGCGCCCCCACGGTCTCATGGGGCGTGACCCGCAGCACGGTGACAAAACGATCCCCGATTTCAAAGGCCGTGCCATCCAGCTCCTGCCCCTCCAGGCTGTAGTAGCTGCGCGTAATCGTATAGCCATAACCGCCAGCGGCTGGTGGCACCTCAGGCACCCCCAGCGTGGTCAGGGTAAGATCCGTTACCGCGCCACTGGCACTGGTGATTGACATATCAGGCAGGCTCTGGCCGCCATCTATCTGCACAAAGGGCCCGTCTGACGGTTGGCCATTGATCAACATCCCCGAGCTCTCGGGGTTTTTGATCAGCGCATGGGCCGCCAAAAGCGTCCAGGCGGATTCCTGCGTCGACATCCGGGTGGTGTTTGTGCTGACCCGGGTGCTCAGCGTCTCGGCGCTGATCACATCCGACCCCGCCTCGGTGATCAAAGCCAGAACCGCCGCCGCATCGCGACGCTGGGTGCCATAGTCCGCACGCCAGACCGGTCCTTCCTGCTCGGCCCGCTGCAACAGCTCGCCTGCGCGGGCAAACATCCGGTCGGCGCGGCGCTGATCGCCATAGGCCGCCAGCGCGCCGCCCAGCTGAGCCGCCGCCAAAGGCGTGGCAAAGGCCCGTGCCTTTACATCGGCATAGTAGCGCAGATCACCCATGGAGGCCGCGCCTTCGCGGGCCAGAACCAGCAGCGCATAGGCCACGTCTTCGCCACCCTCCTCAAAATCAGAGGCGTAGTTCAGCCGGTTGCGCAGATTGTCCATCGCCCGCACAAAGGCGGCCTCTGGCACTTCGTGGCCCTGCCGACGCGCCCGCGACAGGAAGTCGGAGGCATAGGCATCCAGCCAGAAATCACCGCTTTCGGCCCGCCACAGACCAAAGGCGCCATTGCTGGCCTGACGCGTCAACACCCGCTGGATCGCCGATTGGATCCGCTCCTTGACCTGCGGCCCGCGGCCCAACCCCAGCGACTGCGCCACCGAAGACAGATAGAGCAGCGGCAGCGCCTTGGAGGTCACCTGCTCGGTGCAGCCATAGGGATATTGATCGAGGCTTGCGAGCAGTCCAGGCACGTCAAATTTTGCCAGTGGTCCCGCCGACAGAACCGCCCGTGCAGTGCCCGGTCTGAGCCCGGCAAAGACATCCTCGGTCAGCTCAAAATTGCTGCCTTTGTTGAGGGTGAACCGGCGGGTAGTGGCCAGCACCGGATCATTGGCCCGCACCGGCAGGCGCAAGACCTGGCTCAGGTGTTTGCCATCCGGGGTAATCAGCGACAGGATCACCTCGGGGTCGCCCACATCCGTTGCTGTGACCGGCAGCTCCAGCACCGCCTTGCCCTGGTCGCTCAGGGTGATTGATCCGGGCAAATTGCCCAGGGTGATCCCCGCGCCCAGAGACTGCGCCAGCAGGGTCATTTCTCCGGCGGGGCCATCGGCGTGCACCAGTTCAATATTGATCCGGCTTTGATCCCCAGGGGCAAGGAAGCGCGGCAAAGAGGCCGTAACCACCACAGGGTCGCGCACCAACATATCGGCCTCGGCCTGGCCGACTGCGGCCCCGGACCAGGCCATGACCATCAGCCGCACGGTGCCGTTAAAGGCAGGCAGATCCATCGGGAACGCAACCATACCGCTGGCATCGACCTGCACCGCGCCAGAGAAGAAGGCCACCAGATCCTGCGTCGGGGGCGGCGATTGCATCTGCAAGCCCCGATCGGCATCGCCCCCAGAGCGCAGCTGCCCCAAAGCACCATTGCCCGGATCAATCAACCGCCCGTAGATGTCGCGCAGCTCCATCCCCAGACGACGTTGACCGTGATAATGGGCACTGGGATCCGGGCTTTTGAAGTCGGTGAGGTTGAGAATGCCAAGATCCACCGCTGCCACCGTCAGCCAGACCTGCTCCCCCGGCTTGGCGCCAGTGACTTTGATCTGCGCCGTCTCGGTACTGCGGGGGCGGGCCACCTCGGGCACCTCGATGGCGACCTCGAGCTCTTGTCCCGGCTGGGTGATGGTTGCATGGGCCAGCCCCAGCGCCCGGGTTGGGGTGCGGCTGGTCTTGCCGGTCAGGGGCTGTAGCATCATTGCAGTGACATAGGCACCGCTGCCCCAGTCCTGGGTGACGGTCAGTGGCACCAGCACTTCGCCGGCCTCGACCTCAACCGCGTGGCGTTCGATCACCTGGTTCGACAGTACCGAAATCAGCGCCGTGCCGGCGCTTTGTGGCACCAGCCGCAGCTGGGCGGTATCGCCGGGCTGATAGCTGTCGGCATCCAGGGACATCTCCAGCCGGTCCGGCGTGGCCGAGGCATCGGCGGGGGCATACCAGCCCGCGTAGAAATCCAAAGCCGCCTCGACATAGGCGCCATCCAGCCGCTCAACCACCAGTTCATAGCGGCCCCAGTCCGTCGGGGTCGACAGCAGAACAGGTGTCTCCCCCAGCAGGGCTTCGCCCGTGGCGATGCTTTTGCGGCGGGTGCTGCGCTCCCAGTTCCAATTGCCATAAAGCTGATACCAGTGATAACGGGTCTCGATCCGGTTCAGGCTCCATTTCACCCGCATGGGCATCGGCTGCTGATCTGGCGACAGGGCCACCAGTTCAAACCCGGCTTCGGTGCCCTCGGCGACCACCTCGTCAAACAGTGGCTTGATGCCCAGGATCGGCCCCGAGGGGCTGACCGGCAGATCCATCCGGCGCTCAACCGGGCGGCCCGATCCATCTGTCAGCCGGGTGGTGAGTGAGGCTTCAAAGGGCTGACCCGTGGCCTCGACCACCGGCAGCTCAACGGTGAGCCGGGCCGCGCCACTGGCATCCGTCTTGTCGCCGCCAAAATAGTTCCTTTGGCTGTCATTGGGCGCATCATAGCGGCCAAAGTGATAGCCGGGCCATTTCGCCAGAGTGCTGACCGGGCGCAGGCGCAGATCCCCATCAATGCCAAGATCCGCCCCCGGCGCCCCAAAGAGATAGCGCGCAGAGATATCCAGCTGGGCAAATTCACCCGGGCGCAGATTGCCGGAATTGGCAATGCTTTGGTCAAAATCTATACGTTCGGGCATAAAATCTTCGACCAGGATCTGACGGCTGGCCAGGGCAGGCGCTTTGACATCGCTCTTGATCTCTAGCCGCCAGGTGCCCCGTGGCGCGGTGCTGCCAACCGGCAGGTCAAAGACATGGCCCCCCATGTTTCCCCCGGTTGACACATGACGGCTGTATTCCACCCCGTCAGGCCGGGTGAGTATCGCGGTCAGCGGCAGATCCTGGATCGCCTGCGCCGCGCTGTCGCGGGTCAAAGCGGTGACATGGATCACCTCCCCGGCGCGGTACGCCCCACGGTCGGTGGCCAAGAACACATCCACCGGCCCCGGCGAGGGCCGTCCCTCGACACCACGGTCGGACAGATCAAAGGCCGCGTCTTTCAACGACAGGAAGGCAAAATCCTCAACCTCTGTGGCGCCCATGACCTGCGCCTGGATCATCGCCGCAGCCGAGCCGCCGCGCCCCCGGGCCAGACCCGGTGCAAAATGGGCATAGCCGGTGGCGTCGCTTGTGGCTGTGCCCAGCACCGCATTGGCATTGGAGATCAGCGTCACCTCGACCCCGGCGCGCGGCTTGGCATCGGACAGCCCCTGCACCTGAACGTGCAGCCCGTCGCTGCCCGACATGGTGCTGAGCCCAAGATCAGTCAGAACAAACCACTGGTTGGCACTGGGATCTTCATAGGGGTCAGCGCCCTTGTAGCTGGCCGAGAGCACGTAAATCCCCACCGGCTGGTCGGCAATGGCTTCGGCCAGGGGCAGACGGGTGGTCATGTCCTGGTTCAGGGTGTTTTGCACCACTGCGGTGCCGCTCCAGACCTCTTCGGCGATGTCGCGGGCAAAATCTTCCTCCTGCCACTGTGACAGGGGGCGGCCAAAATAGCCCTCCTGCAGGCTGCGCAGCAGGTTTCGGTCACTGACCCGGCGCAGTTGCAGGGTGAGCTCCGTCAGGTTTACGGTTTCAACCGGCAGCGCCGCCTGATCGGTCTTGGCCAAAACATAGGCCCGTCCCGGAAACCGCACTGCCGGGCTGCGATCGCCAATGTAGTGGGTGAGCTCCACATCCTTGATCAGCGCATCGCCATTGCCCGCAGGCAGACCGCTGCGCAGGGTCATCTGGTAGCGGCGACCATGTTCCAGCCCCTCAACACAAAGCTCGCGACCCTCGGCAGTGGCGACGATTCCTGGCGCTGACAGTTTCAGGTAATCCTCATAGGTGACGCCGCTCAGCAGCAGGGGTTCGGAGAACTCAACACAGAGACGCGGCGTGGCGCTGTCGCTTTGCACCCGGCTGTCGGTGACGCGAAAGCCGTATTTTTCGATCATCCGGTCCAGCAGCCGGGCGGTATCCCGGCGCGGTGCAATCTCTTCGGCCAGCCGCAGCAGCGGCAGCATATCCCGCCCCCGTCCCAGTTTTTCCAGCGCCCGTGCCGCGGCAACCAAACCGTTGACCTGAACCTCACCGGAGGAGGCACGCAGATAGGCGTTGAGACCAGCCGCCAGCGCCTGTTTCCGCGCCTCCCGCTTGGCAGAGGAGCCGCTTTGATTATCGCTATGGCGCAGCAGCACAGCGGAATATTCCGCCCAAAGCCCGGCTTCATCGCTCAGCGCAACCGCCTGCGCCAACCACCGCAGTGCGCCTTTGGTATTGCCGCCCCGCGCCTGAATCCGCGCCGCCGCGACCATGTCTTCCAATGCCGCACCCTCGGACGGGAACTGGCGCCCCATCTCTGCGGCAATCTGGTAGGCATTTTTGAAATCCGCGTCTCGCAGGCTGGTCAAGCGCTTGGCCCGTGCGGCGCCCTGGGCCAAAAGAGCAGCAGGCTGATCCTGCTTCAGGGCCGAAATCGCCCCGACGAATTGCGACGCCGACTGCATGTTCTGCTTAGGAAAACAGGCGTTTGAACGGCTATTGTAGGAGAACCCAGCGCAGCTGTCCTGGGCGCTACAAGCCGCCTGACACGATGCCAGATCCGTATCAAACAGCGCCTGCAGATCCGATCCGTAATAATCGGTATCCATAAAGCCCTGATAGCGCTGCGGCGGGATAACGGAATCAGCCTGCGCCGCAGTTGCAAAAACGGTTGAAATCCCAGTGATCAGCACAAGGGCAAGATGCGCGATGACGGCCGCTCGCTGCCGCTGTTGCGGGTCGTTGTATACAGGCCGCCCTGCCCAGCCGCAAACACGCTGGCAAAATGCGTGGAGAAAAAAGGTGAACCGTTGAATAAAACAAACTGGCATAGCGCCCTCCTAAATCAAGCACAGGCTGGCACGAGCTTAACATCATAGCAAGAAGTTCACGCGTAAGACTGTTGCTACGACCTTTGTATTTTCACCCGACTGTCGCCCCCCATATTTTGGGGGACTGTTTGTTGTATTTGTTGGAGCCTGCAGGGATGAGCCTTGCTGACAAAATCGCGGAAGAGCGCCGGGCCAGACTGGCGGCAGAGCGCCTGCTTGAACTCAAGCAGGCCGAACTCTCAGCTGCGAATCGCAAACTTGGTCGCCACGCTCTGGCTCTGACCAAACAGATTGGGGTAACCCAGGCCGAAGTGGCCACCGTGCGGGATGAAAACGCCAAGGTAAAATCAGACCTGAGCATGGCCAATGAAAAGATCGAAACAGCAGAGCGGCGGCTCTGGCATTCGATCCAGGCCTTTCAGGACGGGTTTGCCTTTTTCAACGCCGACAGTCAGCTCATCGGTGCCAATACCGCCTATCTCAATATTTTTGACGGGCTGGAGGAGGTCACGCCGGGCATCTCTTACATGCGCATTTTGCAGATCCTGACCGACGAAGGCCTGGTTAACACCGGTGATATGAAGCCGGACGCCTGGCGCGCAATGATGAGCGAGCGCTGGCTGTCGATGTCACCGGATCCCGTGATCATCCAAATGTGGGATGATCGCTATCTGCGCCTCATTGACCAACGGGGGCACGGGGGCGATGTGGTGAGTCTGGCGCTCGATATCACCTCGACGGTGCATTACGAAGAAGAACTGCGCAACGCCCGTGAACGGGCCGAAGCCGCCAACCGCGCCAAGTCGGCGTTCCTGGCCAATATGAGCCACGAAATCCGCACCCCGATGAACGGTGTGGTCGGTATGGCCGAGTTGCTGAACGACACCACGCTCAATGACGAACAAAAACTCTACGCCACCACCATCAAGAACTCAGGCGAAGCGCTGCTGGTGATCATCAATGATGTGCTCGACTATTCCAAGATCGAAGCCGACAAACTGGTGCTACACGAAGAAGCCTTTGATCTGGAGCGCTGCATCCACGAAATTGTCATGCTGCTGCAGCCCACCGCACGGGACAAGGGACTGTCGATTCTGGTGGATTATGACCTATTCCTGCCAACACAGTTTGTAGGTGATCCAGGGCGCATCCGTCAGGTGTTGACCAATCTTGCCGGCAATGCGGTCAAGTTCACCAACGAGGGCCATGTAACCCTGCGGGTAACCGGAATTTTCAACCATGACCAAGGCATCTGCGCGGTGCATTGCATGATAGAAGACACCGGCATTGGTATCCCGGAAGAAAAGATCGACCACGTGTTTGGGGAGTTCAACCAGGTCGAAGATGAGCGCAATCGCAAGTTTGAAGGCACCGGTCTGGGGCTGGCAATCTCGCGGCGGCTGATTGAAATGATGGAGGGCGAGATCTGGGTCGAAAGCGACGAAGGCAAAGGCTCCTGCTTTGGCTTCCGCATTCCCCTGCCAATCGTGGAAGGCTCCCATGGTGCAACGCCCAAACTGCCCAAAAGCTTGCGCCATATTATGTTGGTGGACGAATCCACCCTCAACAGTGAAATCCTGCAACGCCAGCTGATGCTGCTGGGCGTAGAGACAACAATCGCGGACAGCGTCTCTGCAGCCTTGGCAAAAATGAATATCGGCGTCGATTTGATTCTGGCCGATCATGCCATTGCCGGTGGCGGCGGGCTCGCACTGGCGCGCCAATTGCGGCAAAGCAAATGGGCCAGCCTCCCAATGGTCATGCTGTGCAGCAACCCCCATGAATACTCCGAAAATGAAATTCTGGATCTCAAGGTGGACCTTCTGCCGCGTCCTACACCACGCGATGAATTGTTTTCCAAGCTTGAAAGCCTCGGCAATGCGCTCATCGATAAACCCGACCGGACCGGATTGGCAGCAGCCGACACCACAGAGCTGACAGACCAGACAGGGGCAGGCGCAGAGACCGACGCCGCTTCCCAGACCCTGGAAGAGGCCTATGCAGCCGACAATGCCGCCATGCAGTTGTCGGCACCTGACGATCCCGGGACACGCCAGATGCGCATTCTGGCGGCCGAGGACAACAGGACCAATCAGCTGGTTTTCCGCAAGATGGTCAAGGATTTCAACATCGAACTGCAATTTGCCAATAACGGCGTCGAAGCGGTGGCGCTGTATCAGTCCTTTGAGCCGGATCTGATCTTTATGGATATTTCCATGCCGGAAATGGATGGCAAAGAGGCAACCGGCGAGATCCGCAAGCTGGAAGCCGAAACCGGGCGCCATGTGCCGATCGTTGCCCTGACCGCCCATGCGATGAGCGGCGATTCCGATGGCATCCTCGCCGCCGGGCTGGATCATTACCTGACCAAGCCCCTGCGCAAGGCGGTAATCCTGGAGCGCATTTTGCAACATACCACGGAGGCGTTTCAGCCCATCGAAGTCACCTCAGCCGCCTAGGGTCAGATCCGCGTCTCACTCCGCCGGGTGGCGCAGAAATACCGGCTTCATCGGCTCTGACAGCTGTGGCTGATAGACATATCCGCCGCTGTCAAACTCCTGCAATGCCGAGGCATCAGCAATCCGGTTCTGGATCACATAGCGCGCCATCGCCCCACGGGCGCGTTTGGCATAAAAGCTGACCACCTTGGGGGTGCCGTTTTTGTCTTCCATAAACACCGGCGTCACCACCTGCGGTTTGAGCGCCTTCAGATCCACTGCGCCAAAATATTCTTGGCTGGCGCAGTTCACCAGGACCTTAGCCCCGACCGCTTCGGCCTGGGCATTCAGCGCCTCGGCGATCTGGCTGCCCCAGTATTCATAAAGGTTTTTGCCGCGTGGATTTTTCAGCCGCGAGCCCATTTCCAGCCGGTAGGGCTGCATTGCGTCCAGCGGCCGCAACAGGCCATACAGACCAGACAGAATGCGAAAATGATCCTGCGCCCAGGCCATTTCTTCGGGCTCCAGCGAGGCGGCTTCCAGCCCCTGATAGGTGTCACCG
This sequence comes from uncultured Pseudophaeobacter sp., assembly GCA_905479575.1. Lineage (GTDB taxonomy): Bacteria > Pseudomonadota > Alphaproteobacteria > Rhodobacterales > Rhodobacteraceae > Pseudophaeobacter. Next base: position 12,213 of record CAJQNB010000001.1, read on the forward strand.
GCAAAGGCCAGCGCCGCAGGGCGCAGATCCGCAGCCTGTGGATCTGCGGCAAAATCGCGGAACCGATCATAGTTCAGCTTGGCCAGATCCTCACTTAAATGCATCAGCTTCATCAGCTCTGGCACAGTGAGCGCACGCGCCACGGCATTCAGAGCGATGGCATCATCCTGAAAGGCAGGAAAGCTCATCTCCTGATCCCGCTCCGACCAATCCAGCTTTTTGGCCGGGGATACCACTACCAGCATCGCGCGCTCCTTTTGTTTCCGCTTTGTTTCCCGTTAGACTTAGTCAGTCTGGCGCAAAACGTCCAGAAAGGCGGGCAAGAATCTCTCGGCCCGGCGCTCGCCTAACAACATGGTTATGCCGCGCTCATCATCTGGCCGCATTTGGGTCAGTTTCGCCAGCAGGGCCGCCGGGCAGCTCAGCGGTTTCAGGGTGCCGCAATCGCCCCGGATCAACTGGGTCTGTGCTTCCATCAAGGCATCATAGGTCGAGCCCGCCCCGGCCCGATTGGCCAACTTGCGCCGCTGGGGGTGCAGCTGCTCCACCGCGCCGGTGATCACCTCAAGGAACTCATCGCCATAGCGGTCCAGCTTTTTGGCGCCGACTCCCCCGATCCGGGCCATCTGGTCCAGGGTTGCGGGGCGGGTTTCAGCCATCTCGATCAGGGTTTTGTCGTTGAACACCACATAGGCCGGCACTTTTTGCGCCTCCGCCAGGGCACGGCGCTTGGCCTTCAGCGCCGACAGCAGCGGCGCGTCTTCTTCCGAGACCAGCATCTTGACCGCAGGACGACGCTCCGCCGATTTGATGGTATCCTTGCGCAGGGAGATCTGCGCCTCGCCTTTCAGCACTGGCAGGGCGGCCTCGGTCATGCGCAGGGCACCGTGGCGTTCGGGGTCGGGACGCACCAGATCATGGCCCATCATTTGCCGGAACACCGCCTGCCACTGACGCTTGCTGTATTCCTTGCCGCAGCCAAAGACCGACAGGTCACTATGGCCCTTTTCCCGCACCCGGTCGGTTTCATTGCCATACAGAATGTCAATAAGATGCCCGGCGCCATAGGTTTCATTGGTCCGCAGGATCGCCGACAGCGCCTTGCGCACCGCTGTGGTGCCATCAAAGACCTCCACCGGCGTGTCGCAAAGATCGCAGTTGCCGCAGGGCGCAGCCTCTTCCTCGAAATATCCCAGCAATGTCTGACGGCGGCAGGTCAGGGCCTCGGCCAGCCCCAAAAGCGCGTTAAGCCGCCCATGGTCTGCGGCGCGACGCTCGGGTGGGGCGAGGCCTTCGTCGATCTGGCTGCGGCGCAGGCGGATGTCATCTGATCCAAACAGAGTGAGGGTCTCTGCCGGGGCGCCATCACGGCCCGCGCGGCCAATTTCCTGATAATAGGACTCGATTGATTTGGGCAGATCCGCATGGGCCACCCAGCGGATGTCAGGTTTATCAATGCCCATGCCAAAGGCCACGGTGGCCACCACGATCAGCCCATCTTCGCGGGCAAAGCGCGTTTCCACATCGCGGCGCTCCCCGGCCTCCATGCCGCCATGATAGTGGCAGGCCGCATGACCGGCATCGCGCAGGGCGCGGGCCAGGTCTTCGGTCTTGGCGCGGGTGCCGCAGTAGACAATGCCGGACTGCCCTTTGCGCGCCGCTGCAAACTCAAGGATCTGCCGTCGCGGACCGTCCTTGGCGGCAAAGGCCAGGTGGATATTGGGCCGGTCAAAACCGCGCAAGAAGCTGCGCGGGGCCTGGCCATCAAACAGCTTGCGCACGATTTCTTCGCGGGTCTCGGAATCGGCGGTGGCGGTAAAGGCGGCCAAGGGCACGTCCAGCGCCTGACGCAGCTCACCGATGCGCAGATAATCCGGGCGGAAATCATGGCCCCACTGGCTGACGCAATGGGCCTCATCCACCGCGATGAGGCTGACATTGATACGATGCAACATATTCAGGGTCGAGCCCGAGGCCAGACGTTCGGGCGCCATATACAAGAGCTTCAGCTCGCCCGCTTCGATGGACTGCCAGACCGCTTCGGTCTCTTCCTCGGTATTGCCAGAGGTCAGCGCCCCTGCGGTAACGCCGACCGCCTGTAGGGCGCGTACCTGATCGCGCATCAGGGCAATCAGCGGCGAGATCACCACGGTGATGCCGGCCCGTTGCAGCGCGGGCAGCTGAAAACACAGTGATTTGCCGCCCCCCGTGGGCATGATCGCCAGCACGTTTTCCCCACGCGTCACCGCATCAACGATCTCTTCCTGGCCGGGACGAAAAGCGTCAAAGCCAAAAATCTCACGCAGGAGCGGACTAGCGGTGCTTTCCGGCTCGGGGATCGCTGGCGCGGCTGTCATGGAGTGGGACCTCGTTGGGGGCGGCTGCTCTGATTTGAGCGGTACAATCCCACAGGTCGATTCGGGCGACAAGAGCAAGGGGCAAAGCTTTATGCCTCACCCCTCGACTTTTACGCGCGTCAATCGCTGAAAACCGCCCTCAGCGTCAGCAGTGCTGCCCAGCCAAGCGGCGGGGCAACGACCTGACGGACAGCACCCGGACTATAAGAAATAGACCATGTTGTTCTGGATGATGATACGCAGCGCATAGACCGCAATCAGCACCACCAGCGGCGCCAGATCAATGCCGCTCATATTGGGCAGAATACGGCGCACCGGATCATAAAGCGGCTCAAGAATGCGCTGCAACATGTACCAGATCTGGCCAACCAGTTGCTGTTGCAGGTTCAGCACCTGGAAATTGATCAGCCAGCTCATGATCACATGGGCGATGATGAAGAACCAGACGATGTCCAGGATCAGCAGCAGAATTTGGAACAGAGAGAGCATTCTTTACCTCTTTGGAATAGCAGCCTTACAGGTAAGCAGCCCTGTGCCCATGTGCAAGGCTTCCGCGAGGTTGCGGTTGACCATTGGTTAATCGGTGGCAAGAGGGGCACAATGCGCAAAGAAAGTAATGCCGATGTTTCCCATTGTCCGCCTGATCAAAGACCTGCTCAAGGCGCGCCGTATGGCGCCGCTGGCTCTGACCGAGACCCATGTCTCCAACCATATCTGCTGGCCCTGGGATCTGGATTTCTGGCTGGAGCTGAACAATGGCCGCGCCATGACGCTGTATGATCTGGGGCGCACCATGCTGGCGCAACGGGTTGGCTTGATCACCACCCTGCGGCAAAACCGCTGGGGCATGACCGTGGCCGGTACCACTGTGCGGTTTCGCCAGCGCATTCGCGGCTTTGAACGGTTTGAGATGCGCAGCCGGGCCGTGGCCTGGGATGATAAGTTCATCTACCTGGAACAGAGCATGTGGAGAAAGGACGGCACCTGCGCCAGCCACGTGATGCTGCGCACCGCGCTGACCGACAAAAACGGCATCGTGCCCCCTGCCCGCGTGCTCAAAGCCATGGGCCATCCTGACCTGCCCAGCCTGGAAATGCCCGACTGGATTGACGCCTGGCGCGCGGCGGACGCGCAACGTCCCTGGCCGCCCATGCAAGATCCCCTTGCCTAGGGACCTAAGTGCCTGTCTTATCGCAGATAACAAATCGGTGAGGACGGGCAGGAACACATGAGCAATATTTCATCGCGCAAGCGTATTTGGGGCTGGTGGTTCTTTGACTGGGCCAGCCAGCCCTATCACACACTGCTGGTCACCTTTGTCTTTGGCCCCTTCTTTGCTGCTGTGGCTGCCAATTACTATTTGGGAGAGGGCCTGGCCCCAGAAGCCGCCAAGGCCCAGGCGCAGACCATGTGGTCGATCGGGATGACCGTAACCGGGCTGATGATCGGCTTTGGCGCGCCTTTCATCGGCGCATTGGCGGATATTTCCGGACGCAAACGGCCCTGGTTGATCGGCTTTTCGCTGATGTATGCGCTCGGCGCCTGGGGGATCTGGTATTCAGATCCAGCCGGCAGCAACCTGTGGTGGATGTTGGTGACCTTTGGCTTTGGCTTCATCGGTGCGGAATTTGCCCTGATCTTTGCCAATTCGCAACTGCCCAGCCTCGGCGACAAGGATGATGTCGGAGCCATCTCCGGTTCTGGCTTTGCCTTTGGCTACCTTGGCGGCGTTCTGGCGCTGTTCATCATGCTGCTGCTGTTTGTTGAACAGGGCAGCGGCAAAACCCTGATCGGGCTGGACCCGGTCCTGGGGTTGGATGCTGAAACCCGCGAGGGCACCCGCGCCGTCGGGCCGTTCACCGCCCTGTGGTTCATTCTCTTCATGGTGCCCTACTTTCTCTGGGTCAAAGATGACGCCCGCACCGGCAAGCGGGGCAGCCTGGGACAGGCCATCTCTTTGGTAATCGCATCCGTCAAGGCGCTGCGCTATCGCGGCAGTCTGGCGCGCTATCTGGGGTCATCGATGCTCTACCGGGATGCGCTGAACGGGCTTTATGGCTTTGGCGGCGTCTATGCCAGCCTGGTGCTGGACTGGGAAATCACCAGTATCGGCATCTTTGGCGTCATATCTGCAATTGCCGCCGCAGCCTTTAGTTGGGTCGGCGGTATGGCCGACAAACGGTTTGGCCCCAAACCCGTGATCGTCGCCGCGATTCTGGTGCTGACGCTGGTCTGCCTAACCGTGGTGAACATGTCGCGTGAGGCATTGTTTGGCATCGAGCTGGCGACGGGCTCCAAGCTGCCGGACGCTATCTTCTTTGGCTGCGGCATGCTGATCGGTGGTTTCGGCGGAATCTTGCAGGCCGCCAGCCGCAGCCTGATGGTGCGTCATACCAACCCTGCAAAGGCAACCGAGAGCTTTGGGCTCTATGGTTTGTCCGGGCGCGCCACCGCCTTTTTGGCGCCTGGGCTAATTGGGGTTGCCACAACCCTGACAGGTAGCGCACGATTGGGCATTAGCCCGGTGATTTTTCTGTTTATCCTCGGATTGATCGTATTGTACCGGGTCAAGGCAGAAGGAGATCAGGTTTGAGACTGCTTGTAGCGAGTTTTTGTTTCATCTTTGCAGCGCTCAGTGGCGCCAGCGCCGCCACCCCGGCCAAGCAGCTTTTTGGTGCCAAGGGTACAGGATCACAGCAGGCGCCGGCCCCCTATGGCTCATACGCCAAGGGCTGCGTTGCCGGCGCGGTGCAGCTGCCGGAAACCGGCGCCACCTGGCAGGCCATGCGGCTCAGCCGCAACCGCAACTGGGGCCATCCCGAAACCATCAGCTTTATCGAAAAGCTCAGCAAATTTGCCGCACGTCAGCCCGGCTGGAACGGGCTTTATATTGGCGATATCAGCCAACCCCGTGGTGGCCCGATGCTGTCAGGGCACCGCAGCCATCAAGTGGGGTTGGATATTGATATCTGGATGCGCCCGGCGAACAAGCTGACCTATAGCCGGGCCCAGCGCGAAAAGATCTCCTCCATTTCGATGCGGCGCAACAACGGCGCATATGTGAATTCAGACTGGACCCGCGCCCATCACGAGATCATCAAGGCCGCAGCACAGGACAGACGGGTGGCGCGGATTTTTGTCTTTCCTGGCGCCAAGGTGCAGATGTGCAAGGACGCCAAGGGCGATCGGCGCTGGCTGCGCAAAATCCGTCCCTGGTGGGGGCACCATTACCATTTCCATGTGCGTCTGGCCTGCCCCAGGGGCGCCCGAGGCTGTGTTGATCAGGATCGCCCACCACGCGGTGACGGCTGTGACGCTGCACAAAAATGGGTCAATGATATCTTGAGCCCTCCGCCGCCAAAACCGGCAGACCCAAATGCTCCGGCCCCCAAGCCCCGCCGCGAATACACCCTGACGGACCTGCCCAAACAATGCGCCGCCGTTTTGCAATCTAACTGAGCATAAACACCATGAAGCGTAGGAAACTGGTCGGTGGCCTTGTTCTGGCCTCCGGCCTCATTGCAGCGGCGGCAGCCTTTGCCGCAGCCCAGCTTGATCGGTTGGAAAACGCCGCTCAGTTTGCAGGCAGCTATACATGGCGGGCAAGCCCCGATTGGTTTGGGGGATTCTCCGGGATTGAGCTCTCGGCGGATGGGGCGCAGATGGTGGTTCTCAGTGATCGCGCCCATGTGGCCCGTGCCGATATCCATCGACAGGACGGCGAGATCTCAGAGATCACCCTGCGCAGTGCCCAACATCTGCGCACCTCCAAGGGGCGACAGCTTTTTGGTCGGATCATGGACAGCGAAGGCCTGGCCCTGGCGCCGGATGGCTCGCTCTATATTTCCTTCGAAGGACTGTCCCGGGTGGTGCATCACCAAACCGAGGCCAGCCGTGCCCGTGTCCTGCCCCGCCCTAATGAGTTTCGCGGCTTACCACTGAACAAATCCCTGGAGGCCCTGGCCATCGACCCCCGGGGGCGGCTGTACACCCTGCCCGAAAACGCGTTGAACGCCGATGGGGAGATCCCTGTCTGGCGCTGGAATGGCAGCCAATGGAGCCAGCCCTTCACCCTGCCCCGACGGGGAGGTTTCTTGCCTGTTGGTGCCGATTTTGGCCCCGACGGCCGTTTCTATCTGCTGGAACGCAACTTTGTCTTTATCGGTTTTCGCAGCCGCTTGCGCCGCTGGGATATCACCGAACAGGGCGCGATAAACGAAGTCACCCTGCTGGAAAGCAGCACCGGGGTGCATGACAACCTCGAAGGTCTGTCCGTCTGGCGCGACGCCAAAGGCCTGTTGCGCGCCACCATGGTGTCGGACGACAACTTCAAAGCCCTGCAACGCACCGAACTGGTGGAATACACCCTGCCAGAGTGACGGGAAATAGGTTTTTCTTTGCTCTCGCAGCGTTTGTCGTTTACGGGCTACATGCCCTGCGCATGAGCGAAAAGCCCCTACTGGTGCGCTTGCAACACTGCTCGAACAAGAGCTGCAGCCATTGATGGAAGGCGGTCTAAACTGATTTGGCTGCGCGCGTCACAATTGGCAAAACACTTGCCAAACGGCTGCAACACAGCTAGGTGAGCCCGTCTTCCGCACAAGCTGCGGAACAAGTCGCCGCGACCTTGTATAAAAAACGGAACTGAAAAATGAATCGTTCTCATCTACCTGGCATTCTTGCCATGGCTGCCGTTGTGGTGGCCTCCAATATCCTGGTGCAATTCCTGTTTGGCCAATGGCTGACCTGGGGCGCCTTTACCTATCCAATTGCCTTTCTCATCACTGATGTGATGAACCGCGTCTATGGCGCCGGGCCTGCCCGTCGTGTGGTCTTTGTGGGCTTTGTGGTGGGCGTTGTCTGCTCGCTCATTGGCACCCAGATCATGGGCGAGTTTGGCCCGCTTGTGACCCTGCGCATCGCGCTTGGGTCTGGACTTGCCTTCCTCACGGCGCAGCTGCTCGATGTGTCGATCTTTGCCGCCCTGCGGAGCGGCAAATGGTGGCGCGCACCGCTGGCCTCCACGCTTGTGGGCTCCTCGGTGGATACCGTCATCTTCTTTACCATCGCCTTTTCCGGCGCGCTGACCTGGATCGAACCGGCCAATGACGTCTCCTGGGCTGGTGAAATGCTGCCGCTTTTGGGCGCAGGCCCCATGGCGCCGCTGTGGGTTTCTCTGGCCCTGGCTGACTGGCTGGTGAAACTCTCGCTGGCACTGCTGGCGCTGGTGCCCTTCCGCATGATCGTCACCCACCTGACGGCAAAGCCCGCCTAAGGCACACGCCAATACAACAGTCTCGGCAAAAGGCCGTGGTCCAGCGGACTGCGGCCTTTTCCATTTTCGCCAACCACGTTACATCCGCCCCATGTTGCATATCACAAATGATATAGCGCTGCAGGACTGGGAACTGTCCGAGAGCTTCATGCGCGCCTCGGGGCCCGGCGGGCAGAACGTCAACAAGGTGGCCACCGCAGTCGAGCTGCGGTTCGAGGCCGCCCGCAGCCCTGCGCTCACCCCGGCGGTGAAATCCCGACTCAAACGTCTCGCAGGTCGACGCTGGACCAAAGAGGGCGCGATTCTGATGCAATGCGACGAGACCCGCTCGCAACTGCGCAACCGCGAGCTGGTGCGGGACCGCCTGGCCGAGCTCATCCGCAAGGCCCTGGTGGCGCCAAAACGTCGTATAGCGACCAAACCAACGCGCGGATCGGTGAAACGGCGGCTTGACAGCAAGAAACAGCGCAGCGCAGTCAAATCAATGCGCGGAAAAATCACTCCAGAGTAATCCTAGCGATTGCACCCGGCCGTCACCTTGGCCATGTTTGCCGCAAATGGATTTGAAGGAGAGCATTATGCGGCTTGCAGGAAAATGCGCCATTGTGACTGGCGGCGCTTCTGGCTTTGGCCTTGGCATCGTTGATAAATTCCTGGCCGAAGGGGCCAGGGTGATGATTGCTGACATCAATGGTGACAGCGCCTCTGCGTTGGCAGCCGAACGCGGCGACGCGGCGCTGGCCCAGCAGGTCGACGTTGCCAATGCGGCCTCTGTGAAGGCCATGGCCGAGGCCGCGATTGCCGGTTTTGGCAAGGTCGATATTCTGATCAACAACGCCGGGGTCACCCATCTGCCCACACCGCTGGACGAGGTGAGCGAGGAAGACTTTGACCGGGTGTACAATGTGAACATGAAATCGGTCTATCTAACCGCCCGCGCCCTGGTGCCGCATATGAAAACCAATGGCAGCGGCGCCATCCTCAACGTGGCCTCCACCGCCGGGGTCTCCCCCCGGGCAAACCTCAACTGGTACAATGCCTCCAAGGGCTGGATGATCACCGCGACCAAGACCATGGCGGTTGAACTGGCCCCCAAGGGCATCCGTGTCAATGCCATCAACCCAGTGGCCGGCGAGACACCTTTGTTGCAGTCCTTCATGGGCGAAGACACCCCGGAAGTGCGCGCCAAATTCCTGTCCACCATCCCCATCGGGCGTTTTTCCACCCCCGAGGACATGGGCAATGCCGCCTGCTATCTGTGCTCTGACGAGGCCAGCATGGTGACAGGCGTCGCCATGGAAGTCGACGGCGGCCGCTGTATATGAAGACCATCAACCTGGCAGAAAAACTGGCGCTGTTTGACAGCCATTGGGATCCCAAGGTCATTGCCGACTACAATGACAACGAAATCATGGTGGTCAAATTCCAAGGCGCCTTTCCCTTTCATCTGCACGAAGACACCGATGATTTCTTCCTGGTGTTAGAGGGCGAGATGGTGATGGAGATCGAAGGTGGCGCGGCGCATGTCGTCAAAGCCGGGGAGCTGTTTGTGGTGCCCAAAGGCGTCACCCACCGCCCCCGGGCCGAGGCGGAATGCAAGGTTTTGCTGATCGAACCCAAGGGCGAGCCAAACTCCGGCGATGCCAGCACAGCGGCCGCCAAAAACCGGATCTAGCGCCACAGCGCAGAGCAGATCCCTGAAAGCCGGCGCAGCCTGTTTGCGCCGGATCAAAGACCCAATCAAAATAGCATCTAAAAAGGGGGGGATTTTGCCCCGCCCTTTGCCTTGGAACAGGAGATCATAAGATGATGCATCCCTCAGGAAACCAGGCCTCAGGCAACAACATCTCAGGTCATCTGGCACCATGAGACCTGGACCCAAAAACCTGATCACCGATGTCCCTGGCCTCATGGTCGGCAATGCCAGTGATGCGGCGCTGAAGTCCGGCACCACGGTTTTGCTGGCAAGCGAACCGTTGACCGCCTCGGTGCATGTCATGGGGGGCGCGCCGGGCACCCGCGAAACAGATCTGCTGGCACCGGATAAATCCGTGGCCAAGATCGACGCCCTGGTGCTATCGGGCGGGTCTGCCTTTGGGCTGGATGCCTGTTCCGGTGTCGTGGACGGGCTGCGCGATCAGGGGCGTGGCTTCACCCTGGGGCCTGCACTCATTCCACTGGTGCCCGGCGCCATCCTGTTTGACCTGCTGAACGGCGGCGACAAGGACTGGCAGGACAACCCCTATCGCGCCTTGGGTCGCGCCGCTTTTGAGGATGTCTCAAGCGATTTCTCCCTTGGCTCCCATGGGGCTGGCACCGGCGCCCTGACCGCGATGGTCAAAGGCGGGCTTGGCTCTGCCTCTTTTGTGCTGGACAGTGGCGTGACTGTTGGCGCGCTGGTTGCTGCCAATCCGATGGGCAGCGTCACCACCCCCGGAGATCGCCATTTCTGGGCCGCACCTTTTGAGGTCGACGGAGAATTTGGCGGCCTCGGCCCTGACAGCGCAGTGGGGCTGGGACGCAGTCTCGACAGTCGCAAAATGCAGGCCATGCGCGCTCTTGCGGCCGATAACGACCTGCCCTCGGAGCGTGGCAATACCACCATTGCCATCGTCGCCACCGATGCCGCCCTGACCAAGGCTGAATGCCAGCGCATGGCCACTGCGGCCCATGACGGTATTGGCCGAGCCACCGTTCCGGCCCATGCGCCGGGGGATGGCGACCTGGTCTTTGCCGCCAGCACCGGCGGCCGGACACTCACCTCTGCAGAGGCTGAGCTGGGCGAGATCGGCCATGCTGCCGCGCTCTGTCTCAGTCGCGCCATTGCACGGGCGGTCTACTGCGCCACACCAGCGGAAAATGACCTGCTGCCCTGCTGGAGCCCCACCCAAACCTGAAACCTCAGATGCGGCAGATTCGCCCGTTGACACTCAGCGCCAACAAGCGCCGTATTCTATCAAAGCCAACTCAAACCGGAGCAAGCCTATGAAACCTATCCTAACCGCAGCCATTCTTGGCCTTCTGGCCGCACCCGCTTTTGCCGAAGGCGACGCTGCCAAAGGCGAAAAGGCCTTTAACAAATGCAAATCCTGCCACACCATCGTCTCTGACACCGGCGAGAAAATCGTCAAGGGTGGCAAAACCGGCCCGAATCTTTGGGGTGTTGTTGGCCGCACGGCGGGCACCTACGAAGGGTTTAGATACGGCAAGGATCTGGTTGCCGCCGGCGAAGGTGGCCTGGTCTGGGATCTTGCTAGCTTTGAGGCCTATACCCAAGATCCCCGTGGCTTCCTGCGCGAGCACCTGGACGACGGCAAGGCCAAATCAAAAATGTCGTACAAGCTGAAAAAAGGTGCCGAAGACATCTATGCCTTCCTGGCCCAGTTCAGCCCTGCCGCCGAAGAGCCAGCCGAAGATGCCGCAGCCAGCGAGGACGCGGCCTCCGAGTAATCTGCCACTTGTGTATCAGGCCTTTTGGCCCGCTGTGGCGGGCCGGGGCCAGATCTGACTGCCTGAAACTTAGGCATCAAAGGCCGCGACCGCAGGGGCGCGGCCTTTCGCGTAGTTGCTTTGCTCTGCGACCCGCGTTAGCCATTGCAGGCTGCGTGATGGCGGCACACTGATTACGGATCCGGAATGCCCCATTTGATCCCGGCCTGGGTGAACGGCGAACTGACACCGGTAGAAAAGCTCCTGGCGCATGAACAGGGGCTCAAACACAAGGCTGTCTCGGTGTTTGTGGTCAAGGGTGTCAAAATTCTGATGCAACGCCGCGCCCTGGGGAAATATCACACGCCTGGGCTCTGGGCCAATACCTGCTGCACCCATCCCATGTGGGAGGAAAGCTCCTCGGCCTGCGCGGTCCGGCGGATGCAGCAAGAGCTGGGCATCAGAGGGCTGTACCCTGAGTTTCGCCATCAGTTGGAATATCGGGCCGATGTGGGCCATGGGATGGTGGAACATGAGGTGGTGGATGTGTTTCTCGCCCATGCGCACCGGCCACTGACTCCGGTTGCCAACCCCGATGAGGTGATGGAGACCCGCTGGATGGACTACCATGACCTGTTGGCAGAGGTGCAGCGTCACCCGGAACGTTTCACCCCCTGGCTAAAGATTTACCTGCACAAATACGCCGATATCATCTTTGGCCCCGATCTGATCATCGCCTCCAAGACCTGATCCTGAGCGCGCCATTTTGCCCCAGATGCCGGTCGTGATCCGGCTTGTTTCCCCTTGCCCTTTAACCGGGCTCTATGGTTCTGTGCCGTCAAGTATTGGGAGGCACAGATATCATGTCAGTTCTTATTGCCGGTGGCGGTATCGCCGGGCTTAGCCTGGGTTTGACGCTGCATCAGATTGGGGTGCCGTTTCACATCTACGAAGCCGCCGCTGAACTGCGCCCCATGGGGGTTGGTATCAACCTGCAGCCCAACGCCGTACGCGAGCTGTTTGACCTGGGCCTGGAGGCGGAGCTGGAAGAGATCGGCATCCGCACCCGGCAGCTGGGGTTTTATTCAAAACTCGGCAAGACAATCTGGGAAGAGCCGCGCGGGCTTGAGGCCGGCTACGCCTGGCCGCAGTACTCGGTCCATCGCGGCGCTTTGCAAATGATGCTGTACCAGGCGCTGGTGGCACGGGCGGGTGCCGACTGCATCACCACCGATGCGCGCGCCGTGGGGTTTGAACAGACCGCAACCGGTGCAGATCTGCTGTTTGCGGACGGGTCTCGTCAAAGCGGTACGCTGGTTATTGCAGCAGACGGTATTCATTCCGCCCTGCGCGCGCAGATGTACCCCGAGGAAGGCGCGCCTATCTGGAATGGCCGGATCCTGTGGCGTGCCACCACCCAGGGCACGCCCTGGAAGGGCGAGGCCTCCATGGCGATGATCGGTCACGACAGCCTGCGCATGGTGGCCTATCCGATCTCCCGACCCGACGCTGATGGGCGCGCCACCCTCAACTGGATCGCGGAGAAAAGCTTTGACCCTTCCACGCCCTGGAAGAAAGAGGACTGGAACCGCGCCGCCGATATCGATGACTTTGTTGCCGAGTTCGAAGACTGGCAGTTTGACTGGATTGATGTGCCTGGCCTCATTCGCGGGGCCGAGGTGGTCTATGAATACCCGATGGTGGATCGCGACCCGCTGCCGCAATGGAGTTTTGGCGCCGTGACCTTGATGGGAGACGCCGCGCATCCGACCTATCCTGTTGGCTCCAACGGCGCCAGTCAGGCCATCATTGACGCGCGGATCATCGGCGCATCTTTCCTGTCCCATGGTCTCACCTCAGACGCGCTTGCCGCCTTTGAGGCCGAGGTGCGCCCCCTGGCAACAGGCATCGGCCAAACCAACCGCGCCGGCAAGGGGCCGGATGGGGTGTTGCAACAGGTCGAAGATCTCTGCGGTGGCGATTTTACCAGTATCAATGAGGTCATCCCACAGGCCGAGCTTGCCGCCCATGCTGCGCGCTACAAATCCATCGCAGGCTTTTCGATAGAGGAACTGAATGCCCGCCCGGCAACGATCAAAGCTGGGGCACGGCTGAGCAGCTAACGGTGGGCTCCCGCCCGTCATCAGGCCCTTTGGGCCTTCTTCCCGTTGGGCCCAGCGCCGTGCGGACGCACGGCGGGCGCTCTGCCACTTCTGCTGCAGCTATCGCAACCGCGCCGCGCGACAGCGCGGCGCCGGGCCCAACACCGCCAGGGGCTTTCGGCGCCAGCCGATGACCCGCGGCGGCGGGAGCCCCCCCTTGCCCCTTGGTGATCCGAAAATTGTAAAGCCGATACCGGGCAGCAAACGGGTTTCTTAAACGCCAATGACGGCCTGCACCGCCCGTTGCCAGCGGCCATAGGCCGCGTCGCGCTGCGCTGGGGCCATTTGAGGCGTGAACTTGCGATCCAGCGCCCAGGTTGCAGCAAAACCGGCCTGATCCGGGTAGATCCCGGCCTGCATACCAGCCAGCCAGCCCGCCCCCAGAACTGTTGTCTCCTGCATCTTGGGACGATCCACAGCGGCCCCCAACAGGTCCGACAGGCTTTGCATCGTCCAATCACTGGCGCTCATACCGCCATCAACCCGCAGGGTCACATGGGTTTCTTCCGGCCAGTCGGCCCGCATCGCCTCCAACAGGTCCCGCGTCTGATAGGCCACGCTTTGCAGCGCCGCGCGGGCCATTTCAGCTGGGCCAGTGCCCCGTGTCAGACCAAAGACCGCGCCGCGACATTCGGGTTGCCAATAGGGCGCCCCCAGCCCGGTAAAGGCGGGCACCAACAGCACATCCTGTTCGGGGTCCGCCTGCCGGGCCAAGGCCCCAGACTGGGCGGCATCCTCAAGCAGCCCCAATCCATCCCGCAGCCATTGCACGGCAGCGCCGGCAATAAAGATGGACCCCTCCAGCGCATAGGTGGGCTTGCCGCCCAGCTGATAGGCCACGGTGGTCAGCAGACGATTGTGCGACACAACCGGTGTCTCGCCCGTGTTCAGCAGCGCAAAACACCCGGTCCCATAGGTGGATTTCATCATCCCCGGTGCAAAACAGGCCTGGCCAATACCAGCCGCCTGCTGGTCGCCGGCAACGCCCAGAATAGGCACTGCCTCGCCCAGAATCTCAGGCACCGTTATGCCAAAATCTGCCGCGCAGTCCTTCACCTCTGGCAGCATCGCCATTGGCACCTGCAGCAGGCCGCAGATCTCTTCGCTCCAGGCCCCTTCGCGAATGTCATAGAGCATTGTGCGTGACGCATTGGTGGCATCGGTCACATGGGAGGCGCCGCCCGTCAGCCGCCAGATCAAAAAGCTGTCGATGGTGCCAAACAACAGCTCCCCGCGCGCGGCGCGATCGCGGGCCTCTGGCTGTTGATCCAGGATCCAGCTGGCCTTGGTGCCGGAAAAATAGGGGTCCAGCAGCAGGCCGGTCTTGTGGCGGATCATATCCTCATGGCCACCCCCGCGCAAAGCCTCGCAGATCTCAACCGTGCGGCGATCCTGCCAGACGATGGCCCGGTGGAGTGGCGCACCTGTCGCCTTGTCCCACACCGCCGTGGTTTCGCGCTGGTTGGTAATGCCGATGCCGGCCAGATCCGCAGCCGTGATCCCCGTCTGTGCCAGAACCTGTCGACAGGTTGCGACAACCGATTCCCAGATCTCATCCAGGTCATGTTCAACCCAGCCCGCCTTGGGGAAATACTGGGGGAACTCCTGCTGCGCCGTGCCCACGGCCTGCATGTCGCCGTCAAATAACACCGCCCGTGTTGACGTGGTGCCCTGATCGATTGCCAGAATAAATTTCATGTCCCGCCCCTGTGATGGATCTCCTCAGGGCGGGACTTTAGCCGCAAGATGTTACCGCTGCCAGTCCCTCTTAAAGCTTTAGTTGCCGAAACCGCTGAGGCGCCGACCGCTAGACTGCGACATTGTCAATCAGGCGCACCCCTTCCAGCCAGGCCGCCACAAAAAGCCGCGCCGGGCGGTCGGCCCTGTCCAGGGTGCTCAGGTCTTCTGCGCAGCACAGCGACAGGTACTCCACCTCGTCAAAGCCCGCCGCCAGGATCGCCGCCTCCGCTGCCGTGCCCAGAGGGGTAAAATCACCCCCAGCAGCCAGCGCCGTCGCCAGTTTGGTCAGGATCGGATGCAGCGCCCCGGCCTGGGCCGTACCCGCAGCCGAGAGCCGCATATTGCGTGAGGACATCGCCAGGCCTGAGGCCTCGCGCACGGTTGGACTGCCGACCACCTGGATTGGGATATCAAGGTCCCGCGCCATGCGCCGGACAACCAAAAGCTGCTGATAATCCTTTTCGCCAAAAAACGCCTGATGGGCGCCGGTCTGCAAAAACAGCTTGGCCACCACCGTGGCGACCCCGTCAAAATGACCAGGGCGACAGGCCCCCTCCATCTGATCGGCCACCCCGGCCACCGAAACCGTGCTGGCAAAACCATCCGGGTAGATCTGATCCGGGTCCGGCACATAGATCATATCGACCCCGTAGGGGGCCAGCTTGATGGCATCGTCATGTTCGGTGCGCGGGTAATTGGCCAGATCTTCGGGGTTGTTGAACTGCTTGGGATTGACAAAGATCGTCACGATCACCCGGTCGCAGGCGGCCTTGGCGGCCTCCACCAGGGACAGATGCCCCGCATGGAGCGCCCCCATGGTGGGCACCACGGCGACGCGTTCACCGGCGCGAATCCAGGCGTTACGTTTGGCCCGCAACGCGGCGAGCTGGCGAATAATCGGAGCAGTCATGGCAACTGTTACCCTTTTGCAGGTGCTGTCTGGTCAGCAAAGACATGTTCAGCAGCAGGGAAGGCGCGGGTGCGCACCTCGGCTGCATAGGCGGCGATTGCGGCTTCGGCATCGACGCCCAGCGTGCCATAGCGTTTGACGAACTTTGGCTTGAACGCGGTGAACAGCCCCAGCATGTCATCCACCACCAGAACCTGACCATCGCAGCCTGCGGAGGCTCCTATACCAATGGTGGGAATGGCAACGGCGGCGGTGATCTCATCCGCCAGGCTCTGGGGCACTTTCTCCAGCACCACGGCAAAGGCGCCCGCCTCGGCCACGGCCTGCGCCCCCGCCAGCACGGCGGCCCCAGCGGCGTCGCGCCCCTGCACCTTATAGCCGCCCAGGGTATTGATCGACTGCGGCGTCAGCCCCACATGGGCCATCACCGGAATGCCGCGCGCCACCAGAAACCGGATGGTCGCAGCCATCTCGACACCGCCCTCCAGCTTGACCGCCGCCGCATTGGTTTCCCGCATCAAGCGGGCCGCATTGCGAAAGGCCTGATCGGGGCTTTCCTCGTAGGAGCCAAAGGGCATGTCGATAACCAACATGGCACGCGACAGACCACGCGCAACTGCCGCGCCATGTAGAATCATCATCTCCATGGTGACGCCCAGCGTCGAAGAAAGCCCGTGCAAAACCATGCCAACGCTGTCACCGACTAAAACAAAGTCACAATGTTGATCCATCATCTGCGCCATCGGCGTGGTATAGGCGGTCAGGCTGACAATCGGCGCTTTTCCCTTCTGAGCAAGGATATCGCTCGCGGTGATGGCAGAGGTTTGTGAGGTCGCGCTCATGTTTTTTCCCGGTTTGGTGCGGCTTTCGCACGCCTAGCAACTTACGCGACGCACCTCCAGTGGGCGAAATGTCTCGCACCCCTTGATTACCCGGCAGAAAACGGGAAACCTGCGTCCCAAGACCCCCGGCGACAGGGGATCAGACGCAACTAGGGAATTGAGAAATGACATTCAGATCAATCGTTTTTGCCGCCAGTTCAACACTGGCTCTCATGGCTGGCACTGCCTTTGCCAAGGATTCCGTCACCATCGGGATGCAGCTGGAACCACCACATCTGGACCCCACCAGCGCCGCCGCCGGGGCGATTGATCAGGTGCTGTATTCCAACGTCTTTGAAGGGCTGACCCGGTTCATGGGCGATGGCTCTGTGGTGCCTGGCCTGGCCAAAAGCTGGGAGATCTCCGCTGACGGGCTGAGCTATACGTTTCATCTGAACCAGGGTGTCACCTTCCATGACGGCACCACAATGGATGCCGAGGACGTGAAATTCTCGTTGGATCGCGCCCGCGCCGAAGACAGCACCAACGCGCAAAAGGCCCTGTTTGCCGATATCGCCAGCGTGGATGTCGTCGACCCCGCCACGGTCAAAGTCACCCTGAGCAAAGCCAACGGCAACATGCTGTTCAACCTGGCCTGGGGAGACGCGGTTATCGTTGCCCCTGAAAGCATCGATGACATCAAAACCGCCCCTGTTGGTACCGGCGCCTTCAAGTTCGCCGGCTGGGTGCAGGGCGACAGCATCTCCCTGGAAAAGAACGCCGACTACTGGGGCACCCCGGCAGTGCTCGACGGTGCCACCTTCAAGTTCATTTCCGATCCCACCGCCGCCTTTGCAGCGGTCATGGCCGAAGATCTAGATGCCTTTTCCGCCTTCCCGGCGCCGGAAAACCTGCCGCAGTTTGATGCAGACCCGCGTTTTCAGGTCCTGGTCGGGTCGACCGAGGGGGAAACCATCCTGTCGACCAATAACCTGAAAGCGCCCTTTGACGATATCCGCGTGCGTCAAGCGCTTGCGCATGCGGTTGACCGTCAGGCGATCATCGACGGCGCCATGTTTGGCTATGGCACCCCAATCGGCAGCCATTTTGCCCCCCATCACCCCGCCTATGTCGATCTGACCGGTCAGTCCGCCTATGATCCGGAACGCGCCAAGGCGCTGCTGGCCGAGGCCGGCCTTGCAGATGGCTTTAAAACCACCCTGCACCTGCCGCCCCCCTCCTATGCCCGTCGCGGTGGCGAAATCGTCGCCGCCCAGCTGGCGCAGGTTGGCATCGAGGCCGAAATCATCAATGTGGAATGGGCCCAGTGGCTGGAAACCGTGTTCCGCGGCAAGGATTTTGGCCTCACCATCGTCAGCCATACCGAGCCAATGGACATCGGCATCTATGCCCGCCCGGACTACTACTTTCAGTATGACAATCCTGAATTCCAGGAGCTGATGACCAGCCTGAACGCAACCACCGATCCTGATCAGCGCATGGCGATGCTCAAGCAGGCGCAGGAAACCATCGCAAATGACTATGTGAACGGATACCTGTTCCAGATGGCCTCTCTCAGCGTGGCCAAGGCCGATCTACAGGGGCTTTGGGCCAATGCGCCGACCCAAGCCATCGACCTGACCGCCGTCAGCTGGGCTGACTAAGCCACCCGTTCCCCTGCCGGGCGCCGCATTTCTGGCGCTCGGCAGGCCTCAATATTTCAGGACCAGACCAATGATTGATATCTACCCCGCGGGCAGTCGACCCAGCCGCAAAGCCCCGGCCCAATGGTTCACCGGAGAAGTCTGGATGGATCCGATCATTGCTGCCCCTGCCCCCGCCCGGATCAATGCCCTGCGGGTAAGCTTTGCCCCGGCTGCGCGCACCGCCTGGCACAGCCATCCCCTGGGACAAACATTGCAGATCATCAGCGGCTTGGGCCTGGTTGGACTGCGTGACCGCGCCCCGCAACACATGCGCCCCGGCGATACCATCTGGATCCCGCCCGGCGTGGAACACTGGCACGGCGCCGCACCAGAAACCGCCATGGTGCATCTGGCCCTGCAGGAAGAGCAGGATGGCTCGGCCGCCGACTGGCTGGAACATGTTACTGACGCAGACTATCTGCGCAGCCCTGAGAGCACCTACTGACCCCTATGATTCGTTATGCTTTGAAACGCGGCCTGTCGCTGGTGATCAGCCTCGCAGTCGCCTCGCTGGTTATCTTTTTCGTCATCGAAATTGCGCCAGGAGACCCCGCCTCCTTTATGCTTGGCATCAATGCCGAGCCCGAAACCGTTGCCGCCCTGCGAACCGAACTGGGTTTGGACCAGAGCAAACTACAGCGCTACCTCGCCTGGGTGGGCGGGCTGCTGAGCGGTGACTTTGGCATGTCCTATACCTATCGCACCCCCGTTGCGGGGATGATTGCCGATCGCCTGTGGGTGTCGCTGCCGCTGGCGCTTTATGCCCTGGCGCTATCGACGCTGATCGCCTTTCCTGCCGGGATCTATGCCGCCGCTCGTCGCGGCAAGGCCGGGGACATGGCGGTGATGGGGGCCACTCAGCTGGGAGTCGCGGTGCCCAATTTCTGGTTTGCCATGATCCTGGTGCTAATCTTTGCCATCAACCTGCGCTGGTTTGGCGCCGGCGGCTTTGCTGGCTGGGACGAAGGCTTTGGCGCCGCCATCCACTCGTTAACCCTGCCCGCCATCGCCCTGGCGCTGCCGCAGGCGGCGATTCTGGCCCGCGTCATGCGCTCTTCCCTGTTGGATATCCTGGGCGAAGATTTCATGCGCACCGCCCGTGCCAAAGGCCTGACCCGCCGGCAGGCGCTGTGGCGTCATGGCCTGCGCAACGCGATGATCCCGGTGCTGACCATCATTGGGCTGCAGTTTTCCTTTTTGCTGGCCGGCGCCATCATCATCGAACAGGTGTTTTTCCTGCCGGGTCTGGGGCGGCTGGTGTTTCAGGCAATTTCCTCGCGCGATCTGATCGTGGTGGAATCCGTGGTGATGATCCTGGTCTTTGCCGTGATCACGGTGAATTTTCTGGTTGATCTAGCCTATGCGCTGGTCGACCCCCGTCTGAGGAGCCGCACATGAGCCGTAATCTATTCCTGGGCTGTCTGCTCTCTTCGCTCGTGGTACTGGCGGCTTTGGTCTCGTTTATCTGGACGCCCTTTGACCATACGGCGATGGATATCCCGGCCAAGCTGCAACAGCCCAATGGCACCCACTGGCTGGGCACCGATCACTTTGGGCGCGACATCTTCTCGATGATCATGGTCGGGGCGCGGACCTCGATCGCCGTGGCCCTGGTCGCTGTCGGCATCGGCATGGGGCTGGGCGTGCCCCTGGGGCTGGCCGCCGCCGCCAACAAGGGCAGCTGGCTGGATGAAATCATCATGCGGGCCAATGATCTGGTCTTTGCCTTCCCCTCCTTGGTCATTGCCATCCTGATCACCGCCATCTTTGGCGCCGGCGCCATCAATGCCATCGCCGCCATCGGCATCTTTAACATCCCGGTCTTTGCCCGCATCACCCGGGGCGCGGCCCTGTCCCTGTGGGAACGTGAGTTCATCCTGGCCGCGCGGGTCTCGGGCAAGGGGGCGGCGCGCATTTCCGGCGAACATATCCTGCCCAATATCGCCAACCTGCTGATCGTGCAGGGCACCATTCAGTTCTCGCTTGGCATTCTGGCCGAGGCTGGCCTGTCCTATGTCGGGCTTGGCGCGCAACCGCCCACCCCCAGCTGGGGCCGGATGCTGGCGGATGCCCAAACCATGGTGAGCTTTGCCCCGCACCTCGCCCTTATTCCCGGCTCTGCCATTGTGATCACCGTGCTGGGGCTCAACCTGATGGGAGACGGCCTGCGTGACTGGCTGGACCCCAAACTGAGGCTGGCACGCTGATGACCTTGCTTGATATCTCCAACCTTTCGCTGCGGATCGGCACCCATAAGATCCTCAAAGAGGTCTCCTTGTCGGTGCAGGCTGGCGAAATTGTCGCCATCACCGGCGAAAGCGGCTCTGGCAAATCCCTGACCGCTTTTACCGTCATGGGCTTGCTGCCGGATACTGCGACCACCTCGGGTCAGATCACCCTGTCCGGCACCAACCTGCTGGACCAGAGCGAGGCCCAGATGTGCGGGTTGCGGGGGCACAGCATCGGCATGGTGTTTCAGGAACCAATGACGGCGCTGAACCCGGTCAAAACCATCGGCGACCAGGTGATGGAAACCATCCTGATTCACAAGGCCCTGCCGCCGGATCAGGCCCACGCCCGGGCCCGCGAATTGCTCGACCGGGTTGGCCTGCCGGCGGATCGCTTCCCGCTTGGCCGCTTCCCACACGAGCTGTCAGGGGGGCAAAGGCAACGGGTGGTCATCGCCATGGCCATTGCCCTGCGCCCCAAGCTGCTGATCGCCGATGAACCCACCA
Source organism: uncultured Pseudophaeobacter sp. (assembly GCA_905479575.1). Taxonomy (GTDB): domain Bacteria; phylum Pseudomonadota; class Alphaproteobacteria; order Rhodobacterales; family Rhodobacteraceae; genus Pseudophaeobacter. The sequence continues at coordinate 33,348 of CAJQNB010000001.1, forward strand.
CGGCGCTGGATGTCACCACTCAGGCGCAAATTCTGGAGCTGCTGCGTGACCTGGTGCGGGAATTTGACATGGGGTTGATGATCATCACCCACGACCTGGCGGTGGTGGCCGATCTGGCCGATCGCATCGTGGTCATGCGCCATGGGGAGGTGGTGGAAACCGGCACCACCCAGGAGCTTTTGCACAATATGCAGCATCCCTACACCAAGATGTTGTTTGCAGCCTCCAACCATCAGGTGACCCTGCCAGAGCCCCCAGCGCCAAGCCCGCTGCTAGAAATCAAGGGTGCGGTACGGGACTATCCGCTGCCCCGCAAAAGCCTGTTTGCAAAGCCCGAGTATTTTCGCGCCGTCAAGGATGTCTCCTTTACCCTCTACCGGGGGGAACGCCTGGGGTTGGTGGGCGAGTCGGGCTGTGGGAAATCGACCCTAACACGGGCCATTTTGGGGCTAGAGCCGCTTCAGGGTGGTGAAATCAGCCTGGATGGGATGGCGATCACCACCACCCAGAATCCGGAAATCCGCCGCCGCATGCAGGTTGTGTTTCAGGATCCCTTTGGCAGTTTCAACCCGCGTCACCGGGTTGATCGGCTAATCACCGAACCCTTTTACACCCTGACCGATCCGCCCACAGGCTCGGCGCGCAGCGATCTCATTGCCGAGACCCTGCGCGCGGTTGGGCTGCAGCCGGAAGATGCCCAAAAATACGTGCATCAGTTCTCCGGTGGCCAGCGCCAGCGCATCGCCATTGCCCGCGCGCTCATCACCCGTCCCGAGCTGATCTTGTTTGATGAGGCCGTCTCGGCGCTGGATGTTTCGGTGCGGGCGCAGATCCTGGATCTGCTGGCAGAGCTTTGTGAGGCTTATGGCCTCAGCTATCTGTTCATCAGCCATGACCTGAGCGTCGTGCGCACCATCACCGACCGCTGTCTGGTGATGCAGAAAGGCGAGATTGTCGAGGCCGCCCCGACCGAAGAAATCTTTGCCGAGCCCAAACACCCCTATACCCGCGCGCTGATCGCCGCAGCACCACAGCTGCCAGACCTTGCACAGGGGGCGGCATAGTGGTCTCACTGTCCTTGATCCTGCCCCGAGAGCAAACAGTCTTTGCCTCGGTTCTGGCGCCCTATTTCCACGAGGTGGCGCCCGGCGCGCCGATTGATCCGGTCAAGCGGGCGGAGCAGATGTTGAACCGCAAGGACGTCACTGCCTTTTGGCTGCATCACGCCGCAGCCCGCATTGGATTTGCCCTGGTGCTGAACCTGCCGGATGACCGCCGCGAGCTGTCAGAGTTCATGATAGTGCCGCAGTATCGCCGTCAGGGCCACGGGCAAGAGGCCGCCAGCCTGATCCTGCAGGAGTTTCCCGGACGCTGGCGCATGGGCATTTCAGAAGGTTCCCCACAGGCTGCTGCCTTTTGGGGCACCTGTCTTAGCCTGGTGCCCGGCCTCAGCGCTCTGCAGACCGGCGCGCCCTTCACCGAACATCAGACCAAAAGCTACACATTTGATATTGCAGGACCCAATAATGCCTAACTCGCAGATCCCAGCCTCCGTTATGCCAGACACAAAAACAGCTGACGCAACCCCAATTTGGTTCGACCCAAGTCTCTGCCTGATTGGTGGCGTCTGGACGCCTGCCTGCTCTGGCGAAACGCTGGCGCTGGTGGATCCTTCGGATGGGTCGAACCTGTGCCAGATCGCCCGAGGCGGGGCCGCTGATATTGATGCCGCCGTTGCGGCAGCCGAGGCCGCGCTGGCGGGCGACTGGGGCCGGATGACCGCGCTGGAGCGGGGCCGCATCCTGACCCGTATTGGCCAACTGGTGCTGGAGCGGGTCGATGACCTGGCCGCGCTGGAAGTGCGCGACGTTGGCAAGCCCCTGACACAGGCGCGCGCCGATGCCGTGGCGCTGGCACGCTATTGCGAATTCTACGGTGGCGCCGCCGATAAGGTGCATGGCGAAACCATTCCCTATCTGGACGGCTACACGGTTTACACCCTGCGCGAACCCCATGGGGTGACGGGCCATATCGTGCCCTGGAACTATCCGATGCAAATTATCGGTCGCTCGGTTGGCGCCGCCCTGACCATGGGCAATGCCTGCGTGCTGAAACCCGCCGAAGAGGCCTGCCTGACAGCGCTTGCCTTTGCCCATATCGCCCAGGAGGCCGGTCTGCCCGCCGGGGCGCTGAATGTGGTTCCGGGCATCGGTGCCGAAGCCGGCGCGGCATTGACCGCCCATCCACAGGTGCATCACATCTCCTTTACCGGGTCGGTGGCCACGGGGGCGCTGGTGCAACAGGCCGCAGGCAAGAACGTGGTGCCGGTGACCTTGGAGTTGGGCGGCAAGTCACCGCAACTGGTGTTTGACGATGCCGATCTGGACGCCGCCCTGCCGTTTCTGGTCAATGCCGGCATTCAGAACGGTGGCCAGACCTGCTCTGCCTCCTCGCGTATTCTGGTTCAACGGGGGGTCTATGACACAGTCAAGGCGCGCATGTCCGCCGCCTATGGCGACCTGACCGTAGGCCCGGCTGCTGACGACCTGCGGCTTGGGCCACTGATCTCGAACCGGCAAAAAGACATTGTCGAAGGCTTTCTTGCCAAGGGGGCTGATCTTGAAATTGCCGGACAGGGGCAGATTGTGGACAGTGCCCCTGCAACGGGTGCCTATGTGCGACCGACGCTTTTTGCCGATGTCCCTGCGGACCATGCGCTGGCACAGCAGGAGATCTTTGGCCCGGTTCAGGTTCTGATCCCCTTTGATACCGAAGAAGAGGCCCTGGAAATTGCCAATGGCACCGAATTTGGCCTGGTTGCCAGCGTCTGGACCCGTGATGGGGCGCGGCAGATGCGTCTGGCCAAGAAGCTGCGGGCCGGTCAGGTATTTCTGAACAACTACGGCGCTGGCGGCGGTGCTGAACTGCCCTTTGGTGGTGTTGGAAAATCCGGCCACGGCCGCGAAAAAGGCTTTGAGGCGCTTTATGGGTTTTCCCAGCTGAAAACAGTGGCGGCCCATCACGGCTGACCCCTAAACCAAGCCGGTATCACACGTTTGGAGAGGGACTGAGCAAGCCGCCGCTTTCACCTTCTCCCAATATTTCCCGCCGGAGACATCACCGCGCGCAAGCGCGGTGAACACCACTCAATACAGGGCGACTAGACGATCACGTCGATATGGTCCTGTTCTCCAATCCCAAACACGCGTTTATAGCGGGCGATTTCATCCGCCGGCCCCATGGCTTTTTCCGGGTTATCCGACAATTTTACCGTTGGTTTGCCATTGGCGGAGATCGCTTTGCACACCAGCGAGAAGGGGGCCAACCCATCATCGGGGACCAGGCCGCGAAAATCATTGGTCAGCAGGGTGCCCCAACCAAAGGAGACCTTGGTCCGCCCGGCAAATTTCCCGTGCAGCTCGGCGATTTTATCGACGTCCAACCCATCCGAGAAAATCACCCGCTTTTGCAGCGGATCTTCGCCGCGCTCCTGCCACCAGTTGATCGCCACCTCCGCCCATGCGGCCGGATCACCGCTGTCGATACGGATCCCGGTCCAGCCCGCCAGCCAGTCCGGCGCGTGATCCAGAAACCCCTGGGTGCCATAGGTATCGGGCAGGATGATGCGCAGATTGCCGTCATGTTCCTCATGCCAGTCCGACAACACATCATAGGGCGCGCGGGCCAAAGCTGCATCATCCGCTGCCAAAGCCGAATAGACCATCGGCAGCTCATGGGCATTGGTGCCAATGGCTTCGACCTCGCGCCGCATGGCGATCAGACAGTTCGAGGTGCCGGTGAATTTGCTTCCCAGCCCTTCGCGCATCGCCTGCACGCACCAGTCCTGCCAGAGGAATCCATGGCGGCGGCGGGTGCCAAAATCGGCAATGCTCAGCCCGTCGATATCGCGCAGCTGTTCGATTTTTTCCCAGACCCGCGTCATGGCGCGGGCATAAAGCACCTGCAGTTCAAACCGGCCCATGTCATTCAGAACCGCCCGCGAGCGCAGCTCCATCAGCACCGCCAGGGCTGAAATCTCCCAGAGCATGACCTCGTGCCATTTGCCTTCAAAGGTCAGCTCATACTGATCACCGACGCGTTCCAGATGATAGGCGGGCAGGCGCAGGTTTTCGAACCACTCCATAAAGTCCGGGCGAAACATCTGGCGCTTGCCATAAAAGGTATTGCCGCGCAGCCAGGTGCTTTCGCCACGGGACAGCGACAAAGAACGGATATGATCCAACTGCTCGCGCAGCTCTCCCTCGTCGATCAGATGCGCCAGCGGCACCGAGGTTGACCGGTTGATCAACGAGAATGTCACCTCGGTCTGCGGTTTATTGCGAAAGACTGACTGACACATCAGCAGTTTGTAAAAATCTGTATCAATCAAGGAACGGATGATCGGGTCGATCTTCCATTTATGATTGTAAACGCGGGTTGCGATATCCACCGGCGGCCTCATGCAAGTTGGGTCACGACTTGATAGGACAGGCAGCAAGCCAGAGCAAGGCAAGGCCGGCCCCAAGGGTTTCCGGTGACGATCCCCCAGGCCTGGTCAGCCAGTCGCAGTCACCCTGTCATTTGCACCCGGTGGGCTTGCGCAAAGCTGGCCAGAACCTCCAAAAGCTGGGTTCTGGAAATCGGCTTGGTGACAAATTCATTCATGCCAGCGGCCAGACAGACCTCACGATCGGTATCAAATGCATTTGCGGTCAAGGCGATGATCGCCGGTTGCGGCTGGCCCCAAGAGCGAATGATCCGCGTCGCCTCCAATCCGTCCATGACCGGCATGCTAACATCCATCAGGATGATATCCGGCTCGAACGATTTGACCTTGTCTACCGCCTCAGCGCCATCATGGGCAAACTCCAGCTCCAGATCTGTCTGTTTCAGGAACTTCTGTATCAACAACCGGTTGACCCGGTTGTCTTCGGCCACCAGCACCCGCAGCCCAGACAACCCATCAGTGTCCCCTGTCCGCTCTGGCACTGGTGCCACAGTGATGTCCGCAGCGCTGGCCAGGGCAAAAGGCAGGGCAAGGGTGAAACATGATCCGGCCCCGATTTCCGAGGTTACGGTGATGCGCCCATCCATGGCCTCGGCCAGGCGCCTGGAGATGGCCAAGCCAAGCCCTGAACCGCCAAAACGGCGACTGATAGCCGCATCAGCCTGCGAGAAGCGCTCAAAAATGCCAGTGAGCATTTCTTTTGGGATGCCAATGCCAGTGTCAATGATTGACCAGTTCAGCAATACCCCACCGCCAGGTGTTGGCTCTGCTTCTACCGTGACCTTGACCCGGCCCTGTTCAGTGAACTTGATCGCATTGCCCACCAGATTATTCAAAATTTGGCGCAGCCGGTGATCGTCACCATTGAGGTGGCGGGGTAAATCGGCATCGCGTTCAACATCCAGGGTCAGCCCCTTGGCTTCGGCCTGGGTGCGCAGCAGTCGAATAGTCTCGTCAATGCATTGGTGCAGGTCAAAATCACAGGGGTTGATTGAAATCTGACCTGCATCCAGCTTTGACAGATCCAAAATGTCGTTGATCAGCGCCAACAAAGTTTTGGCTGAGCTGAGAATCGTGTCGGCATAGAGCTTTTGATCGGTATCCAGATCGGTTTCTTCCAGCAGTTGTGCCATGCCAATGACCCCATTCATCGGGGTGCGGATTTCGTGGCTCATGGTGGCCAGGAAATCCGATTTGGCACGGCCCCCTTCTTCGGCTGCCTGGCGGGCCTCTTCGAGCTGCTGGGCATTCTGTTTGGCTGCCGTTATGTCACGCTCGATGGCAATGTAGGACATCTCTCCGCCCTGATCCCCCCGTATGGGAACCTGGTTGGTTTCCAACCAGATATCACGCCCATCCTTGTGGCGGTTCAGGATCTCCATCCTAAAGGGTTGCGCTGAGCGCCGCCCCTCCAGAATTTGGTCAAGCGCGTCTAGATTGGTGTCGGGATGGTTCAACAAGTCACCAGGCTCTCGGCCCAGAATTTCATCAAAGCCGTATCCCGTCAGCCGGGTGAAGGCCTCGTTCACCCATTTTACCTTGTTGTTTTCGTCTATGAGAAGAACACTGTCATTTGCATGGCGTGCCACCAAGGCCAGCCGCTTTGCCTCGACCTGCTGCTCCAGCAAGCGCTGATAGGCGCCCTCCAGCTCCTGCTGCTGCAAGGCCTGGGTCAACAACATGCTGCGGGTGCGCGAAAAGCTGCGGTTAATAAAATGCAGATACCAAAACAGCGTCCCATCGAGTATCAGCAATCCCCCGAGACGTAGTTGAAATTCCATTTGGCTGAGAACGTTGTCACCACTGAACATCAAAACATAGGGCGCCAGCATATAGACGCTCAGACGGGCCACAGTTGCTAGCCTATTGTAGGGCATCACCAGGCCCGCATTTATCGCTGCCCCCGCCAAAACACTAATTGCAAAAAGCGGATCTAATTCTGCCAGATTGGTTTCGCCAATCAGCGAACCCACCCAATAGGGGCTCGCTGTACTGACAAACATGCCACAACTCTGCAGAAAGCCAGTAACCGCGCTGATGCGACGCAATCCCCGGCTGGGAGCCCCAGCCTTCAGCTTTCGCTGGGCATAGCGCATGAATGTGCCATCTATCACCTCGACGGTACCGGCGACCAAAAATGCAATCAGCCCGGCCACGACTGAGGCAAACACCACCATCATCAGAGACACCAGCGCAATAAAGGCCAAACGTGGCCAAAAAATCCTCACCTGACCACGCACATAGCGCCGGAACAACCCGTGCTGGCTATATCGGTCGTGGTGTTGGGCCAAAGAGCTGATACGAGGCTCTTCTTCGCCAGACTTTCCTTGGGTCGTCATTCTGTGCTGTTGCCTCCGCGCAATCAGCCAAATATAGCCGCCTCACTCTTTCAAACTCCTAAAGACCAGTAGCAAGAAAAATGACGGCAGACTATGTTTCGGTCTTCAAACTTGTTGTAATTGCACCCCAGCAGCCTGCATCTCTGCCAAAGACGTCTCCAGTGACCCCTCCAAGTCTATCCCCCGACATGCGGTGAGGTCGACCCGGACCTTAAAACCCAGCTTGGCGGCATCCAGGGCCGAAAAAGCAACGCAGAAATCGGTCGCCAGCCCAACAAAGGTCAGCTCCGACACCCCGCGAGAGCGCAGATACCCGTCCAAGCCCGTGGGGGTCTTTTGGTCATTTTCAAAGAACCCTGAATAGCTGTCGATCAGGGGGCGAAACCCCTTGCGGATGATCAGATCGCCGCTCACATCCAGATCCGGGTGAAATTCGGCTCCGGCGCTGCCCTGAACACAGTGATCCGGCCACAAAACCTGCGGCCCATAGCTCATCCCGACGCTCTCAAACGGCGACATGCCAGAGTGCGAGCTCGCAAAGGAGGAATGCCCCGCCGGGTGCCAGTCCTGGGTCAGGATCACAGTGTCGAAATTCCCCATCATAGCATTGATCGGCGCCACCACCTCATCACCTCCGGGGACCGCAAGCGCGCCACCTGGACAAAAATCGTTCTGGACATCAATTACGATCAGGGCCTGCGTCATCTCTGTTCCTCCAAGCGTTTGTTCTATCAACCTACCTAGACGTCTATTGCCACACAGGAAATACGTCACCTTGATGCAGGGGGAAAGGGCGCGATCCGGCGGCAAAACAGCCCGCCTTTTTTGTTTTTCTTGAAAAATGCAGCGCAGAGTTCTAAGGGCGCATCATGTATAAAATCGCTGCCCTTTATCACTTCACCCGTTTCACCGATCCTGCCGCTCTCAAACCGGCACTGCTGGAGCTTTGTCTGCACCACGCGGTGACGGGGTCCTTGCTGCTGGCACAGGAGGGTATCAATGGCACTATTGCAGGCCCTGAAGCCGGGATCGAAGCGGTGCTCAACCATATCAAAACGCTGCCGGGCTGCGCGGATCTCTCCTGGAAAGAGGCCTTTAGCGAGCAGCCACCTTTTGGCAAGATCAAGGTCCGCCTGAAAAAAGAGATCGTCACCATGGGGCAACCCGATGTCGATCCCAAAGCCAGTGTTGGTCATTATGTTGAACCCGAAGACTGGAACGACCTGATCCGCGCCGAAGATGTGGCGGTCATCGACACCCGCAACGACTATGAGGTGCAGATTGGCACTTTTGAGGGCGCTATCGACCCGGAAACCGCCAGCTTTCGCGACTTCCCCGCCTGGTGGCAGGCCAACAAGGACCGGTTTCACAACAAACGCGTGGCGATGTTTTGCACCGGTGGCATTCGCTGCGAGAAATCAACAAACTACCTGCTGAGCCAGGGTGTCGAGGATGTCTATCACCTCAAAGGTGGCATTCTGCGCTACCTGGAGGAAATGCCCCCCGAAGACAGCAGCTGGCAAGGCGAGTGTTTTGTCTTTGACAACCGGGTATCAGTTGGCCACGGGTTGGTTGAAGGCCCACATGAGCTGTGCCACGGCTGTCGCCGCCCCATCCTGCCCAAGGATAAGACATTGCCGTCTTTTGAAATGGGGGTCTCTTGCTATCAGTGCATTGATGAGACCACTGAGGCAGACAAGGCCCGGTTCCGCGAGCGGCAAAAGCAGATGCGTCTCGCCCGTGAACGCGGGGAAGCCCATCACGGCGGGCGCAGCGTCTAAAAAGTTCTCAGCTCAACAATTGAAAATCAAAGTAATGAAATTAGAGGACCCCTACTGAACGCCCACCAAATTTTGATCATAGTCAAAGCAAGTTCACCCTGTGCGGTATGAGCATCACTTGTTCACTTTCCACACTGCACAGGTCTGTCCAAGCCTGACTTTAACTAACAGATTTCCCGTTGCGTTTCTCTGATATCTCAACGCCCGGCGGCCGCAACAGGCTGGGGCGGTTACGCGGTAACAAAGGCGAGAGGCGCGCGCAAAAATAAAGCGAACGACAGTATGAGCCTAGACAGGATGCCGAGTAATGAGCCTCCCGCACCACGGACAAAAGACGTCTCAATCGGCGACATTCGTATTCCCGATCTGTTTCGAGACCTGCCAGATGCAGTGATCATCGCGGACGAAACCCAACGTATTACGTGGTACAATACTGCCTTTCAGACCCTATTTGGATATAGCCAGCAAGAATTGATCGGGCAAAGCGCCGAACAGCTTTATGCCGCCCCACAGAGCTATGAAAAACAACGCAGCGCCGGGTTTTCGGTTGCGGTTGAAGATCTCGATCACAACTACGAAATGCGCTACAAGCGCAAGGACGGTACCAGTTTTCTGACCCGCACCACTGGCGGCCCCATCCGCGACAAAGAGGGCCGGGTCATGGGCCTGTTTGCCATTATCAGGGATATCTCCCAGACCCGTGCGATCGAAGATCTCTTGCACAGGTTGTTTGATATTTCCACGGATCAAGCCCTGGATCAATCCGGCAAGATCCTGGCCATTTTGAAACTTGGTTGCGCTCATTTTAAAACCGACTCGGCCTTGGTCAGCTGGGTGCAGGGGGAGCGTTATACCATCCTCTACAGCTATTCGGATCTGGTAGATATTCCACGGGGCACAGTCTTCCCGCTGGGCGATACTTATTGTTCTGAAATGTTGAACAGCGGCGGCCCCCTGGCCTGTCACACGGCCAAACAGTCGCAGTTTGGCACGCATCCCTGCTATGATCTCTTCTTGTTGGAGACCTATATTGGCGTGCCGCTGATTGTCGACGGAGAGATTTTTGGCACCTTGAACTTCACCTCCCCCGAAGAGCGCCATCCGTTTGAAGCAGGCGATCTGGAAGTGATCAAGATGTTTGCAGCCTGGGTCGGGCAACAGTTGAATTTTGAAAAAGCCACCAACCAGCTGCCAACGGAAACCACCACACTGACATAGGATCGGGCACACGGCTGATGCCGGGCCTGTCCAGAACCTGCCCTGCCCGGTCAGGTGCCAATGGGGTCGTGACCTCTGTGATCCTGGCCCGTGTGTTCGTGATCCGTCAGGCACTCTGTGTGGTCTCGCAGCACCTCCAGCACCCGGCATTCCGCCACCGAATGATGGCCGCAGTCGCTGATCATCCGCTTCAGCTCGATCTGCAGCGCCTGCAGCCTGGCGATGCGGTCCTCCACCTGTTTCAACTGTCGCTGTGCAATAGAATCCGCATCGGCACAGGACTGCGCCGGATTGTCCGCCAGATCCAGCAACTCACGTATGGCCTCCAGCGAAAACCCCAACTGCCGCCCATGACGGACAAACCCCAGCCGGTCCAGCTCGGCCTGGCCATAGCGCCGCTGGCCGCCTTCGGTGCGCTCGGGTTCCGGCATCAGGCCGATGGTCTCATAGTAGCGAATGGTCTGCACCTTGGTGCCAGTGCGTTTGGCCAGGGTTCCAATGGTCAGCATCTTAACTCTCCTTTCCTTTCAACAGCCGCAGCGCGTTCCCCACCACCAGCAGGGAAACCCCCACATCCGCAGCAATTGCCCCCCACATAGAGGCCAGACCAAAGGCGGTTGCCAGGGCAAACCCCAGCTTGGTCACCAGCGACAGCCCGATATTCTGATGGATCACCGCCATGGTCCGGCGCGAATGGGCGATCAACCAGGGCAAGCGGCTGATGTCGTCGCTCATCAGGGCGATATCAGCGGTTTCAATCGCCGCATCAGAGCCCACAGCCCCCATTGCCACGGCAAAATGCGCCCGTGCCATCGCCGGGGCATCATTCACCCCATCGCCCATCATCGCCACCATATCATAGCGCTCGGTGAGCCGCTCGACCTCGGCAAGCTTATCTGCGGGCAGCAACCCGGCATGCACCTGATCTATCCCCGTGGCTTGCGCAACGGCGCCAGCGGCGGCCGCATTGTCGCCCGTAAGCATAACAACCTGTTTGACCCCCAGTTCATGCAGGGCCGCGATGGTGTCGCGCGCCCCCGGACGCAGCCGATCACGCAGGGCAATCAGCCCTATTGGCCCGCTGGCATCCCCCACCACCACAAGCGTCGCTCCCTCGGCCTCGATCTCGGCCATCTGGGCGGCGGGCAGCGCGGTGCCAAAACCCTTTTCCGTCGCAAACCGAGGGGAGCCGAGCCAGATCGCCCGCTCTCCCTGTCGTCCCTCCACCCCGCGCCCGGGTATGGTACGGCTGTCGGTGGCGGCCACATAGGCCAGATCCTGGCGTGTTGCCTCGGCTAGGATGGCCAGCGCCAGCGGATGCGAGGCCCGCGCCTCCAGCGCTGCTGCGGCCTGCAGCACCTCGGTTTGGCTGGCGCTGCCGAGGGGGTGGATCCCGGCAACTTCGGGGCGGCCTTCGGTCAATGTGCCGGTCTTATCCAGCGCAATGGCCTGCAGCTTGCCCGGGGCCTCGATATAGGCGCCGCCTTTGATCAGCACCCCGGCGCGGGCCGCCGCTGCAAGGGCGGCCACAATCGACACCGGGGTCGAAATCACCAAAGCACAGGGGCAGGCAATCACCAGCAACACCAGCGCATTATAGACCCAAAAGCCCCAATCCCCGCCCGCCAGCAACGGCGGCAGACAGGCCAGAGCAATGGCCAGGGCCAGAACTGACGGGGTATAGATACGGGCGAACTTTGCCACCCATTGCTCCACCGGGGCGCGGCGGGCATGGGCGTCGCCGACCATGCGGGTGATCTTGGCCAGCACTGTATCGCTGGCCAGTTTGGTTGCTTGCACGGTCAGGCTGCCGTCGCCATTCAGCGTGCCTGCATAGACCTCATCGCCGGGTTCTTTGGCAACCAGGGCGCTTTCCCCAGTAATGGGGGCCTGATCTACAGCACCTGCCCCTGCAATCACCCGCCCATCCATCGGAATGCGGTCGCCGCCACGCAGAACAAAGTGCTGGCCGATCTGCACCTCACCGGCGGGCATTTCAACCTCGCGGCCATCGTCGCGGATCACCCGCGCTGTGGCGGGTGCCAGATTGAGCAACGCCGACACCGCGTTGCGCGCCCGTCCGACGCTCCAGGATTCCAGCGTCAGTGACAGGGCAAAGAAAAACGCCACCGTTGCCGCTTCGAAATATTCGCCCAGGCTGATGGCGCCGGCCACGGCCACCACCATCAGCAGGTTCATATCAGGGGAAAGGTTGCGCAGCGCATACCAGGCCTTTGGCAGCACCAGCCAGACCCCCAGCGCCACCGCGACCAGAAACAAACCCAGCTCGCCCATAGGCACCGGCAGATCGCCGTGACCGGCAAACAGCTGCCCCAGACCTGCGGCTCCGGAATGGGCCACATGCCAGGCCAGACCGCCGCTCCAGAACAGCGCGCTGGCGGCGGTAAAACGCTTTTGACGGCGCAGATGGGCCGCCTGATCCGCCTCGGCGCTTTTGGCGTCCCAGGGCTTGGCGCTCATGCCGGTGGTGGCAACCAGGCTCAGCACCTGTTCATCGGGGATTTGCACTGCTGAGGCGAGCAAGGTCATGCGCCCGTTCAGCACATCAAAGCCCAGATGGTCAGCGCCGCCCACCACAGGGCCTAAGGCGCGATTTAGGCTCGCAACCTCTTCGGCGCAGCACAGACCATTGACGCGAAAACTGCGCCCCGCCGTTAGCTCTGCGGCATCCGGCGGAGCCACAGTCCCACTGCCACAACAACCCGCGGGTTCAGCCGCATGGGCATGGTTATGGGCTTTGGCGTTGGTAGGGGTCGAATTGACGGAACTACAGCAGCTATCCTGGGGCATTAGGGCCTCTTAGTTTGCAAAGACCTGCCCTAGATAGGACCTACAGTGACTAGAGGTTCAAGAGATTTCTTAAAAAACTTTGGCCACAGGATGTGCCGAGACTTTGACCCTGATGGTGGCTGCAGCCTGACCCGCCTTTGCAAAGCGGTTCAAGACCTTAGTGTTGGGCCCTTTTGCAGCCAAAAAGCAGGAAGGGGTGGGCGCTGCCCCAAGATGAGACAGGGGGCAGCGCCAATCGGGCTGGTGTCAGCTGTCACCGCTTTCGTCGTAATCCGACATCGGCGGGCAGGTGCAGATCAGGTTGCGATCCCCGTAAGCATTATCCACCCGGTTTACCGGCGACCAGTATTTGTCGACCCCCAGCGAGCCCGGAGGGAAGCAGGCGGCTTCGCGGCTGTAGGGACGATCCCAGTCCCCCACCAAATCGCGCACCGTGTGCGGCGCGTTTTTCAGCGGGTTGTTCTGCGGGTCGATCTTTCCGTCGATGACATCCTGCGCCTCTGCCCGGATTGACAGCATGGCATCGCAGAACCGGTCCAGCTCATCCTTGGGCTCGGACTCGGTGGGCTCCACCATCAGGGTGCCAGCCACAGGCCAGCTCATGGTGGGGGCGTGAAAGCCCGAATCCACCAAACGCTTGGCCACGTCATCCACGGTGACGCCCCCCTCGTCATTCAACGCACGGGTGTCCAGAATGCATTCATGGGCCACACGCCCCGTCGCCGAGGTATAGAGGATACCATAGGCGTCTTTGAGCCGGGCGGCGATGTAGTTGGCGTTGAGGATTGCCACCTTGGTGGCCTGGGTCAGACCGGCGCCGCCCATCAACAGGATATAGGCCCAGGACACCGGCAGGATCGAGGGCGAGCCAAAGGGCGCAGCCGAGACCGGGCCAACGGCAGAGCCATACTCGGGGTGACCGGGCAGATGGTCTGTCAAGTGGGATTTGACACCGATAGGGCCCATGCCGGGACCGCCGCCGCCATGGGGAATGCAAAAGGTTTTGTGCAGGTTCAGGTGGCTGACATCACCACCAATCTTGCCGGGCTGGGCCAGCCCCACCATGGCGTTCATGTTGGCGCCATCAATATAGACTTGGCCGCCGTGCTCATGGGTGATCTCGCAGACCTCCTGCACGGTGTCCTCAAACACGCCGTGGGTGGAGGGATAGGTGATCATGCAGGCTGCCAGGTTATCGCTGTGCTTTTCCGCTTTGGCGCGGAAGTCAGCCACATCAATATTGCCGTGATCGTCCGCCACCACGGGCACCACCTTATAGCCCACCATCTGCGCCGAGGCCGGGTTGGTGCCATGGGCCGAGGTCGGGATCAGGCAGACATTGCGATGGGCCTCTCCCCGTGCGGCATGGTAATTGCGGATGGTTAGCAGCCCGGCATATTCCCCCTGGGCGCCCGAGTTGGGCTGCTGAGAAATCGCATCATAGCCGGTGATCTGGCAGAGCTTGTCGTTCAGATCCTCGATCATCGCATGATAGCCCATCGCCTGATCTTTGGGGCAGAAGGGGTGCAGGTTGCCAAACTCGGGCCAGGTGACCGGGATCATCTCAACCGTGGCGTTCAGCTTCATGGTGCAAGAGCCCAGCGGGATCATCGAACGGTCCAAAGCCAGATCACGGTCCGCCAGACGGCGCATATAGCGGGTGATCTCTGCCTCGGCCCGGTTCTTGTGAAAGATCGGATGGGTCAGATAGGCGCTTTCGCGCAGTGCATAGTCCGGCAAACGATACTGTTTGTTCGAACTGTCATCCTCGCGGTCAATGCCAAAAGCACCCCAGACCGCCTCGATGGTTTCCTTGCGGGTCTGTTCGTCCAGGCTGATGCCCACCTTGGTTTCGCCAACCTTGCGCAGGTTGATACCACGGGCAACGGCAGCCTCCATGACGGTCTGTTGCAGCGGGCCGACCTCGACGGTGATGGTGTCAAAGAAGACTTCGGGCTCAACCTTGAAGCCGTGCTCTTCCAGGCCGGCAGCCAGACGCGAGGTCTTGCGGTGCACCGACTGGGCAATCGCCTTGATGCCATCAGGGCCGTGATAAACCGCATACATCGAGGCCATGACCGCCAGCAGCGCCTGTGCCGTACAGACGTTGGAATTGGCCTTTTCACGGCGGATGTGCTGCTCGCGGGTTTGCAGCGCCAGCCGGTAGGCCTTGTTGCCACGGCTGTCGATCGACACACCGATGATGCGCCCCGGCATGGCGCGCTTGAGCTTATCGGTGGTGGCCATATAGGCGGCGTGGGGGCCACCATAGCCCATGGGAACACCAAAGCGCTGGGTGGAGCCGATGGCGATATCCGCGCCCATTTCACCGGGGGATTTCAGCAGCGCCAGCGACAGGATGTCAGCGGCGACAACGGCGATGCCTTTGTGGTCATGCAGCGCTTTGATTTCATCGGTAAAGTCACGCACATGGCCATAGGTGCCGGGATATTGGAAGATGGCGCCAAAGACCGCACCGGGGTCCAGCTCATCCGGGTCGGCAACCACCACGTCGATGCCCAGGGGCGCGGCGCGGGTCTGGATCACCGCGATGGTCTGCGCGTGGCAATTCTGATCGACAAAAAAGGCGGCGTTATTGGCTTTGGACCGGGCACCGCGATGCGCCATGGCCATGGCCTCGGCTGCCGCTGTGGCCTCGTCCAGCAATGAGGCATTGGCGATATCCATGCCGGTGAGATCGCTGACCATGGTCTGGTAGTTCAACAGCGCCTCAAGACGCCCCTGGGAGATCTCGGGCTGGTAGGGCGTATAGGCAGTGTACCAGGCGGGGTTTTCCAGGATGTTGCGCAGGATCGGTGCCGGGGTTGAGGTGCCATAGTAGCCCTGCCCGATCAGTGAGGTCAGCACCTTGTTCTGACCGGCGACTTCTTTCATGTGATAGAGCGCGTCGCGCTCGGTCATCGCCGGACCCCAGTCCAGCGGCTCTTGCTGACGAATGGCTTCGGGCACGGTGGCGTCGATCAGATCATCCAGGGTTTTGAAGCCAATCACCTTGAGCATCTCGGCCATCTCCGTGGGAGAGGGGCCGATGTGGCGGCGGTTGGCAAAATCATAGGCTTCGTAGTCGGTCAGTTTAAAGGCCATGTGCAGCGCTCCTATGGAGAGGGGGCATCCAACCGGAGCTGTTGGAGCCTCCGGCGGAGATATTTGGAGAAAGGTGAAACAGCGGGGCCAGACCAGCCGGCCCCGACACACTCAGCCAATCAGGGTTTTGTAACCGTGCAGATCCATCAGATCGTCGAGCTGGGCAGCATCCGACAATTTGATTTTATAGATCCAGGCATCACCTTCGGGGCTTTCGTTCAAAGCGCCGGGATTATCGGCGAGGGTCTCGTTGGCGGCGATGACTTCGCCATCCAGTGGCGCGTAGATTTCCGAGGCCGCCTTGACGGATTCGATGACGCCAATTTCGTCCCCTTTTTCAAAGGTATCGCCTGCTTCTTTCTGTTCGCAAAAGACGATTTCGCCCAGTTGGTCCGCCGCGTGTTTGGTGATGCCAAGGGTTGCCGTATCGCCTTCTACGGTGATCCATTCGTGCTCTTCTGAATAATAAGTGGCCATCTGGGACGCTCCTCGTGTCCAAGTTTAGTGTCTTAGCGTTTGTAGTTCTGGGTCACAAAGGGGAGCGCGACCACTTCGGCCGGCTGGGACTTGCCCCGTATGATCAGGTTTACCGTTTCGCCGGGGGTGCTGTGGTCGGCTGCGACATATCCCATGGCGACGGGTCCGCCGACGGTGGGACCAAACCCCCCCGAGGTGATCGCCCCGATGGTCTCGCCCTCGGTGCTTTGCACTTCGACGCCCTGGCGGGCAGGGGCGCGGCCAATGGGCTTAATCCCGACCAGTTTGCGGGCAGCGCCCTCAGTCAGCTGTTTCTGAATGCGGGCAGCGCCGGGAAAGCCGCCCTCTTCGCGGCGCCGTTTCTGCATTGCCCAGGTCAGCGCGGCCTCAACCGGCGTGGTCTCGGTGTCGATGTCGTTGCCATACAGACAAAGGCCGGCCTCAAGACGCAAGGAATCGCGCGCGCCAAGGCCTGCCGGTTCGCAATCCTCATGCGCCAGCAGGGCACGGGTGATCTCTACCGCCTTGTCTTCCGGGATGGAAATCTCATAGCCATCTTCGCCGGTATAGCCCAGGCGCGACAGGCGGCACTCGACCCCCATGATGTCAGCCAGGATGGTTTCCATGAATTTCATATCGCGCGCAGCAGGGCAAAGCGCCCCCACCACGTTTTCCGCCGCCGGGCCCTGCACCGCAACCAGGGCGCGGTCAAAAATCTCGGTGACCTCTATGCCCTCAAGATGTTGGGCCATATGGGGAATATCCTGGTGCCGCATGGAGGCGTTGACCACGACAAAGAAATGATCACCGGCATTGGAGACGATCAAATCGTCCATGATGCCGCCCTGGTCATTGGTAAAGAAGGTGTAGCGGGCCTTGCCCTCCTTCAGAGTGGTAAAGGCGGAGGGCGCGATCTTTTCCAGCTGGGTGGCGATATCGTCGCCCTTCAGGATCACCTGCCCCATATGGGAGACGTCAAACAGCCCTGCCTTTTCGCGGCACTGCTTGTGCTCTCCCATGATGCCCATGGGGTATTGAACCGGCATTTCCCAGCCAGCAAAATCAACCATCTTGCCGCCAAGTTCCACATGTAGGTCATAAAGCGGTGTGCGTTTGGGTACGTCAGTCAGTGTATCGGACATTGTATCGGGCCTTTGTTTGCGAAGAGCAGTCACGGGACACCATAACGGTGTAAGGCGCATTGCGCACCACACGGGCCAGGCCTCTGATCTGTACATCTTCGCGCGTCACAGCTCCGCCTCCGATCAGGACACCCCCAGTTTGGGAAAATGCGCCCATACGTCCCGCATATCTCCTTTAGGAAACTTTTCCCCCTTAATCAACAAAAGATGTCCTAGTGAAATTTTGACTGCTGCAAGCATCACGGCTAAGGTTCAACCGCAACAGGAGAAACCGCCAACATGGAACCGGTTCAATCAGAAGAAGCAGGGCTCGCGCCCGAGGCAGGCGAAGCCCCGGACGGGCAGGTTCTGGGCAAGATGATTCGCGACGCGCGCAAGGAAAAGGGCCTGACCCTGGAGGAAGCGGCCAAGGCTGCGGCCATCGGGCGTTCAACCCTGTCAAAGATCGAGAACAACCAGACCCGCCCGAGTTTTGAGATTATCCGCCGCCTGATGCAGACATTGGAGCTGGAAACGCCGCAATTGTTCGTCCAATCGGCGCAAAGCAGCATTTCGGGGCGCCGTGACTACACCCTGTCGGGGCGCGGCGAGCATCAGGAAACCAAGACCTATGACCATGAGCTGTTGTGTACCGAGCTCACCAGCAAGCGGATGCTGCCCTATATCAGCACCATCAAAGCGCGGGATGTGACCGAATATGACAGCTGGGTACGCCATCGCGGCGAAGAGTTCATGTATGTGATCAGCGGCGATCTGGTGCTCTATACCGAACACTATCGCCCGCTCAGCATGACCGCAGGTGATTCGGTCTATTACGACAGCGGCATGGGCCATGGCTGCGTATCCACCAGCGCAGAGGACGCAAAGGTTCTTTGGGTCTCGCTGGAAATCTGACGCCAGTAACATCAACCTGTGCAGCAGTATCCGCCAGGTCTGCAGCCAAGTCTGCAGCCAGCTCAGCAGCCCTCAACGATGGTAATGCTGGCCTCGCAGGCGCCTGCGCGGCGGGCGCGGGCATCGGTGTATGCGGGTGAATTGTAGCAGTCGCGCGCCTGTTGCAGGCTATCAAACTGGATCACCACATGGCGCTGCCAACTGTCGCCCTCCAGGGTTTGTGCACTGCCGCCACGGGCCAGGAATATGGCGCCATACTGCGCAAACGCAGCCGGGGCGACCGCCTGGTAACCCAGATAGGCCTCTGGGTCTGTCACTGTGACATGGGCAATCCAATAGGCCTTAGGCACCGGACTATTCCCTTTCTGTCCCCGCCAGCAGCCGCTCTGCCACGGCTGAGGCATCCGCCAGATGCGCCTCCACCGCGCGGCGTGCCGCCTCGGGGTCGCCTGCAATGATGGCATCACAAATCGCCTGCATATGAAACAGCCCAGGCTGGGCCCGGTCGCTGGCTGACAGCGTCATCGCCCGCAACCGGCTGATCCGACCATTGAGCCGATTGACCACCTCCCAGGCGATATGATGGCCGGCGGCCTCAAACATCACCTGATAAAACCCGGTCGAAGCCTTATACAAAGCCCCCGGCTCTACATCTGCGCCGGTCTGGGCAAAGGCCCGTTTCAGGGCCGCCAGTGCTGCCCGCAAATCGCGGTGCAAGCTGGGCGCGCCAGATCGGGCGCAGGCCATGGCAACCGAAGTCTCGAGCATGCGGCGGATCTCATAGATCTGGCGCGCATCCTCCCAGCTCAGCGCGGCCACGATGGGGCCGCGATTGGGCAGGATCTCCACCAGCCCTTCGGCCTCAAGGTATCGAATCGTCTCGCGGATGACCGTCCGGCTGACCCCCAGTTGATCACACAGGGGCCGCTCCACCAGCCGTTCACCTGGGGAAAATACCCCCGCGATGATCGCCTCACGCATTTTTTCCTGCACGATTTCACGAAGCGTTGCAGGGGGTTGTTCGATTCTCAGTTGAGCCAGACCAGGGTTTTCCATGGGTGCTATCTACCAGCAGTCCTGCGGCAAGACAATAGATTCTTGACTAACGAGATTATGGTATACCATAAGTTAGCCCAACAGATTCACTCCAACTCAGGTGCCCCATGCCAGCTGTCATTCGCAAAACTCTCCTCCATATCGAAGAAACCCTGATCGAGGGCGGCAAAGAAGCCGCAACTCCGCTCAAACTGATTGCCGCCATCGCGGTGGTCAAAAACCCCTGGGCAGGTCGGGGGTTTGTTGAGGACCTGAAGCCGGAAATCCATGACTGCGCGCCAGAGCTGGGCGAGTTGCTGACCAAGATGGTGCTGGATGCTGCCGGTGGTGGCGACAAGGTCGAAGCCTATGGCAAATCCGCCATTGTCGGGTTGGACGGCGAGGTCGAGCATGCCTCGGCGCTGATCCACACCCTGCGGTTTGGCAACCACTACCGCGAGGCCGTGGGCGCCAAGAGCTACCTGGCCTTTTGCAACACCCGTGGCCCAGCCAATGCGCCGCTGATGATCCCCTTGATGGATAAAAACGACGGCGGTCGCCGCTCGCATTATCTCACCATTCAATGCGCGGTGGCGGATGCCCCGGCGGCGGATGAGATTGTCATCGCCCTGGGCGCCTCAATTGGTGGGCGACCACATCACCGTATTGGTGACCGCTATCAGGATCTAAAGGATCTGGGCCATGATCTCGACAACCCTGCCTCTGTCTGACCCCTTCGGCAGCCTCAGCTACCGCGAAGCCGGCAGCGGCGAAGCCCTGGTGTTGATCCATGGGGTCGGCATGCAGAGCGCCGCCTGGGCGCCGCAGATTGAGGCGCTGTCGAAAACCCATCGGGTCCTGTCGCTGGACATGCCCGGCCACGGTGGCAGCAGCGCCCTGGCAGAAGGTGCCGATCTGGCGGCCTATGTGGCCTGGCTGCATGCGGCCCTGGGTGCGCTGAATTTGGGCCCGGTCAATCTTGCCGGCCACTCCATGGGGGCGCTGATCGCGGGGGGCTTTGCCTGCACGCATCCCCAAATGCTGCGCCGGGTTGCGCTGATCAATGGCGTGTTCAGGCGCTCAGACCCGGCCCGGTCTGCGGTGCTGGCCCGTGCTGGCGAAATCAAGGCCGGCAAGGTGGATCTGGAAACGCCGCTCAGCCGCTGGTTTGGCGATAGCCCGGCTGAACAGCAGGCCCGTGCGCAGGTTGCGCGCTGGCTGTCGCAGGTCGATCAAGCGGGCTATGCCACCGCCTATGGCGCCTTTGCCCGGGGCGATGCCACCTATGCAAAAGCCTGGCCACAGATTGCCTGCCCGCTGCTGGCGCTCACCGGTGACGCCGATCCAAACTCGACCCCGGCAATGGCCCACGCCATGGCGGATCTGGCCCAGAACGGCACGGCGGAAATTTTGCCCGGCCGCCATATGGTCAATCTGACCGACCCGGATGCGGTGACACAAAGCCTAAGCCGCTGGTTGCGACGCCCTACACCCAATATAAAGGAGACCCCAATGGCCCCCTCCCCGCTTGATCCGCGCGCCCTGCGCGACGCCTTTGGCACCTTCCTGACCGGTGTCACCGTGGTCACCAGCCATGACGACACCGGCACACCGCTGGGCTTTACCGCCAATTCCTTTGCCTCGGTGTCGCTGGACCCGCCGCTGGTGCTGGTCTGCCTGGCCAATAGCTCCCGGAACTTCGAGGCTCTGACCCAGGCCTCCGGCTTTGCGGTGAACATTCTTGCGGAAGACCAGAAAGACATCTCCAACACCTTTGCGCGACCTGCTGAGGACCGCTTTGCTGCGGTGGACTGGCAGGCCGGGCCCCAGGGCTCGCCCATTTTGGCCGGGGTTTCGGCCTGGTTTGACTGCAGCATGAATAAAACGGTTGAGGCCGGCGACCATGTGATCCTGATCGGCCAAGTGGAGGCCTTTGACACCAGCACCGCCCCTGGTCTGGGCTATGCCCGTGGCGCCTATGTCACTCCCGCCGCCGAGGCAGAGGCGCTGGCCCATGGCGCCAACCTGGTGGTCTCGGCTTTGATTGAACGGGCTGGCGAAGTGCTGCTGATCGACGACGGGTTTGGCGGGCTGACCCTGCCGCAAAAACCCGTTGGCCGCGCCGGGGCCTCGGTAGCGCTGAGCGAGCTGATCACCAGCTGCGGAATTGAGGCGGATCCCGGCTTTATCTACTCGGTCTTTGAAGACGCCGCCCGCGAGCATCAGCATATTTCCTTCCTCTGTCAGGCTGGCGAAGGCACCCCAAAACAGGGCTGTTTCACGGCTCTGACTGCATCAACCATGATGGAGGTCACCGACCCGGCGCTGCGCATTATGCTGGAGCGTTTCGCCAGCGAAAGCCGCATGGGCAATTACGGGGTGTTTTACGGCACTCAAACCAGCGGCAATATCCGCAAAATCGTGTCAGGGAGTGCAACGGCATGAAGTTTTCCTTGTTTGCCCATATGGAGCGGATCTCACCGGATCAGGACCAAAAGCAGCTGTATGACGAGTTCATAGAACTGTGCAAAATCGCCGATCGCGGCGGCATGCATGCGATCTGGACGGGGGAGCACCACGGGATGAATTTCACCATCTCGCCCAACCCGTTTCTGAACCTCGTTGATGTGGCCCGCCATACGGAAAACGTGCGGCTGGGCACTGGTACCGTGATTGCCCCCTTCTGGCACCCGATCCGTCTGGCGGGTGAGGCGGCACTGACCGATATCATCACCGATGGGCGCTTGGATCTGGGCATTGCCCGTGGCGCCTATTCCTTTGAGTACGAGCGCATGATGCCCGGCATGGAGGCCTGGGAAGCAGGTCAGCGCATGCGCGAGCTGATCCCCGCTGTGCAGGGGCTTTGGCAGGGCGATTATGCCCAGGAGGGAGAGTTCCATTCCTTCCCAAAAACCAC
The DNA here is from genome assembly GCA_905479575.1 of uncultured Pseudophaeobacter sp. Lineage (GTDB taxonomy): Bacteria > Pseudomonadota > Alphaproteobacteria > Rhodobacterales > Rhodobacteraceae > Pseudophaeobacter. The sequence continues at coordinate 55,574 of CAJQNB010000001.1, forward strand.
CTCCGCCCCCAAGCCCGTGCAGCAGGACGGCCCGCCGATCTGGGTTGCCGCCCGCGATCCCAACAGCCATGAGTTTGCTGTCGCCAATCACTGCAATGTGCAGGTGACGCCGCTATGGCAGGGCGATGGTGAGATCAGCAGCCTGATGCAGCGTTTCAACGATGCCTGCGCCAAACACCCCGACACCCCGCGCCCCAAGATCATGCTGCTGCTGCACACCTATGTCGCCGACAGCGCCGAAGACGTGAAGCAGGCCGCAGCAGAGCTGAACCGCTTCTACTGCTACTTTGGCGCCTGGTTCAAAAACGAACGCGCCGTTGATCAGGGCCTGATCACACCGCTCTCAGATGAAGAAATCGCCGCGCATCCTTTCTACTCGCCGGAGGCGATGGAACGTGATCTGGTGATCGCCGAACCTGCAGGTGTTATTGACCGGATCAAGACATATGAGGCCCTGGGCTATGATGAGTACTCCTTCTGGATCGATTCCAGCATGAGCTTTGAGCGCAAAAAGGCCTCGCTTGAGCGGTTCATCCATGAGGTCATGCCCGCCTTTGCCTAAAGGCCGCCGTCGCACAAAAGGACAGATCATGCAGCAGTTCCATCACTATATCGGCGGCCAGTTTGAGGCCGGATCAGCCCAGTTTGATAGCCTGGATCCCGCCACCGGCGCGGCCTGGGCCAGGATGCCAGAGGCCAGCCCAGCGGATGTGGACCGGGCCGTTGACGCCGCCGAGGCCGCCTTTTATGCGCCCGACTGGGCAGAAATGACCGCCAGCCAGCGCGGCAAGCTGTTGCTGCGGCTGGCGGATCTGGTGGCCGAAAACGCCCCGCGTCTGGCCGAGCTGGAAACCCGCGACACCGGCAAGATCATCCGCGAGACCTCAGCCCAGATTGCCTATGTGGCGGAGTACTACCGCTATTATGCCGGACTGGCGGATAAGATCGAAGGCGCGCATCTGCCCATTGATAAACCCGACATGGAGGTCTGGCTGCGGCGCGAACCCCTGGGGGTGGTGGCCGCCATTGTCCCCTGGAACTCGCAACTGTTTCTGTCGGCGGTCAAGATCGGCCCGGCGCTGGCCGCAGGTTGCACCGTGGTGCTGAAGGCCTCAGAAGAAGCCCCGGCGCCACTGCTGGAATTTGCCCGTATTTTTGATCAGGCGGGTTTTCCGCCCGGTGTGCTCAACGTGATGACCGGCGGGGCGGCAGCGGGGGCGGCGCTGACCTCGCATCCCAAGGTTGCCCATGTGGCCTTTACCGGCGGGCCGGAAACCGCCCGCCATATTGTCCGCAACTCCGCCGAAAACCTGGCCTCCACCTCGCTGGAGCTAGGGGGCAAATCGCCCTTTATCGTCTTTGAAGACGCCGACATCGACAGCGCGGTGAATGCGCAGATCTCGGGCATCTTTGCCGCCACTGGCCAAAGCTGCGTCGCCGGGTCACGGCTGGTGATCGCCAGCTCAATCAAGGATCAGTTCCTGGCGAGATTGAAACAAAAGGCCGAGGCCGTGGTGATCGGCGCCCCAGATGATATGGCGACCGAGGTGGGCCCGCTATGCACCCAAGCGCAGCGTGACCATGCACTGGCGCTGATTGCCGCCTCCACCACAGCAGGTGCCAAGCTGGTCACCGGGGGCGTCGCGCCTGATCGGCCGGGCTACTACTTTCCGCCCACCATTCTGGATTGCTCCGATGCGCCGGACGCCCCCTGTCTGCACACAGAATTCTTTGGCCCGGTTTTGTCAGTCGTCAGTTTCAACACTGAGGCCGAAGCCCTGGCCATCGCCAATGATACCCAGTTTGGCCTTGCCTCGGGTGTGTTCACGCAAAGCCTGACACGGGCCCATCGGATGATCCGGGGCATTCGTGCCGGCATCGTCTGGGTCAACACCTATCGGGCGGTTTCTCCCATTGCGCCCTTTGGCGGTCACGGGTTGTCAGGGCATGGCCGCGAAGGCGGTTTGCAGGCGGCGCTGGACTATACCAAGGTCAAAGCGGTCTGGCTGCGCACCTCTGACGATCCGATCCCGGATCCCTTTGTGATGCGCTAAGCCCGCCGACAAGGTTGGGCCGAGGGGTGCCGGGGTTTTAGCAGGGGCTTTGAATTGAAGCTTTGGCATGGGCATTGCGCGATTTCTGCCTATGGTGGACATAGGCAGGACACCGCTGTCTTGTCCCAAAGGAGCCGATGACATGACCAAATCCCTGTTCCCCCTGCCAGAGCCGCTGATCATTCCCGTCCACGGGGAAGAGCGCGGCTATCCGGTAGGTCGCATTTTCTGCGTTGGGCGCAACTATGCGGCGCATGCCGCCGAAATGGGGGTCGAGGTCGACCGGGAGGCGCCGTTCTATTTCACCAAATCCAGCGCCAATGCGGTGCTGAGTGGCAGCAGCTGCCCCTACCCCCCCGGCACCGAGAACTTTCACTATGAAATGGAGCTGGCCCTGGCCATTGGCGCGCCGGTGTTTCGCGCCACCCCCGCTGAGGCCAACGCCGCCATCTATGGCTATGGCTGCGCTCTGGACATGACCCGGCGCGATTTGCAGATCCGCGAGCGCAAAAAGCAGCGCCCCTGGGATCTGGGTAAAGATCTGGAACAGGGCACCGTCTTTGCCCCACTGACCAAGGCGAGCGATTGGGGGCCGGTGACGGATCAGCGGATTTGGTTGACGCTGGACGGCGACACCAAACAGGATGCCACCCTGACCGAACTGATCTGGTCGGTTGAGGAAATCATCTGCCACCTGTCCGGTTTCTACCATTTGCGTCCCGGTGACCTGATCCTGACGGGCACCCCTGCCGGGGTCGGACCCGCCCTGGCCGGGCAACATATGCAGGGTGGAATCACCGGTCTTGCTCCGATCTCGCTGCATCTCTCAGATGCCGCATAGTCTTCAACCATAGAGCGTGATCAGGTACGAAAGGTACAATGCTATGTGCGCTCGGTCCATTCGCAAAGGCACCTCTGCTTTGCATATTAGAGCTTAAACCGCTCTGGCAGGGACAGGCACCGGCACGGGCGCCACGGGAAAATGCAGAAACCAGCCTGTGCGTTCTTGTCGCCTTAGTGTCCGGCAAAGAGGGATTGAAAAACGCGATACATAGTGCTGATATGTATCACGCCGTGGGATGGGGCCGGAAATTCGTAACATGTCTGTGTCATATTGGGGGACGGGAACCGATGACATCTCTGACCGCTGAATTCATGAGTGAGAAATACATAATCCGGCATTGATAGTTACAAATGCACCCAATAGCAGAGGGTCAGCCTGTTCCTTTCGCGAAGAAATTTCAGCGTTCTGGAAACAAAATGGAAAGAATCGAGCCTCCTGTTGCAATATCGTTTTCCGACGGCGATAGGATGGTAAATTATAAGGTCAAAGGGAGGAATCATATGACCACTCGTAGAAAGCTTCTTGGAGCCGCTGGCGCCGCCGCCATCGTCGCCCTGAGCGCCACTTCGGCATTTGCCGAAAATGTCACTCTGAAACTGCACCAGTTCTTGCCTGCGCAGGCCAATGTGCCAAAGCTGGTCCTGGATGTCTGGGCTGACAACGTCGAAGCGGCTTCCGGTGGTGAAATCACCATTGACCGTTTTCCCTCGATGCAGCTGGGCGGTAAGCCACCAGAGCTGATGGACCAGGCGATTGACGGCGTTGCAGACATCGTTTGGACCGTTGTTGCCTATACACCCGGTCGTTTCCCTTCGACCGAAGTCTTTGAACTGCCCTTCATGATGACCAATGCCCGTGCCACATCGCACGCCTATTGGGAAATGTTCGATAAACACATGAAAGACACCGAGTTCAAGGACGTCAAAATCCTTGGCACCTGGGTGCACGGCCCTGGTGTGATCCATACCTCCGATCCAGTGAGCACCCCTGCCGACATGCAGGGCATGAAGATCCGTGGCGGTGGCCGGTCGGTCAACTCGCTGCTGACACAACTGGGTGCAACCCCCGTTGGCATGCCGGTTCCCGCAATCCCCGAAGGTCTGTCCAAAGGCGTGATTGACGGCACCACCATCCCATGGGAAGTCACTGCCGCGCTGAAAGTTCCAGAACTGGTTGAAAACCACACCGAGTTCACCGGAAAAGCGCTCTATACCCTGACTTTCGTCCTGGCGATGAACAAAGAAAAATACGAAAGCCTGTCGGACGCCCAGAAAGCGGCAATCGACGACAACTCCGGTCTGGAATTCTCGGTCTTTGCCGGTGGCACCATGGCGGCGTCTGATGACCCCTCGCGTGAAGCGGCGCTGGATAACGGCAACAACGTTATCACCCTGGACGAAGAGCAGACTGCTGAATGGCGCAAGCTGGCGCAGCCTGTCTACGACACATGGCTGGCAGATATGACCGAAAAGGGCATCGACGGTCAGGCGCTTCTGGATGAAGCCTCTTATCTGATTGAAAAGTACACGCCACAATACGTCGAGTAAGCTAGAAATATTGTCAAAGGGCCGCAGCAGCACTTGGTGCCGCGGCCCTTTTGCGCACAAAAAAGGGGTTCTTAACCATGCACAAGCTCATGATGGGGCTGGCCAGATCCATGGCCATTATCGGCGGTATGGTCCTCTCTCTTCTGATCATTATGACCTGCCTGTCGATTATCGGCCGCTTGCTCAATGGCGTCTTCCACGGCGGTGTTATGCAATCAATTGCACCGGGCTTTTCAAACTGGATGATCACCTGGGTGGGGCCGATCAACGGCGATTTTGAATTGGTCGAAGCTGGCGTTGCCTTTGCCATCTTTGCGTTCCTGCCGCTTTGCCAGATCTCTGTTGGCCATGCTGCAGTTGATGTCGTCGCCAATTCCTTTCCACGTGGCGTAAACCGCTTTTTGCGCATGGTGACCGAACTGCTGTTTGCCGGGGTGCTGGTGCTGATCGCCTGGCGTCTTGCGGCTGGTACCATCAGCAAGTTTGGCAATGGCGAAACGTCGTTTCTACTGGAGTTCCCGGTCTGGTGGGCCTTTGGCGCCAGTCTGTTTGGCGCAATCATCGCCGCTATCCTTGGCATCTACATGGCTGCTGTCCGCACCATGGAATTTTTTACCGGCCGTATCCAGATCTGGGACGGCGTGGAGGGTGAACAGTGACTACTCTTGAAATTGGTATCGCCTCATTTCCTGTTCTGATGGTGCTGATCTTCCTGCGGGTGCCCATTGGGTTGTCGATGTTTTTGGTCGGCCTAGGTGGGTTGATCATGGTCACCGATGGCACGCAGGTGGCTTTTGGCCGTCTCAAAAGTGAGACCTACTCGACCTTCTCCTCCTATTCGCTGACCATCGTGCCGATGTTCCTGCTGATGGGCCATTTTGCCACCCTGGGCGGCATGTCCTCGGCCTTGTTCAAAGCAGCCGAAGGATTTCTGGGCCATAAAAAGGGTGGCGTCGCCATGGCCTCGATCGGGGCCTGCGCCGGCTTTGGGGCCATCTGTGGCTCCTCGCTGGCAACAGCTGCCACCATGGGTCGGGTCGCCCTGCCCGAACTGAAACAATATGGTTATGCCGGCGGGTTTTCCACCGCGACCCTGGCAGCAGGCGGCACCCTGGGTATTCTGATCCCGCCCTCTGTGGTGCTGGTGATCTATGCCATCCTGACCGAACAAAACATCGCCAAACTGTTCCTCGCCGCCTTTATCCCCGGCCTGCTGGCAGCCATTGGCTATGTCATCGTGATTTCTATCTACGTGCGCCTGAACCCCAAGGCCGCAGGCACCCGCCCGGCCATTCCCTGGTCCGAGCGCTTTGCCAACCTGATCAAGGTCTGGCCGGTACTGACAGTTTTTGGCCTGGTTGTTGGCGGCATCTATGGCGGCTTGTTCACCCCAACCGAAGGCGCCGCTGTTGGCGCCGCGGGTACCGGTTTCATCGCCTGGATGAACGGTGGGCTGGATCGTGAAAATCTGGTCGACAGCTTTATGGTGACAGCACGCTCCACCGCGATGATCTTTTTCATCGTCCTGGGGGCAGGCTTTTACAATGGTTTCCTCGCCCTGACCAAAGTGCCGCAAGAGCTGGCCGATTTTGTGGTCAGCCAGGGCTTTAGCCCCTGGATGGTGCTGGCGCTGATCCTGGCCTTCTATCTGGTCTTTGGCTGCCTGATGGACAGCCTGTCGATGATCCTGCTGACCATTCCAATCTTTTTCCCAGTCATTTCGGTGATGGATTTTGGCCTGCTGTCGCTCATCGACATGCAAGCAAGTGCCGCAATGGAGGTGCTGAACAACGGCATACCCGATGGCATGGGAGCAGAGATGCTCGCCTCCATTCAAGATGCCATTGCCACCGGTACTGAGCTCACCCGGGAACAGATGAAAGAGCTGGGCATTCGGGTGACCGAGGGGCGCGTCAACCGCATCGAGTCTGAATATGTCGCCATCTGGTTTGGTATTCTGGTGCTCATCGTGGTCGAGGTCGGCCTGATCACTCCGCCGGTTGGGATGAACCTGTTCATCATCAACGCGATGGATCGCAAGACCAAGATGATCGACACCTACAAGGCGGTGATGTTCTTTGTCGCCTCCGATATCATCCGCGTGATTATCCTGGTGCTCTTCCCCTTCATCACCCTGCTGCCGCTGTATCTTTTGTACTAAAGCCCAACACAGCAAATCGGCCCGGAAAATTCCTGGCCCGGCACGGACAAACAGCGCCCTCTTCCAGCTTGGCTGGGAGGGGGCTTTTCATCGGGGCGGTTTGAAAGATCACTGCCCCATCGTTAGGGTGGCGCACCGGCAGTTGCAGCACCGGCAGTTGAGGCAAGGAATTCAGATGTCCAAACAGGTTGACAGCACAGGTGACAGCCCGGCTTTTGTTCATAGCATCCGGGTAGGCTGGGGCCACTGTGACCCGGCGCAAATCGCCTATACTGGCCATCTTCCCAGCTTTGCGCTCGAGGCGATTGATGCCTGGTGGGAGCATCACCTGGATGGCGACGGCTGGTTTCAGATGGAACTGGACCGCGGCACCGGCACCCCCTTTGTCAGCATGAACCTGGAATTTCGCTCCCCGGTCACGCCACGCCACCGACTGGAGTGCGCTGTCTGGCCCTGTGCAATCGGCACCAAATCCGTGACCTTCCGCGTCGATGCCCGGCAGAATGGCACGCTTTGTTTTGAAGGCCGGTTCACCTGTGTCTTTATCACCCAGCCAGAGTTCAAGGCCCGTCCTGCCCCGGCGGATTACCGCGCGGTGATCGAGGCCAACCTGCAGCCCGAATAGCGCTCACTCATAGCACTCATCCATAGCACTTACCCGATGGATCAGACCGGCTCTCGCAGCCAGTCTGCTGCAAAGTCAACGGTTCCAAGCCCGGCAAAACGGGCGGTGCGCTCCAGCTCGGCCTCTAACCGTTTGATGCGCGCAGGGGTGAATGTAACGCCGCGCTCCGGCCACAGCGCACTTACCCGCAGGCAATCAGCCGGGCGATCCGCCTTCATGTCGATACGCCCGACCATGCGCTGCCCCTCAATCAGGGGAAAGACATAATAGCCGTAGATGCGTTTGGGGGCCGGAGTGAAAACTTCGATGCGGTAATAAAACCCAAACAGCCGCTCAGCCCGTTTGCGATCCCGCAGCATCGGGTCAAAGGGGCTGAGAACCCGCATCCGGCCCGGCGCAGGTGCCAGCTCTGCCGCCTGATCCACAGTGCCCGGTCGGGCAAAGCATTTGCGCAGGCTGCCGTCTGCCGCCTCGACCTCAATCTCTTCGATCTCATCGCGCGCCTTGGCCTGTTGGCACCACTGCCGCGCCTCAGTAGCGCTGGCAGTGTCCCAAAATGCCGCCAGCTCACCTGAGGTGGCAAAGCCAAGCCGGTCCAACGCCTGTGAGCACAGCCAATCCACCGTCGGCGCCGGATCCAGCGACGCCGCAGGCGCATGCAGCGCCTCGTCAATCACCCGCTCCGTCAGGTCATAGCGTTTTTGAAAGCCGGACCGCCCAACAACGGTCAGCGCGCCGGTGCGCCACAGATACTCCAGCGCCGTCTTGGACGGGTGCCAGTCCCACCAGCCGCCCGAGCTCTTTTTCTCGCCCTTGCCCAAATCCGACGAGCTGACCGGCCCATGGTCCCGAATATGGGTCAACACCGTGTCAAACTGCTGCTCAAACCCGTCACGGCGCCAGTTACGCCAGCGTTTGCGCAGCAGCGCCTCGTCGCGCTGAAACCGCAGATGCCACTGCGGATAAAACGCCAGCGGGATCATCGCCGCATCATGGGTCCAGTGCTCAAACAGCGCCCCGCCGCCATGATAGAGATCCGTCAGATTTTTGGCACGATAGCTGGGGCGGCGTGAATAGAGGATCATATCATGGGCCCGCGCCACAGTATTGATACTGTCGAGCTGCACAAATCCCAGCCGGGATATCAGCTGCAACAGGTCCCCGCCTTTGGAGACTCCGCTTGGCTGTTCCAACAGGGCGTGGCGATCCATAAACAGCCGCCGCGCCACAGCATTTTCAAGACGAGGCAGAGCCATCAGCGCCGCTTGAGCGTGTCACCATAAGAAATGGTGGGGGTCAGCGTCACATGGTGTTCTTGCGCCGCCTCGGGATCATCCAATTGCGCCGCAATAATCTCGGCGGCTTTGCGACCGATCTCCAGCCGACAGGCATCCATGGTGGCCAATTGGCGCGGCAGGCCCTGCAGCAGTTCAACCCCGTTAAAGCCAGCAAGACCAATCTGTCCGGGCACATCAATGCCCTGATCCATCAGATACAAAAGCCCGCCTGCACCAATCATATCGTTGGAATAATAGAGAAAATCCAACTCAGGAGAGCGTTCCAGCATCTCTTGCGTCATCTCACGCCCCTTGGCCAGGGCTGAGCCGCCGGAATAAAACGCCCGGTCTTCGATCTCGACGCCCTCCTTGCCCAGGGCTCCGGTGAAGCCCTCAAACCGTTTGCGGGCGCGGTGATCCAGTGGCATTTTGGTGCCCATGAAGCCGATATGGCGATAGCCCGCTTTCAGGATCGCCTTGGCCATCTCACTGCCGGCCCGGCGATGCGAAATCCCCACCATCGAATCCACCGGCTTGCCGTCGGTGTCCATGATCTCCACCACCGGAATGCCCGAAGCATTGAGCATCGCCCGCGCCGCTTCGGTATGTTCCAACCCGGCAATGATCACCCCAGAGGGCCGCCAGGACAGCATCTCATAGAGAACTTTTTCTTCTTTCTCCGGCTGATAGTCCGTCACCCCGACAACGGGCTGCAACGGGGTATTTTCCAGCACCTGATTGATGCCCGTCAGCACCTCGGGAAACACCATATTGGACAGCGAGGGGATGATCACCGCCACCAGATTGACCCGCTTAGAGGCCAGCGCCCCGGCAATCTTATTGGGCACATAGCCCAGTTCCTTGGCGGCGGTCAGAACCTTCACCCGGGTCTTTTCAGAGACATCTCCGCGGTTTCGCAACACACGGCTCACGGTCATTTCTGACACGCCTGTTGCTTCTGATACATCACGTAGGGTGAGCGGGCGCTTGGGGTCCGTGGTCACGTTCTAAGGCCTCATATTTTCTGCTGCTTTTAAGGTTAGCCAGTGCGCGCGCCCAGTACAATGGGGCGTTGCAGGAAAGGAGCGCGACAAAGCCGTCGAATAATCAATAACCAAGGCGCCACGCCTCATTGTGATACCCCAGAGGATTTGCTATCGCGTAAACAAGCCCGGCCCCGTGGCTCAACTGGATAGAGCAGCCCCCTCCTAAGGGGCAGGTTGCTGGTTCGAATCCTGCCGGGGTCACCAGACGTCTTTGATAATGTGTGTGTGCGGGGTTCTTAAGACGTCAAGCGGTCTGTGTTTCAGAGGGGGGAGATGCGGTCGCTGCTGATGTCGTTTGGGGCGATGGCGACTGTTTTAACAATGGCATAGCAT
>CAJQNB010000002.1 GCA_905479575.1 uncultured Pseudophaeobacter sp.
AAAAAGACAAAATGACCCTGCGGGTGCCGACGCATAAGGCGATTGACGTTGGCATGCGTGCGCTTGCGACGCCTGATGTCGTGGAACATGCGGTGAAAACATTGCGCGGTAAGGCTAAGGTCAAAAAGGCGATGTGGTCACGCCGTGCGCAAGAATATGAGCAAAAGATCAACTCTGGTGATCTGATTGCCATTGCCGAAGTGGTGCGCGATCTGCACCGTACCGATGACCAGCGTGAGCAAAGCTACTCAGAGCGTCAGCTCTATGAGGCCGCGCTTGAGCGCCTGACCCGCGAAGTTGCCGCTGTTGCCGGTGGCGATGAAATCTTGGCCGCGAAACAGGTCGGGGACGTTCTGACCTCCCGTGTTGCAGCCTGATCGGCGTCAGCTGTTCAAGAACTCAGAAATTTTAAAGCCCGTGACCTATGGTCACGGGCTTTTTGCTGTCTTGGCCTCAGTTTAGCTGAAGAGGGCCGCCAGCATCAGCAATCCGGCAATTTCACTGACCTGCTGGCAGGCGCCCAGCACATCGCCGGTCTGCCCGCCGATCTTGGTGCGGGCCACCAGACCCAATCCTAGGGTCAACAAGGCAAGCAGCGCGGCAACGGCAAGGCTGACAAGCCCGAGCAAGGGCAGCGCCAGTGCAACAGCGAGGCCCAGACCAAGGGCCGTGGCCCGCCGGGACGGGCGGCCGACACTTTGCGATAGGCCGGACTGGCGGGCATTGGGCAGCCAGACCATCAGCATGGGCATCATTGCACGGCTGAGCAGGGCAATAGCCAGCGCACTCCAGCCCTGTCCCAGATCCAACAGCAGCGACAGGGCGTGCCAGCGCAGGCCAATGGCAAAAACCAGTGCCAGCACGCCATAGCTGCCGATCTGGCTGTCTTTCATGATCTCCAACCGCCGTGCAGGTGCGAAACCGCCCCAAAACCCATCGGCGCAATCCGCCAGCCCGTCTTCGTGCATCGCCCCTGTCAGCAGGACCTGAACCATCAAAAATAGCCCAGCAGCTAGCGCCGCAGACAGGCCCAGGGCCTGGCCCACATAGGCCGCCATGCAGGCGGGCAGGGTCATCGCAAGCCCCGCCAGCGGAAAGGCCCATACCGCCCGGGATTGGCGCTGAAAACTGCTGCTTGCCAGTTGCGGCAGGGGCAGCCGGGTCAACAGGACCAGCGCCAGTGGGATGTCCACCAAAGATATGTCGTTTTTTCGCATGTGTGAGCCTCTTGCGGGACTTGCGAAGCAGTTTTGAGCCGCTAAACAGATTGGACCCTGATTTACGCGCGTCCGCCGCCCAGATGCAACGAGGCTTTACATGCTGCCATCTCTGACTTCCCTTGATGATTTCCGCTCCCTGCTGGCGCAGGCCAAGGGTGCAGACCAGACCGCGATTGACGCGGCTGCCACCCGCAACGGGCAGCTGACCAAGCCTCCCGGGGCTTTGGGCCGACTGGAAGATCTCGCCATCTGGTATGGCGGCTGGCGCGGCACCGATCGCCCCGAGATCAAATCGCCCCAGGTTATTGTCTTTGCCGGCAACCACGGTGTCACCGCCCAGGGGGTGTCAGCCTTTCCCTCCGAGGTGACGGCCCAGATGGTGATCAATTTTGAACATGGCGGCGCGGCAATTAATCAGCTGGCCAAACTGGCAGGTGCGCGGATGGATGTTCATGCGCTTGATCTGGACAATCCAGTGCAGGATTTCACCCAAGCCCCAGCGATGGACGCGGCAGAGCTGCTGGCCGCCTTGCAGGCCGGATGGAATGCCGTTGACCCTACAGCGGATCTATTGGTGGTTGGTGAAATGGGGATTGGCAACACCACCCCAGCGGCGGCTTTGGCCTTTGCCCTGTTTGGCGGCGAACCCGCAGACTGGACCGGGCGCGGCACTGGGGTTGATGACGCCGGGCTGGCCAATAAAACCCGTGTCGTCACCGAAGGCGTGGCGCGGCATGGCGCTGCAATCAAAGATGGCCTGGATGCGCTCGGTTGCCTGGGTGGGCGCGAGATTGCGGCCATGGCCGGCGCAATTGCTGCGGCACGGCTGCTGCATATTCCGGTTATTCTTGATGGATTTATCTGTTGTGCTGCCGCCGCCTGTTTGCAGCGCAGCTGTGACGGCGCTTTGGATCATGCCATTGCAGGGCATCAAAGCGCTGAAAACGCCCATCCCGCCCTGCTGAAAGAGCTGGGTAAAGAGCCGCTTTTGGCGCTGGGTCTGCGTCTTGGTGAAGGCTCTGGGGCGGCGTTGGCCATTCAGGTTTTGAAAGGCGCAATCGCCTGTCACAGCGGCATGGCGACCTTTGCAGAAGCAGGCGTTTCAGACGGCTGATTGCTGCTGCATGAAAGGCGAGCGAACAACAAAAGCCCCGAAGGTGACTTCGGGGCTTTTGTTTTGTCTGCCTAAAATGGCGCTCAGGTCAGGATTTGCTTTGATCTTTTTTCTCGGCCAGCTCCAACAGGGCGGTTTCCAGATCCTTTTCCAGTTCTCGGGCGCGGGCGATATAGGCCTGATTTTCACTGGCAGGTGTTCCGGGTTTCCACAGCGAGGCGAGCTCGCGCACCGTAAGACGGTCGTGCGCATAAAAAGTCTGCTCGGCCTGGGCCGCTTCATATTCGCTGAGGCCGATTTTTTCCAACACGTAGCGCCCGGCCCGCAAGGAGCTGTCAAACATTTCCCGCACGATGTCATCGGCGCCGGCCTTATACAGCTCAAAGACATGGTTGCGGTCATAGGCGCGGGCAATGATGTGCAGATCCGGGTAGGTCCGCCGCACATAGGCGACCATGGTGACAGTTTTTTCTGGGTCGTCCAGCGCCACCACCAGCACATGGGCTTTGGCGATGCCCGCCGCCTTGAGCAGCTCTGGCCGTGTCGGGTCGCCAAGGAAGCTTTTGACCCCAAAACGGCGCATCAGCTGCACTGCGCGGATGTCATTGTCCAGCAGCACGGTCTTGAAACCGCTGGCGCGTACCAGCCGGTTGACGATCTGCCCAAAGCGGCCAATCCCGGCGATGATAACGGGTCCTTGTTCGTCAATCTCATCAGGTTCCTGTTCGACACCTTGCTCGCCCATGAAGTGAGACAACATATCATACAAAATGAACAACAGCGGGGTGATCAGCATCGACAGGGCAATGACAAGCAGCAGCTTTTCGGCCAATGGTTCGGGTATGACGCCTTGTTGGCGGGAAAAGGCAAGCAGGACAAACCCAAATTCACCCGCCTGCGCCAGGCTGAGGGTGAAAAGCCAATGATTGCGCCGTCTGAGACCAAAGGCGCGACCCACAAAGAACAGGATTGTGCCCTTGGCGAGGATCACCAAAAGAGCCAGGCCCAGCAGGTCTCCGAAGTTGGCCAACAGCAGCCGGTAGTTGATCCCGGCCCCAACCGTAATAAAGAACAATCCTAAAAACAGCCCCTTGAAGGGGGTGAGATCGCTTTCCAATTCATGGCGGAATTCGGAGTTGGCCAGAACCACGCCCGCCAAAAATGCCCCCAGCGCAGGGGAGAGCCCAACCAGGGTCATCAAGAAGGAGATCCCAACCACAATCAGCAGGGCCAGCGCAGTATACATTTCACGCAGGTTGGTCGCATGGATAAAGCGGAACAGCGGCTGGGTCAGATAGATGCCAGCCAGCACGATGACGCCGATCATGCCAAGGGTGGTCAGGGTCACGGCCCATCCTGGCAGACCAGCAACCAAGGAAAGCCCGTCATGGGCCGCAGCCATATGGCCTGCGACTTCTGCCCGCTCAATGGAGCCATCCGAGCCTAACTGCGGTCCGTTCTTGATGGCAAGAAGCGGTAGAAGCGCCAGAATTGGAATGACCGCAATATCCTGGGTCAACAGCACCGAAAAGGACGACCGCCCGCCACCGGTCTGCATCAGGCCTTTTTCTGAAAGCGTCTGCAGCACGATCGCTGTCGAGGAGAGCGACAGCGTCAGGCCAACGGCCAGGCTGACCTGCCAGGTCTCGCCGGCAATAAGGGCGGCGACCATAAGTGCCAGAGTGCTGAGCAAGACCTGTAAGCCGCCCAGTCCGATCAGTTTATGCCGCATCGCCCAGAGCGCCCGCGGGTCAAGCTCCAACCCGATGAGAAACAGCATCATAACGACGCCAAATTCCGCAACATGTTGGAGGTTTTGGGTTTCAGCCCCGACCAGCCCAAGCACCGGGCCTATGATAATGCCGGCAGCCAGATAGCCCAGAACCGACCCAAGCCCGAGACGCGCGGCCAGGGGAACGGCGATAACAGCAGCAGCGAGATAGATTGTTGCCTGATACAGAAATGCGTCCATACAACTGGTATCGCAAGTGGTTTGCACCTTGGCAACGGTTTTAGCAGCATTTTGAGTGGGTCATATTGCTGCTGCGCTTTACCGGGCGCTTGGGAGCCGGGAGATCGGCGGCTCAATGGGAAACGGCGGCCAGGTTTCCCCGTGCCGCCGCGCTTTGGTTTCGACGCTCTGGCGATTGCCAGTGCAGGTCAGCCGCTGCCTATTGATCCATTTGCCGAATCTCATTGCTGAGTTTGGTGATAACGTCCAGACGGCGCGAGATGCGTTCCTGGAAGACCCCAAGCTGGTCGATGATGTCAGAGAGCGTTTCACCGGATTCCGGCAGGCGGGCGCTTTCGATCTTACACAGGACCCGGGTGGAGCTGAGCCCGAGGAATTGTCGGTGCATGACCTGGCAGGCCCGCATGATGCGCTCGGCCTCAAGGTCGACTTCCTCGACGCCTTTGCGGGCCCGGTCTGTTTCCTCTGTGACCAGTTGGTTCAGGATTTTGCGCTCTGCGGCCATGTCGATGTCGCCCAGGCCGCGTCTTTCGGTTTGGAGTTGCGCATCACATTCGTTCAGAATGCGCGCCATGCCTTCGACAAACAGGCTGTTGGTAACGGCCAGCTTGATGGTGTTGAAGTTGCTGTTTTCCCCCATCACATGTGCTTCAAACCAGTCGGACATTTCGCGCGACATCGCACCATAGTTCTGCGACAGGACCGTGACCGGTCCACCCGAGGGTTCAATCCGCGATGCAATCACCCGCAAATTATGCGGAATCGTGTGCATAGCGTCAAAATCTTTGACCAGACCTTGGGTTTCTTCAACGAGGGTTTCGGCGTTTGCCATCATTCTGCGCAGATCCGCGATTTTGGGATCTTTCGGGCGCTCCAGTCCGACATCGCGGGACAAAAGCTCTTCGCTCAGGGCATGGGTGGCGAACTGGTGGTAGTTTTCAAAACCTTTCTTTCGAATCCACTCCAGCATCTTTTCAGCGCTGTCTTCCGCGCTGACTCCTTCGTTGAGTTCAGCCTGGCGCATCTCATTATAAATGGCTCTAATCTCATCAAACAAGGCGCTGCTGGGGGAAATCCGCGCCGAGAGATATCCGCCCTGGCAGGGGACCACCACTGCAAAGACCCAGTAGTACAGCCCATCCTTGGCCTTGTTCTTGACGTAGGCCCCCATGCTGTCGCCTGCTTTCAGAGTATCCCAAAACAGTTGGAAAACACCCTTTGGCATATCCGGATGGCGGATGATCTTATGGGGCGAACCGATCAGATCTTCCCATTCGTAGTTTGCTACGCGCTTGAAGACGTAGTTTCCGGCTTGGATCACCCCACGGTCATCGGTGCGTGAAAAGAAAACCTCGTTCAGGGCGAAGGGGGCTTCACCAGTCGAGGGGCGGGCTTCTATGCGACGGTCTACAAAGGACAAGGAGGCGCTCCACTTCATAAAGATACAGTCAAAATCTATAAAATCAAAACCTTCCATTATTATTAAGTTGGCAAAGGCGCATCACGTTTTAACTGTGCCATTACGATCTGGCTTTGCACCCTGGCGACGGCTGGATGCGGCAATAGAATTTCATGGATGAGCTGATTGAGCGCCTGTAAGTCGCTGCAATAAACCCGCAATAGATAGTCTGCCTCGCCTGTCATGGTCCAGGCTGAGGTGATCTCGGGCCGGGTGCTGACCAGGCGGCTAAAGCTTTGGGATTGTTCCGGCCCGTGGCTGCCAAGGTTCACATGCACGAACCCCTGAACGGTCAATCCCAGTTTTGCCGGGTCCAGTCGGGCGCAGTAAGCTTGGATATAGCCCTCTGATTCTAGCCGCTGTCGCCGCCGCCCGGCCTGACTGGGCGACAGGTTCAGCAGCTCTCCCAGCTCCTGTGCGGTAAGATGTGCGTTCTTTTGCAAGGCGGCGAGCAGTTTGGTGTCTGTTGAATCTAGCATATGCGGGTTTTTCCTGTTTTTATCACATTAGGCGCGAAGTTCTCGCGCGGAAAGGCGATAGCCATACAAAGAACGCGCGAAATATGCATTTCATTTGCGGTATTGTGATCGAGAACAGAAATCTAGCCCGCATCACGCGACTAAAGAAGGAAACCAGCATGGGTCCATTTCCGCATAACGCCCCGAAATCCGTGATCAGCGATGAAAACCCCGCTGGCACCGATGGCTTTGAGTTTGTCGAGTTCGCCAGCCCTGAACCGCAGGAGTTGCGGGATCTTTTCACCAAGATGGGCTATGAACAGGTCGGTCATCACAAGACAAAACCGGGCATCGAACTTTGGCAGCAGGGGGATATCACCTATATCCTGAATGCGGAAAAAGGCAGCTATGCTGACAAGTTTGTTGCCGAACATGGGCCCTGTGCCCCCTCCATGGGATGGCGTGTTGTCGATGCACAAAAGGCCTTTGAACACGCGGTTTCAAAAGGGGCCGAAGCCTATGACGGCGACGACAAAACCATGGATGTGCCCGCGATCAAAGGCATTGGTGGCTCGCTGATCTATTTTATCGACCAGTATTATGAGACCTCGCCCTACAATGGGGAATTCGAGTGGACCAAACAGTCAAAACCGCGCGGCGTTGGCTTTTACTACCTCGATCACCTCACGCACAATGTCTACAAAGGCAATATGGACAAGTGGTTCAGGTTCTACGGCGAGCTGTTCAACTTCAAGGAAATCCGTTTCTTTGACATCGAGGGCAAGTTTACCGGGCTGCTGAGCCGGGCGCTGACCTCTCCCTGTGGTCGTATCCGTATTCCTATCAACGAAGATCGCGGCGAGACCGGCCAGATTGTTGCTTATCTCAAGAAATACAAAGGCGAGGGCATTCAGCATATCGCGGTTGGAACCGAGGACATTTATAGCGCCACGGATGAGATTTCTGATCGTGGCATCACCTATATGCCTGCACCGCCTGCGGCCTACTATGAGCTGAGCCACGACCGGGTGAAGGGCCATGATGAACCGCTGGAGCGGATGCAGAAACATGGCATTTTGATTGATGGCGAGGGCGTCGTCGATGGTGGCGAGACCAAAATCCTGCTGCAAATTTTCTCCAAGACGGTGATTGGCCCGATCTTTTTCGAGTTCATTCAGCGTAAAGGGGACGATGGATTTGGGGAAGGAAACTTCAAGGCGCTGTTTGAATCGATCGAACGCGAACAGATCGCCAATGGAGAGCTGGACGCCGCTGAATAGGGTTTAAGCCCCAACAGAAATGCGCACAAAAGTGCCGGGCCTTAGGGAGGTCCGGCACTTTTTTATGTCAGCGGTTTTGCTGTGGGCGAACTGGCCGACCTGATGGGACCTGCGCGCCAAGGGATGGGACGGGCAAACGACAGGTGAGGGGCCGTCAATGTCCTGTCTTTGGATCTGCCTGCAGGTGGTTAATTTCCGGGCAGCTTCAGTGTCTTATTTGTGCCGCGCTTTTGATACTGTAATTGGCTTTCGCTGATGGCTACCACGGTGCCACCATCCAGCCGATCGCCCACCCGGACCTGGCGGGTCCGACCACTGGGCATCAGAATCAGGGCTTGGCGGTTAGACGGTTTTCCGGAGACACCAATCAGGTTTACCCGCCGCAGGTTGATTGCATTGGTGACTGTTGCCTGGCGCGCCACTGAGGCAGAGCTGGGAATGCTGGGGGTAACGGATTGCGGCGCTACTGCCGCCGCCGCTGTCGTGGCGGTTGTTGTGGCACGCTGCCGGGTGGCACGATCCACCAGATTGGCAAAATTCGCAGGCCGATCCCGCGGCGCTTTTGACGTGGCAATAGCCAAAGCGCTGACAGGCTGGTTTTCCTGTTCTTCCGTCTTCAGGCTGGCAGGGCGGGCGCGGGGGCGAACCCGGGCAAGCTCGGCGCGGCTGAGCCCTCCCAAAAGTGCGCGTTCTGCCCGTTCCAGCAGATCGGAGGGACGCGGGCGGGGCCGTTTCAGCGATAGGCTCGCCAGGCGGGCATTTTCGGCGGCTTCCCCAGCATCTTCGGGGGCTGTGCGGGCCGGGGTCGGGGGGGGGACGACGCTTGGGCGCCCCAGATAGACCATGATGCCATCCGGGTTGAGTGTGCCTTCGGGTGTTGCTGTCACCAGGCCCTGGTGGTCGAGGTCAAAGTCGCTACCCGCTGCCGCCGGGGAACTGAGCGCGTCTGGCTCGGGATCGCTGGTCAACAGCGGTGCCTGGGGCAGGGCGACGGCATCCTGGGAGAGATCGCTATTGTCGATAGAGGCGACATAGATGTCATCCAAAGACACCAGGGCAGGGGCCTCTGCGATTTGGGGAACCTGCTGCCAGATTCCAGTGGCGGCGTAGAGCGCGGCTTCGCTCAGCGCGTCGCTTTGGTCCGGATCGGCAGCCTCCCCTTCTAACGCATCAAGCACGGGCTGGCCCGTGCTTGCATCCAATGGGGTGTCGATTTCGGCGCCGGCAGGGTCAAGGCTGGTGGTCTCAGAAGGCTCGGCTTGATCGTCCAACTCCACAACGCCTGGGTCAGGGTGGCTTGGTATCGCGCTCACCTGTGGGGCGATGCTGTCTGGCTCGGTTTCCACCTCGCTTATGGGAATATCCACTGGGCTGGCTGGTTCGGCATTGGTGCCGGTCGGCGGTGTTTCCGCAAGGGCCGGATCTTGATCGGTGGAGCCAGCAGCGGGGGGCGCCAGCGGGGTATCAAGGCTTTGTTCCAGCGGCGGGCGTTCGGAGGAAAAGAACAACCCGCCTTCGGAGAACATCGCAAAAGCCGCAATCGCGGCCATGGCCAACAAAAGCCCTGCCGTCAGGATCAACCCCAGGAAGCGCGGCTTGCCCTTTATGGTGCCCGGTTTGTCGTCAACCGAGCTGTTGAGACTGTTCGCCGCCTGTGCAGCCGCGCCGCTGATGGTTGGGGCATTGGGGTGAACAGTGGCAGGGGCGGCTGGTGCACTGGTTGACCCTGTGGGTTTTGCAGTTTTTCCAGGGGCAGTGGCGACAGGTTTAACACTGGCTGAACTTGAGCTGGCGGAACCTGAACTGGCAGCGCTTGGGCTGGTCGACTTTGGACTGGCCGACTTTGGACTGGCCGCGGCCTGTGCTCCGGCTGGGGCAGCTGGGCTGTGCACCGCGGGGGCGCCGGTCTCTGGGACGGGACCGGCAGACTGGGCATGGCCAGCAGACTTTGTCGGCTCTGCTGTGGTTGGGGATTTGCCAGCGGGCGCGGCGACAGGCTTGGCCGCTGTGGCTGCGGCCTGTTTGGGGCCCGGTTTTGGTGCCTGTGTGGTTACAGGTGCTGCTGCGACAACAGAGGGGGCAGGCTTGCCGGGCGATGGCGCTGCGGATTTGTCAGATGGTTTTTTTGCAGATGCAGGTTTTGCAGCCTCTGAGCCTTTGGCCTGCGGTGACTTCCTGCGGCGGCTGGTAAATCCGGCAATTGGACCGCTGTCCTCGGCGTCTGAATCGGTATCCTCATCCAGATCGGGCTGGGCGCTGTCCGGGTCCAAAGCGGCGGGTGCCTTGGGCATGGTGGGCTCAGCCGCCACCTGATCCTTTGCGGCCTTAGGTGCGTCATTTTTGGGGGCGGGTTTTTCAACCGGTTCGGCGGGGGTGGGGTCTGGGAGTGCAGCTGGACCGATGTCCACAACAACGATCCCATCAGGTGTGATCTCAGTCTCGCCCATCGAGGGGACTGCGCCAAAAAAGGGTTCTCCGAGAAAACCACTTTCACCAGGGATGGCCACAAAGGAAGCGGGCGCAAAGCCATTTTCCAGCGCAAAGCTTTCGGCCTCAGCCAAGGTCTCATAGGCGACGGCGGCAATATGGGTTTGGTCGCCGTCCTCAGACAGGTCAAAAGCCAAATCCGACACCGCATAGGGCGTGGCGCCTTCCAAAGCGGCGCGGGCCAGGCGGCGCCGACTTTCCAGATCGGAAATGCCAGTCTCAATGGTAAGATAGCGGATCTGCTCATTGGGGATGATCAGTTTGCACAGCCCCTCGGGCGCCAGGGCGTCTCCCTTGGCTTTGAGCGCAGCAAGATCTGCTGTCAAATCAGCACTGTCGAGCGACACAGTGCCGACATTTCGCCAACCTCCGGCTGCACGATGCAGCAGAACAATACCCTCTGCGGAAAGAGAAAGAGCAAACTCCGGTTTCATAATGCGGTCAAACCATCCAAATCTGTAGTGCCCGGACCGCGAGGAGTCCTTTCAGGCCGTCAGAGCAGACCATAAAGCAGGACATCGCCGAGTGAAAGGAAAAGAGCGCGCTTTCCCCTTGTCAGCGGCGATCTGCCGTCCCCATCTTAGGGCAAAGCAAAGGAGACTTCACAATGAAAACAAAGACAGTTTTGGTAACCGCCCTGGCAATGGCGCTAACTTTGGGCACTGCGCTCAAGGCAGACACGCGCACCGATCGGCAGATTCTGGTCAGCGGCGAGGGCCGGGTTGAGGTGGCACCGGATCTGGCGGTGATCACGCTGGGGGTCAGCAAAGAGGCCGAGGAGGCGGGCGAAGCCATGGCGCTGGTCTCTGAAGATATGTTCGCCGTCGTGCAAGAGCTGCGGGCCGTTGGCATTGCGGATAAGGACCTGCAGACTCAGCAGATCTCGCTGCAGCCGGTCTGGTCCAATGGCGGTTCTTATAACAGTTCGGGAGAGCGGCGGATCACCGGGTTCCTGGCCGCCAATACGGTGAATTTGCGGGTGCGCGACCTCGATCAACTCGGCGAGGTGCTTGACCGGGTGCTGCGCGCCGGTGCCAATCAGTTCCAGGGGTTGCGCTTTGATGTGGCGGATCACGCGCTGCTACAGGACCAGATGCGCGCAAGCGCCGTTGCGGATGCCCGCCACAAGGCTGAACAGTTGGCGGCGGCCGCCGGGGTCACCCTGGGGCCGGTTCGCACCATCACCGATCAGGATCATGGCGGTGGCCGCCCGATGATGGCAATGGAGATGTCGCGCAGCGGTGCCATGCCGATCGAGGCGGGCGAGCTGAGCTTTTCGCACAATGTGCAGGTGGTGTTTGACCTGGTGGTGCCAACCGAATAACCGCGGCTCTGCCAGGTTTGAAACCAAAAAGGCCGGGTAAACACCCGGCCTTTTTGTTGTTTTACAGATTGGCCTTTGGGGTCAGCTGCAGGCTTTGGTCAGGGCCTGGTCCAGATCGCGGATCAGATCAGCGGCGTCTTCCAGGCCGATGGAAATCCGCACCACATTGGCGCCCGCGCCTGCGGCCTCCTGCTGTTCCGGGGACAGCTGACGGTGGGTGGTGGAGGCAGAGTGAATGATCAGCGAACGGGTGTCGCCGAGGTTTGCCACATGGCTGAAGATCTCCAGGGAATCCACCAGTTTGATACAGGCGTCATAGCCGCCCTTGACCGCAAAGGTGAACAAACCGCCCGCGCCTTTGGGATAGTTCGCCTGGGCGCGCTCATAATAAGGCGAGCTTTCCAGGCCGGCGTAGGTCACATAATCAACCCGGTCGTCCTGTTCCAGCCAGCTGGCCACGGTCATTGCGTTTTCACAATGGCGCTGCATCCGCAGCGACAGGGTTTCAACGCCCATCAAGGTGTAATGCGCCGCCTGCGGGTTCATGGTCATACCCAGATCACGCAGCCCGATGGCGATACCGTGGAAGGTAAAGGCCAGGCCGCCAAAGGTCTCGTGGAATTTGAGCCCATGATAGGCGGGTTCTGGCGCCGAAAGGGAGGGGAACTTGTCGCTGGCGGACCAGTCGAAGGTGCCGCTGTCGATGATCGCGCCACCGGTGACGGTGCCATTGCCGGTGAGGTATTTTGTGGTGGAGTGCACTACCAGAGTGGCGCCTTGGGCAATTGGGTTGCACAAATAGGGCGTGGCAGTGGTGTTGTCGACAATCAGCGGCACACCAGCGGCATCTGCCACATCGGCCAGCGCGCGCACATCGGTGACATAGCCGCCGGGGTTGGCGATGGATTCGCAGAACACCGCGCGAGTGTTTTCGTCGATTGCGGCTGCGACGGCCTCCAGATCATCGGTATCGACAAATTTTGCCGACCAGCCAAAGCGTTTGATGGTCTGGCTGAACTGGGTGACGGTGCCACCATACAGTCGCGTCGATGCAATGACATTGCAGCCAGGCGCCATCAGCGGGAACAGCGCCATGATCTGTGCCGCATGGCCAGATGAGCAGCAGACTGCGCCAACGCCGCCTTCCAGTGTTGCCAGGCGTTCTTGCAGCACAGCGACGGTTGGGTTGGTCAGGCGTGAGTAGATAAAGCCAACTTCCTGCAGGTTAAACAGGGCAGCGGCGTGATCGGCATCGCGAAAGACATAGCCGGTTGTCTGGTAGATCGGTGTTTGACGGGCGCCGGTTGCCGGGTCCGGTTTGGCGCCTGCGTGGATCTGCAATGTGTCAAAGCCATAGGCTGGTGCATCACTCATCTGGTTTTCTCCCTCATCAGTTTTCTTACCAAATGTTTAGGACAGCTTGCCCGCCGGTACAACGCAGGCGTGGCAAATTGGAACAAACAAACTGGCAAAGAGCAGCGCGTGGGAAATCGTTCTAGGGACCTGACCCTCGGCAACCTGGCTTTTGGGTTGGGAATGAGGCCAGACCACAAGTGGCCAGCCTGTTAGCGCAGCCACAGGCCTTCGGATTTGATTTTGTTGCGAATGGCCTGTTCGCGCCGGGGCAGGTGATCCTGATCAAACAGCGCCCGTACCCGGGCACCCCGGTTTTGATAAACAAGCCGCTTGATCGGCTCATAGGTTTTCAAAACCTTCTTGATCCAGTTTGGCGCAGCCACCGTTTCCAGCAGGTCAATCACTGCGTCGCTTTCGCGGGCATAGAGCAGCGGGAACAGCCGGTAGTGACAACTGGTTTTCCCGTCCAGGTAGCCCGCAGGCAGGGCGTCGCGACCGCCGCCAAAGGAGTGGATCACCAGGGGCAGTGCAACCTGATCCAGCCAGGGATCCAGCGACTGGCCGACCAGCTCAATTGGCGGATCCTTCAGGATGGACTGGGCGTAGACCGCAAATCGTTTGCCAAAGGCGCGCGGGCAGGTGCCGTAGAAAAAGCCGGCATTAAAGTAGAGGTAGCGTTTCCAGAATTCATCCGGTTGTTCCAGATCCAGTGTTGGATCAAGGTCCAGTCCAAACCGGTCGTAAAGAGAGCGCCAGATGTCCGTATAGCCGGGCCCATAAAGCGTTGGCTTGGGCCAGGTGCCTTCGCGCCGCAGCGAGGCAGAGGGGCGATTGAAGTCAAAGGGAACCGCTTCCAGGTCGCCGGTGATCAGCGTGTCGCTGTCAAAAAACACAAACGGCTCGCCCTCGGGCATGGCCTGCAGCGCCTCGATCTTGTTGCCATAGGGATAGCTCTGACCAAAAATCTCGTTTTCAAACGGCAGGATTTCGACCCCAAGCCGGGCCAAGGCCTCTAGTACACCGGCGTTGTGAATGCTGGGATCTTTTTGCCAAAGCGGCCCTGGCTGCGGCACCGCGACAAACAAACGACCGGAAAAGTTGGGGCAGCTGTGGCGCAGAGAGGCGGCAAACAGCAGCGCCTCGTACTGCAGGCGCCCCGCCTGGCCGATGATCATGACGTTGAAAGACTGCTGCGCCATTGTATTTCCTGTCTTCCGCCTCTTGCGAGCGGTTGGGGCTTGGGTATTTTATGGTCTATATTCAATATGGGCTTTGGGCAAAAGGAAATCCCCAAATTTGAGGGGCCTTTGGCCTAGAGCGCGACTTGTTTGTATCAGTTAAGTGAGGTTTTTTTTATGCGAAGAATTATGTCTGTTATTATGTTGTCGCTGTGGGGAGCAGGCCTGCCCGTCGGGGGTCATCTGCGCCTTTTACCACAGCCGCAGAGGTTAAGCCCATTTTGTCGGCCACCAAGGCCAATTGGGTTTCCGTGCGCGAATATGAGGGGCAGGATCTGCTCTATGTTACGCATCTGTGGTCCTGGCGCTGTGGCTTGAACGGTATGCGCATCGGCGTCAACGGCGCCGAGCCGGTGACCTGGCCGATGCCGCCCTGCCATGAAGATCAGGCCGCCCCCAATGCCATCCTGCCAGAAGATGGGCTGCCCTATGCTACTTTTCCCCTGGGCTCTATCCAGCAGATTACCATTGATGTGTTTTATGATGACATGACGATGGAAACGCTCAGGGTTAACCGGTTAGGACAACCGATTTCACCTTAGACAGCGAGATGTGTCCCATTGTTTGCCGCAAAAGGCTGAGCAGAAGGCCGGTGAGACGGTTGGCTAGGGCGGGCTGAGGGGGCTGGAGTGCAAGGAGGCTGGATTAGGGTGTAATCATCGTCACACCGGGGATGCGCTGGACGATTTGCATGTCTTCTTCGTAGAGGGCGGTGACCGATTCAATCAGGGCTTCACTCCAGCCAGGTAAATCGATCTCCTCTTCCAACTCGTCCTCGCGCACATATTTGTCGAGAAAAGCTGCCATGACCCGCCGCTGTTGCGTCTCTGACATATCAGGGTGCTGTGCCAGATACTGGCGCAGTCGCCGCATGCCTTCGCGGCTCATGATGGTCGACAGTAAATCCATGCCACCATCCAGACGCTGGTTCATTTCCAGCCCGGACATGTCACGGATGATCTGCGCCCAGATCAGAGGCATATCTTCAAAACACCAAACGGTGAGAGGAACTTGGGGAACGGCGCGTCGCAGGCGCGTCAGAAGATCTGACCACCGCAGGTGATAAGGATCGAGGTTGCTCAGCACCTGGGCCTTGCGATCGGGGTGGGCGTTTTCAAGCAGGCCCGGCAGAATGGTCGCCGGGTTTCGCAGTCCGATGTACAGTTCCAGTTTGTCCTGTGCGAACAGGTGCTGCAGGGACAAAAGCCGCGCCTCTGCTTCAGGATAAAACTGGCTGCCCTCGATTGATTGACGCTGCGAGCCAAAGAAATTGGCATTGGACAACAGGACTCTGTCTGCCTGTTCTTCTTCCAGGATCGCATCCCACAACACGTCCCGGGCTTCGGTTGTGGCCTGACCTTCCTGCAGCGCCGCCATGCAATCTTTGAGCAAATAGCGGTATTTGCCTGGGCCGGGTACAACGGTGCCGTGCAGGCGAAAGCGGTCTTTGTTGCGCAGCAGGGTCTTGAGCAGACGGTCCTCTTCGGTTCCATGTGCACCGCAATGAAAAATGACCTGCATCGGGTCGCCTATCTCTTGTCTGCTCGAATTGCCTCAGGCTTACTCCTCTGGGCTATATAGGTCAAATGATCTGCAGGGTGCGGTGACAGGGTGCGATGACAGGGCGCGGAAACAGGTGGGGCGAGAGGACATGCGCCTGCGCTGCTCTTTGATGGTATCACCCGATCTGCCATGGGACCCTGGAAGAATAGGCCGTGCCACCGTCAGCGCTGCTGGGGGTTTCCTTGTCCTTGCTGCGTGGCCATCACGGTTCGGCTTAGGTCTTGCGCACAAAGTGGTCAAATTATGGGCGATCGGGATAAAAACTGTAGAGCAGGCAGCGCTTTGGCCACCGCGTGGCCGTGACAGGTCTCAAAACCAATGGATGGGCTTGTGTCTCGCCGGTTTTCAGATTTTCTTTCCCTATGCACACAGTCAAGACACGCACTTTCACCACCCGGCTCACGACGCTCCTGAAGACCATCTATCCTGATCAGGACGCCAGTCTTCTGGTGGACAAAATCATGGATGCGTTTTGGCCAGAGAACCAACAGCCGCGTAAGCGCGGGCGTTTGCCCAGCAACAACCTATGGACCGAACGGGACGCGCTGCTGATAACCTATGGCAACTCGATCCTGGACGGCGCTCACAAACCATTGGATCTGATGCATGACTTTCTGCTGCGTCGCATGAAAGGCCTGGTCAATGGCGTGCATATTTTGCCCTTCTTTCCCTTTACCTCTGACGACGGCTTTGCTGTTTCGGATTTCAGGGCGGTAAACCCGCAGCTGGGAGACTGGCCGGACATCAACCGCATCAGCGAAGATTTTCATCTGATGTCGGATCTGGTTTTGAACCATGTCTCCAGTCAGGGCGCCTGGTTCAATAGCTACCGACAGGGGCAATCCCCCTTTGACGGTTTCTTTTTTGAGGCCTCCCCCAAAGATGACCTGAGCAGCGTTGTCCGTCCACGCACCACCCCGCTGTTGCAGGAGGTCGAGACCGTGGACGGCCCCCGCCATGTCTGGTGCACCTTTAGCCATGATCAGATCGACCTGGATTTTCGCAACCCCGAGGTCTTGCTAGAGTTTTTGCGCATCATTCGGCTGCATGTGGACAACGGCGTGCGCATCATCCGGCTGGATGCGGTGGCCTTCTTGTGGAAAGAGGTCGGCACCAGTTCGATCCATCTGCCGCAGACCCATGCCATCGTGCAACTGATGCGGCTGCTGTGTGACTACGCGGTTGAGACCATAATTCTGCTCACGGAAACCAATGTGCCCAAGGCCGAAAACCTGAGCTATTTTGGCAATCGCAACGAAGCCCACGCGATCTACAACTTTCCGCTGCCGCCGCTGATCCTGCATGCTGTGATGTCCGGGTCTGCACAGTACCTGCGCCGCTGGCAAAGCGGCATGCCACCAGCCCAGCTGGGATGTGCCTATCTGAATTTCACCGCCAGCCACGATGGCATCGGCATGCGCCCTGTTGAGGGCATCCTGCCAGAGCAGGAACAGGCCAAGATGATCAAAACGATCAAGGATATCGGTGGGCTTGTCTCGATGCGGGCACTGCCGGACGGTGGCGAAGCCCCCTATGAGATCAATACAACCTTCTACGAGGCAACCGGGCAGACCTTTGACGGGGCGGACGAGTACCATTTTGACCGCTTTCTGTGTTCGCAAACCATCGTGATGTCATTGGAGGGCATCCCCGCCTTTTATATTCATTCCATGCTGGCAACGCCGAATGATCACGCTCAGGTCGAACGGCGCGGCATGAACCGCGCGATCAACCGTCATCGCTGGGACTACCCCAGGCTGAACGCCTTGTTGGATGATCCCACGTCGGTACAGGCACGCGTTCTTGCGGCATTGTCACACCGTTTGCAGGTCCGATCCAAACAACCCGCCTTTCACCCCAATGCCACCCAGTTCACCATGCCGCTGGACAACGCAGTCTTTGGCGTTTGGCGTCAAAGCCTTGACCGTCATCAATCCATCTTTGCCCTGCACAATGTCAGCAATCAGCCGGCACAGGTGCCGCATATGTCGATGAACCTGATTGATGACGAACCCTGGGTGGATCTGCTGACCGGTGAGCAGATTGATATGATGCAGGAGGCCATTACCCTGGCCCCTTACCAATGTCGCTGGATCACCAATCGGGGTTAGCGTCCTGACCCTAAGGCCTACTGAAACTCAGCCTCATCCGCCTTGGCGGCTGCGGTCATATCCGACAGAAAGGTCGGATCCGCAGAATGGACGCGGTTCCAAGTGGGGATGAACGGCGTTTCATGTGGATTTTCCAAAAAGATCTGCCCAGCCCGCATGATATTTTCCGCAAACAGCTCGATCGCGCTTTCCTCGGCATGGCGGTCAATGGACAGGCCATTCATTTTTGCGTCGTTGTAATAGGCTTCGAGCAGATCAAGCGCGCAGCGGTAATAGGTGGCCTTAAGGGTTCGAAAAACATTGGGTGTAAACACGGTTCCATCGGCGGCAAGCTTGCGAAAGATTGCTTTGCAGATATCTGTGGACATGCGGTTCAACCCGGCATTGGATTCTTCCGGGCTCAGGGACTGGTGTTTGTGATCATAGGCATCGCTGATATCGACCTGACAGACGGCTTTGGGCGCGAGGTTTCTCCAGGCCTCAGACAAGACACCGATTTCCAACCCCCAGTCGGAAGGGATGCGAAGGTCAGGCAGGATAGAGGTGCGCATGGCAAATTCGCCGGACAGCGGATAGCGAAAGCTGCGCAGGTAGTCGATATAGTCGCGGCTGCCGATCACCCGGTTGAGCGCAATCAGCAAAGGGCTGACCAGCAGCCGGGTCACCCGGCCATTGATGTTGTTGCCACCGATGCGCGGATAATAGCCTTTGGCGACTTGATAGGGAAAGTTTGGATTGGCCATCGGGTAGACCAGCCGGGCCAGCATTTCTTTGTTGTAGGTCAGAATGTCACAATCATGGATCGCCATGACGGCGCTGTCGGCGCAGCCAATCAGATAGCCTAATGAGGCCCAGACATTTTTGCCCTTACCCTGCTCGGTAGGCGCCAGTCCCATTGCCTCCAGACGCGCCCCCAGCGCCAGCATGCGCGGGCTGTCGTTCCAGATCACGATATGATTTTGGCCCAGGCCTTTGAAAAATGTCTTTGCATGGCGAAACTGGGCTTCATTGGCCGCATCCAGGCCAATGATGATCCTGTGCAGATAGCTGACCTTGGCCAGTTCCGACAGAATATGCGGCATCGCCTGACCTTCGAGTTCGGAATACAGGCAGGGCAAAATGAGTGAAATTTTGCGCGATTGGGCAAAGACCGAAAGCTCGTGCTCCAATTCATCAGCGGACCGGGTGCGCAGGTTATGCAGGGTTGTGATGTTTCCGTTTTGATGGAAATCGGCCATGAGTTTGATCCTACTTCATGTGCAACCGGTCGAGTAACTGTAGGACCGCCGTATTCCACCCCACGGGGCCTGCCTCTTTGGTGCGTAATATTTGACCCCGCGCCTCTCCCTTTAGCACTGGTAATGGAGCGCGATGTGGATTGGCCACGACAATACCAAAATCCACGTTTTCCAGCATTTGAATATCGTTGGGGGCGTCTCCCAGCGCGATTGTATGCTGTGGCTGGTATGTTTGCACAATTTTTAACAGTTTATCGGCCTTGTTGCCTCCAAAAGAGAGGGTAAGAAAACGTCCGCCCTGTTGCGCTGTCACCCCGTGCTCCAGAAGACAGGCCAGGAAATCCGCTTGCTGTTGCGCGGTGCCCAGCCACTGCCCGGGTTCAGAATACGCGCGCTGCTGTGCCAGTTTCGCCTGCGGCAGGGCCAGACCGGTCATTTCAACCAGCTGATTGGCGGTCATATCGCCAAAGCCGCGAAAACACTCGCGAAGCGCTCTGGGCAGTGTCTCAAGGGCAGATCTAACCGCATCATACTGCGCCCCCTGATGCGCGGTTGTGCCATGGGGCGAGAGAATGCCTGCGCCATTCTCGACAATGGCTGGCCAGCCTTCGAGCCCCAGTTCTGACCGCAAAGCGCCAATTTCAGCGGCGGTTTTGCTGCTTGCCAGGACAACTGCAGCGGAGATGCGTTTGAGCGCTGTCAAAGCCTCTTGCGCAGCGTCCCACCGATAGGTGTCATGGTCGATTAATGTACCATCCAGGTCGGTAAAGACCATCACGCTAAGGGGATTTGTCATAGGCTATTTATGCCCAGCCGTATTGGTCAGGACAAGGTGGCTGAGACCGGTGTTCGAATTTTGGCGCGCCTAAGCGCAGGCAGTGATGATTTTTTAGACGCAGGCGCATTCTGTAGTGCCGGTATCAGTGCTGGGCAGAACAGCGTTTGTCACGTCTCAGCTATGGTTTGCAGCTTCAATGGCGATCAGTCATGGGGGTTTGTTTTACCTCTCAGGTTCAACGGGCGTCATATGCTGCCAGCGCTCTTTTGCGGCCCTCACCAATGCTGACAACCGGGGTTGGGTATGGATCGTCCTTTGACAGGCCCCAGGCACGCGGGCAGGCATCAAAAAACGCCAAAGCCTCTGGGCCGGGGGTTGGTGCGCGCTCTGCCAGAAACCGGTGAATGTAGGCCTGTTCGGCATCGAACTTTTGCGCCTGCGTTTCAGGATTGAAAATCCGGAAATAGGGCGCCGCATCTGGTCCGCTCCCGGCAACCCATTGCCATCCCATGGCGTTCGCCGCAGGGTCCCAATCAATGAGGCATTCCTCAAACCATTTCTGCCCAATGCGCCAGTGTTTTAGCATGTGTTTCGTCAGAAAAGACCCGACGATCATGCGGCCCCGATTGTGCATGTGGCCGGTCACGTACATCTCTCGCATGGCGGCATCCACAAGTGGAACCCCTGTGCGCCCCTGTTTCCATCGCAGAACCGCTTCATCCTCGTGCTCCGACCATGGGAAGTCATCCCACTGTGATCTCCAGTTTTCCTGGGTGATCTGCGGGGTGTGATACACCAGATGGTAGGCAAACTCGCGCCAGACCAGTTCCCGCAGAAAATGTTCCGCCCCGCGCTGGCCTTCTAGATATCCACGTAGCCCCGCATGCCAGACCGTACGAGGGCCGATTTCACCCCAGGCCAGGTTTTCGGAAAGACGGGAAGTTGCGTTTTGGGCCGGGAAGTCGCGGCGGTCTTTGTAGTCTCCAATTCGCGCACTCATGAAATCGGCAAGACGCGCATTTGCCGCCTGCTCACCCACATTGGCATGTGGCGCCAAGATCCGTGCTCCGCGGTGCATTGCCGTTTCCAGCGCCCAGTCCTGTAACCGATCAGATTGCGGCCAGCTATCAGGAGCCAAAAGCTGCTGGGGGGCAGCCTCAGGCGGGGCAACATCCAGATCTTTTACAGCACGCCACATGGGGCTGTAGACCTTGAAGAAACCGCCTTGTTTGGTCTTGACCGCCCAGGGTTCAAAGAGCAGGTGACCCGGCCAGCTTCGCGGTTTGAAACCTGCGTCTTTCAGTGTTGATTTGACCTTTGTGTCGCGTGCAATCGCGTCTGGATCATAGGCGCGGGTCCACCAAATATCCTCGGCACCGGTTTCGCGCGCCAGGGCCAGCAGTTCCTCTGCAGCGGTTCCCCGCCGCAGGATCAGTCGGGATCCAACGCCCTTTAGGCGGTGTTCAAATTGTTCAATCGCTTGCGACAACCGCCATTTGGAGGCCGCCCCATAGGTTTCGGCAACTTCATCAAGCAAGACCACTGGAATAACTGGGCGTTGGCTCTGGCTGGCAGCTAAAATCGCCGCGTGCTCCGCCAGCCTGAAATCTCGACGGAACCAGAAAATGATGGGTTTTGAGCTTAGCATCTTACTTCACTTGTTTATTCTCTTTTACCCTATACGAAGGCTGGCCGGGAATGGTTCACTATCGTGCTTGGATTATTGCGGTGATCTGAACTCAGAATTGGACCGTATCACTTATACAAGGAAACCAAAGGGCCTGACCGTTTTTTGGGGACTGATCCGATATTCAGGACAGGTGAAATCGAGGCGCGTTCAATGCAAAACAGAGAGATGCCAACAAAAATCCGGCCGCCTTCTACCCGGTCGCCTTCTATACAGCGGGCCTTGCGCCGTGAGGGCCGTCAGGATGGGCTGAGATCGTGGAGGGGCACGGGGTTGCGGTCCCCACACTGTAGCTTGTCACGATCGGGTGGGCGCGTATGACACGCCGGGCACTTGTCATCGGGGCGTCGGGGGGGTATTGGTGCTGCGCTTTGTACCGCCCTGGCAAAACATGGCTCTGAGGTGACACAAATTTCGCGGACCGCAGACGGGTTCGACTTAACCAACCCCGAGAGTGTTGAGCGTGTTCTTGCGGCCTTCCATGGCCCCTTCGATACTGTTTTGGTTGCCAGTGGTATCCTTGCGACTGAGGGCGCGCGCCCCGAAAAATCGCTTTCGGAAATATCCGCAGAAAACATGGCGCAGGTCATGGCTGTAAATGCGATCGGCCCGGCGCTGGTTCTGCAAAACGTGCCACGGCTGCTGCCAAAAGACCGGCGCTGCGTCGTGGGGGTTATCACCGCTCGTGTCGGCTCGATCGGTGATAACCATCTCGGGGGGTGGTACAGCTACCGCGCGGCCAAGGCTGCGGCCAATCAAATTGTGCGCACGGCAGCCATTGAGATCGCGAGAAAGCGCAAAAACGCCATTGTCGTGTCCTTACATCCGGGCACGGTGGAGACCCCCTTCACCAAAGCCTATCCCGGCCACCAAAAGGTTGCTCCAAGTGAGGCGGCTGCAAACCTTGTTGCGGTTCTTGATCAGTTGTCTCCCAGCCAGAATGGAGGCTTCTTTGACTGGGCAGGAAAACCCGTTCCATGGTGAAGCCGCTGTTTTGTATTGAGCTTCTAGACCAGCGCAGCACCGGCTGCGTTGATCTTTGACGCTCTGATCGCGGGAACAAACCGGATCAATTAGTGGTGCAGGTTATTGTGCTGCCTCATCTGGCTTGGCCCAGTCCTCCCAACGGGTGCCAGTGGTGACAATCGGCCCTTCCCAAGTAAACGGCATCTGGTGGATCGTTGTGTCGGATCCCTGTATCAAAAGCACAAAGTAAGACGGAGCCATGGGCGCTCCCTTTAACAGATCTGCTTCGTTAAAATCCGGGATCGACTGGTTGCCCGTCGAGGCGACGCTGGCAAACTGAACCCCGGCAAAACACCCGTGGATCGGTGCGTGAACATGGCCAAAATGTATGTAGTCAATTTTGGCTGAATGGGCAGCGATCAGATCCCGGAACGGGGCGCGGTCTCTTTCAACCAATGAAATTTTGTCTTCAGCTGGCAGACCCAACAGCATCGGGTTGTGATGCAGAAAAATGCGGGCGCGGTCACAATTGGCAAGCTCGTTGTGCAGCCAGGCACGGCGGGTCTCGCAGAAATGACCTGCGTGGGTCCGTTCCCCCACGCTGTCGAGATAAATAAAGCGCACGCCCTCCAGCGTTTCAGCGTAGTTGACAAATCCCGCCCCATCAGTGGGGTGGTCGTTGAATACAGACAGAAATGTTTTGCGGTTGTCATGGTTCCCGATCAGCAAGCGCACCGGAATTTGCAGATCTGCGACAGCCTGTTGCAGCGCTTCATAGGCGGCCTGTTCCCCCCAATGGGTCAGATCGCCCGTAATGATGACGCGTGTGGCATCCGGGTGATGTGTGGCGACATCCGCCAGGGCCTGTGCAAACCGCGCATGGGGATCCAGCCCGCCCATTTTTTCGCCGGGAACTGTCAGATGGATGTCAGAAATGTGGATTATTTTCATGGGTGCCTGTCCAGAATAAGGGCGGCCGCGTGAGCAATTTCACGCGACCGTTGATCAGATGATTTAGCCGTTCGGCAGGAGATCGGCGACCTCTTCCACCAGCTCTTGCTGAAGCTCTTTCATGTCGGTGGCATCGCCGGTGACAATGCGCTCGATCCCGTCATAAAGCACCTGGGTGATCGCCAGACCGTTGTCCCCCGGATAGGCCAACCAGTCACGCAGCAGCGGCAACTGGTCGACGGCAGTCTGCTTGTTTGGGTTCTGCTCATAGAAATCGGCCAGGATCACTTCGTTGGCAGCCTTGTTGGGGGGCATGTAGCCTGTGGTTTTTGCCACCTCTGACGCGCCTTCCCCGGAGGTGATGAACTTGAGCCAGGCCCATGCGGCCGCTTGTACCTTGGGATCCTCTGAGGTCGAGGTCAGCAAGGCGGCATTGCCCCCTGCGGGCAGGCCTTTGGGTGTTTCGCCCATGCCAGGAAACGGTCCGGTGACCAGCTCAAAATCACCCTGGGAACGCTCCACC
The DNA here is from genome assembly GCA_905479575.1 of uncultured Pseudophaeobacter sp. Classification (GTDB taxonomy): domain Bacteria; phylum Pseudomonadota; class Alphaproteobacteria; order Rhodobacterales; family Rhodobacteraceae; genus Pseudophaeobacter. Next base: position 23,726 of record CAJQNB010000002.1, read on the forward strand.
GCCCCCAGAGCAGAGGTGGACCAGAACATCATGCCGATCTCACCCGCCGAGAAAGACGACAGGGCGGCTTTCCACTCCAGGTTCTGCATCTCACATTTGCTGAAGATCGCCTGCATCTGCTCCATCGCAGCGAGGGCTTCGGGACTGTCGATGGTCACATGGCCATTTTCCACAATGGCCTTGTCCTGGGACCACATCAGGGCCTGCATGAACCAATTGCCGGTGATGTTCCATCCCCAGAAGACCGGGTTGTCAACGCCGTTGGCTTTCATGGTTTCACAGGCGGAGATTACCTCGTCCCATGTGGTTGGCAGCGCCTCGATGCCACCCGCGTTGAGGACATCCATGTTGTAATATCCAACCGGCAGGGACACAGAGAATGGCAGGCCGTGCACCGCGCCACCAAAGGTGGAAAGCGACAGCATGGCATCGTGATAGCCCTCTTTGGCGAAATTTTCTTCCTTGGCGATAAAGGGCTCCAGTGATTTGGCAATGCCTTTATCGACCAGGATCTGCTGGCGGTTGAGACCCTGCATGGTTACATCCGGCAGGTTGCCCGACACAGCTTCGCGCAGGATGGTATTGGTGCCGTCCTCGTAGGATTCATAGGTGGCGCGGAACTTCACCTCGATGTTTGGATGGGCTTCTTTGAAGGCCGGCATCATGGCTTCATACGTGACATCAAACAGATGGCTGTAGGGGTAGGCAAACTCAATGGTTACAGTGTCTTCGGCGAAAACGGCGGTGGCGCTCAGGGCCAAGGCCATTGCGGTGGCAGTCAGTTTCATGGAATAGTCCTCTCTTGCCGGATCTAGGAGCCGATGTTTGCAGACGGGGGCTCCGGGGTTGTCCCTTGCGGGATTACGGGAGGGGGTGCCTTTGCGGGCGCCCCCACGTTCATTTCATGCCGCTATTTCATGCCGCTTAGGGTGATGCCTTCGATGAAGCGCCTTTGCGCTAGCATAAAGGCGACGATCAGCGGTGTGACGATGACCGTGGCTGTTGCCATCATCGGGCCAAAGTACGAACCATCTGCGCCGCCTTTGAATTCACGCAGCCCCAGGGGAGGCGTGAACAGGTCGCGGTTGCCGGTGACGACAATACGCGGCCAGAAATAGTCGTTCCAATGGGCCACGATCGAGAAGATCGCAAAGGCAAGCAGCGCCGGGATGGCTGTGGGCAACATCACCCGCCAGACGATGGCAAACTCGCCCATGCCATCCATGCGGGCGGCATCAATCAGATCGTCCGGCACCGTCATAAAGAACTGACGCATCAGGAAGATACCAAAGACCGAAATTGTCCAGGGCACCACCAGGGCGGCATAGGTGTTGGTCAATCCCAGTTTGGCCAAAAGGATGTAGAGCGGCAGGGCGATCGCATGAACGGGGATCAAAAGGCAAAACAACACCAGCGCAAATACCGCATCACGCCCCCAGAACTTGAGCTTGGCCAAGGCATAGGCCGCTGGCAGGGCCACCACCACTTGGATCAGAAAAATCGATGCGGTGACCAGCAGGCCATTCAGCAAGTACCGCAGCAGCGGCGCCTCGCTGAAAGCCATGGTGTAATTAAACACCACCGGGCGCATGGAACAGTCGATTTCGGCTTCGGCAACCAGGGCCTCGCGGATGCTGCGGTCGCTTTGGCCCACAAACCGAGGCGCTGCAGCCAGGATATCGTCCCGGCTTGGATCCCTCAGCGCCACGCAGCGCTCATCCACCATCATGTCTTGATGTCCAAAAAAGCCACCTTCGCCCCGGTCGATTTCTCCGGGGGATTTGAAGGAGTAGCTGACCATCATGTAAAAGGGGGCGATAACGACAATCACACCGAGGATAAGAAGCAGATGTTTCCACCAATCGCGGGTCATCAGTAGTGAACCTTTCGTTCCACCAGCCAGCGCTGGATCAGGGTGAGGAACATGACAAATGCGAGGAACACCATCGTTATGGCCGAGCCGATACCGATCAGGTTCTGCTTCACGCCTTTCTCAAAGATGGCGAACATCATCACGTAGGTGGATTTATTGGGACCGCCACCCTGCGGCCAGAAGGCTTCGATGGTGTCAAAAACCTGAAAGGCGCGGATGCAGGAGATGGTGACGACAAACACAGTGGTTGGCCCAAGGGCGGGCCAGGTCACCAGGCGGAACCGGTCCCAGGCAGAGCGCGCTCCGTCCATTTCGGCGGCGTGATACAGCTCACGGTGGACACCGGTCAAACCTGCAAGATAAAGCACCATGTTGAAGCCAAAGCCCTGCCAGATGCCGATGAAGCTGATCACCCAGATCGCATAACGTTTGTCGCCGAGCCAGACAGGGAAGTGCTCGGCGCAGCCATGGGCCATAAAGGGCCAGATGCGTTCCAGAAACGTTCCGCAGCCGATCTCGAGCGTATGATTGATCATGCCAATGGAGGGATGCAGCATGAACTCCCAGGCGATGGCCATCGCCAGCAGCGTGGCCATGACCGGCAAAAAATAGATCGTCTTATAGATTTCGCGAAACCGCCCAAGGGAGTTGATCAGCAATGCCGCCCCCAGCCCCAAACCGACCGAAATTGGCACAACCGTCACCACATAGGTCAGCGTGGCGACGAACATTTTTTCATAGGTCGAGCGGGTGAACAGCTTTTCATAATTACTTGTGCCGACCCAGTCGAAGCCGCTGTTGCCCAGCGAATAATTGGTGAAGGACAAGAGCCCGGCGATCGCGATCGGAGCAAGTAGGATGATCACCATCAGGATGAGGGCAGGGGCGGTCAAAATCCAGGCGGTGCGGCGTTCTTTGGTGTTGTAAGACGAGGCTTCGGACGCGACGGCCTTGCCCGGCTGGGTATCTGTCAGCGACATGTCAGGCCACCTCGGCTTTCGGCGCCCGTGTTGGACTGATCTCACGCAGGCGTGCGCCAGTGGCATCAAAAATCAGCGCCTTGGCCATGTCAAAAGTCAGACCGACCGAAGTCCCCAGGGTCAATGACGCGCGTTTGTCGGACGTCGCACGGAAGGTGATGCGTGGTTCCAGCCCCATCACCTCAATCTGGATAAACATTTCAGAGCCAAGGTTTTCGCTATGTACCACGCGGCCCTGAATTGGCGCGTCTTCCCCGGCAAGGTGCAGGGCTTCGGGGCGTAGCCCAAGCGACGCAACCCCTCTGGTCCGGCAATTGGTTGTGAGGGGCAGAACGTGACCAAACAAATGGATTTGTCCGGTCTCACTCAGTTCTACCGGCAACAGGTTGATTTTCGGCGAGCCGATGAACTCCGCCACCTCGATCCGGTCAGGATCATCATAGACGGTTTCAGGTGACGCGCATTGCAATATACGCCCCCCCATCATGACGGCGATGCGGTCCGACATGGTCATCGCCTCGACCTGATCATGGGTGACATAGATGAATGTGGCCTGCAGGCGGCGGTGCAACTGCGCGATTTCGGCGCGCGTCTGCACCCGTAGTTTTGCATCCAGATTGGACAGGGGCTCATCCAGCAGGAACGCCGCCGGATCACGGACCAAAGCCCGCCCCAAAGCCACGCGCTGTCGTTGTCCGCCAGATAGCTGACCGGGTTTGCGGTCCAGAAGGTGGCCGATTTCCAGCATCTCAGCCGCCTGTATGACGTCTTTACCGATCTCGTTGGCGCGGCGGCCTGTCCCGGGGAGAAGACCGCCCAGGAGGGGCAGGCGTTGCAAGCTGTTCATCCGGCGCATCTTGAGAGGCACCGCAATATTTTCACCGACGCTAAGATGCGGGTAGAGCGCGTAGGATTGGAACACCATCGACAGATTTCGATCTGCCGCCCGCCGCCCGGCTACAGTTGTGCCATCAATGCGAACATCGCCTGAGGTCTGTGTCTCCAAGCCTGCGATGATCCTTAGCAAAGTGGATTTGCCGCAGCCCGATGGTCCGACCAGAGAAACGAACTCGCCATCTGCGATATCCAGGGACACGGCTTTGAGGACTTCGGTCTCTCCAAAGCGTTTATTGATGTTCTCGATGCTCAATCCGGCCATCTGATTCCTCCATCTGACAGGGATGGTTTAGAAACCACAGCCTTCACTTTTGTGACGTCATATTAGTGAAACTAATGGCAGCTAAGCCTTGGCCAATAGCAATGAGAGGCCCAATGCGCGCCAACCATCACCAGTTTGTGGCCTTTGCCTATGTTGTGCGTGAAGGGAGTTTCTCCGGTGCCGCGAACCGGCTTGGGGTCACGCAATCTGCGGTCACTCAGCATGTGGCCAAGCTCGAAAAACAGGTTGGATCACAACTGTTGTTGCGCAGTCGCGACGGTGTTGCCCTGACACGCACGGGACAGGAGCTATATGACCTGGCGGACCGTCTGGTCACTTTGGATTCTTCGATCAGGGAGCGCCTGGAAGGCTATGAAGCGATGTCGCGGGGGCATCTCAAGATCATCGCCAATGCGCCGCTTCCGGCGCTGCGGGCCATCAGCCAGTTTCGCAAAATCTATCCGGACGTGGAAATTGACTTCTCGCTCTATGCCTGGACCACCGCGACGCGATTATTGCGTGAAAGGCGGGCGGATGTTGGATTGATCACGGATCCACCAAACATAGATGATTGGGTGCGGGTGGCGGTGCAAAAAACCCGCTATGTCGCCTATCTGCTGCCGAGTTCACCCTTGGCGCATCGTGATCTGCTGCGGTTTGAAGATCTACAACACGAGACGATCATCCTGCCGGAAAACGGCTCATTGACCGAACGGGTTGTACGTGAAGCGCAGGCAAAACACCGCATCCCGTTAAAACGTATCATAAAAATGACCACCTTTCCTCTCATGTGCGAGGCGGTTCTGCAGGGCGCTGGCATTGCAATCTTTCTCGGCAACAGCGGTCTCATCTCGCGGGGATTGATTGAGGTGCCTATCGCTGAGCTTTCAGAAACCCATGAAACTGCTGTGGTGGCGCCAAAGGACCGGGCGCGATTGCATCTGGTGAAAGCGTTTATTGATACGGCGTCCTCTTCGGCCTTTACCGAGCCCGAGCTGTGAAATCGAATTTGAACGCCTATTGATCTGCGGGACAGACCTTGGGCCTGACCACTGGAAAAGTTCGCACCACGGCCAAAGTCGCGATGAAATCCTCCCCTCCCAAAGCGCTGCCTTGCAGTAGGGCAGTTTCAGACCCAAAGTAAACGTCCTTGACACCGCGCGCCTATGGCGGTTTTTGTCCACCATGACAGACCTTTCGACACAATCTCTGGATGACCTCAGCCTCGACGAGGCCGCACGACCAAAAGCGCCGCTGGTGCCGGCGGCAACGGACAGGCATCGTCGCCAAGGGCGGCAACTGGCGGCCATCCATCGGCAGTATTTGATGGAGATGGCCCAAATCGGCGCGGTCCTGGCACGGATCGAAGCAGGAGATACGCCTCCTGAGCACCTGAAGAAAATCGTGCTTTCGCTCGACATGGCTGAGAATTTTCAAGCCTTTGGTTCGCTTTGCGGGCGCGAGTGCCAGATTCTCAAGTTTCACCACGACATCGAAAGCGCTGATATGTTCCCCCGGATCGAGGCCTCGGGTGGAGGAAAGTTCCGCGAGGTTGTGGCCAAATTGAAGTCAGAGCACGAGGTGGTCCATGAGCTAATCATCCGCCTTGGTCGTGCAGCGGAGGTGCTGGCAGAGGTTCCGAGCGATGCAAATTTTGTTCAGGCCGCTGCCACCTTTCGAAAACTGGAAGAGGTCGTCCGCTCCCATTTTGGCTATGAGGAAACCGAATTGGCCGAGGCCATCGGGTATTACCTCGGGTCGATCTGACGGCGCTCTTGCGGCGCCACAGGATAGACGCCCGCCAGATAGATGCCCCCAGAAAACCACCAGGCGCACTAACGTGTTTCATCCCTCGACGCAGCAAAGAGCTTGGTTTGCAAAGCTTGCTCCCTGGGCGCAACTAACCTCGTTAAAGTCTTGAGGTTAGGTGGCCAGGTTCTGGGCGGTATGCGCGGGAATCTTTGCTATGCGCAGGGGCAAAGGCTAGCCCATCACGTGAACTGCACTAAGCAGGTGTGAGCCACTTTTCTATCTGAAGCGCGCGGGAAACGGGTTGAAAATTTATAACATGCACTTGCATGCCTAGGTCTGTGGGCGTAAAAACGCCGACGATAACGCCTCGCCAGCCCCGATTCAGGGCAAGCCCAGCACCAACCTGAATCTTGGGGACTACCATGGCTATCCAAACTGACGCGCTGCGCGCTCGCCTTTTGTGCGGGACAGCGCTTACTCTACTTTCTGTTCTGCCTGCCACCGCGCAGGAGCTTGAGGGAGATGTCATCTCTCTTGATCCGATCCTGGTGCGCCAGCAGGATGAAAAGGGCAATGCCGCTGACCGGTCCTCATCGGTTTATGTGGCCGATGCGGAGCTGGAACGCGCCCGTATGGGGGATGTCAAAGATCTGTTTGCGGGTATCGCCAGTGTCTCGGTTGGTGGTGCAATCCCGGTTGCGCAGAAGATTTTTGTCAACGGTGTCGACATGCTGAACCTGGCGATCCAAGTGGATGGCGTGTCGCAGAATAACCGGGTTTTCCACCATCTCAGTGCCAATGCTTTTGATCCTGGTCTGATGAAATCTGTGCGCGTTGATCCCGGTGTCGCGCCTGCAGATGCCGGCCCGCGGGCCATGGCGGGACGTGTTGTGATGGAAACGGTGGATGCCGAAGATATCCTGACCGAAGGTCAAAGCGTCGGCGGCACCGCACGTATGAGCTATGGGGACAACGGCGGGACGGCACAGGGCTCGCTCACCCTGGCCGGCGAAAGCAACGGTTTTGAAATCGTCGCCTATGCAAAACGCGCCACGGGTGACAATTTTGAGGATGGCGACGGAACCGAAATGACCGGAACCGCAGCCAACATGACCGCAGCTCTGTTGAAGCTGGGCTACGAGTCAGCGCAGGGGCACCGGCTTGAGTTCTCGGCGCAGCAGATTGAAGATGAGGAATGGCGCAACGATAAGCCGAACTTTGGGCCAAGCTCAGGCGGCACCTATGCCTATCTGATCAAGCGCTATAACTACTCTTTGCGCTATGAAAATGTGAACAACACGGGCCTGTGGGACCCTGCTGTAACCCTTGGTTATTCAGGCACTGATGTCGATCGCCCCAATGATGCCTGGGCTGGCTCTACCAATTCGACCTCACGCACCTACTCCCTGGTGCTGCAAAATGAATTCCACCTGTCTGACAGCAACAAAATTACCGCGGGTGTTGATTTCCAGAACCGTAAAACCTCGATCTCGGGTTCTTGGGTGACACCGGACTTTGCATCGGAAGAATCCGACAATATCGGCGTCTTTGCCCAGGCCCGACTTGAGCCGACAGCCCGTCTGAATATTTCTGCCGGTATGCGCTATGACTGGCAGGACTTTACGGGCTATCAGTGGCTCCCAACGGATAGTATTCATACCTCCTCCCATAGCGGCGCCAGTGGGAACCTGTCAGTGACCTATGAGGTGACGGATGACTTCTCGCTGCGGGCGGGGTACTCGAATGTCTTTGGGGGGCTGGACCTTGGCGACAGTTTTGAGTTCTGGTTGACGCGGGACTATTCGGGCCTGCGGCCGTCGCGGGCTCAGAACATCATCATCGGGGCCGATTGGACGCCGGGGGCCTGGACCATCAGCGGCGAGCTGTTCAAGACAAAATTTGATGATGCGCGAGACGGTACAACCGTGGTGGATTTTGAAAGCCAGGGCGTCAACATCGGCGCGACCTATGGCTGGGGCAGTGGTTTTGCGCGTCTGAGCTATGCCTATAGCGATGCCACACTCGATGGTGCCCCGTCGAGCAGCTTCGATCTGCGGGACTTTGGCGCACCTTTGGGGCATGTCCTGTCTGTGGAAGTGCAGCAGGAACTGATGCAGTATAACACCCTGCTGGGCGGCAGTATTGAAGCGGCAGCATCCTATGACGCCGGCGGATCTTACGCAGGCAAAGAATTGCCAAGCTATGTTGTTGCCAATGTCTTTGCCGAATACACGCCACCGGCGTGGAACGGTGTGAGCATTCGGGGCAGCATCAATAACCTGTTTGATGAAACCTATGCGGACCGGGCGACCTATGGCGGTGAATTCACTGGCTTCCAAACCATGAACGAACCGGGCCGCAACTTTGTCGTCGAAGCGGTGATGAAGTTCTAAAACTCTGCCCAGATTGTGCTGGCTGCCCTAGAACCAAATGGTTTCAGGGCAGCAGTTTTATCAACAGGCGGGACAGGGTGTAGGCCTCGTCCGTTGTCATATGAGGACCAATCTCATCTTGCATTGCATCCCAGTAGACCGGCCAGATCCGGGCGTGCATGCCTTTGCCCTGTTCGGTCAGAAAAAGGATCTGCTTGCGCCGACCGTCCGCAATGAATTCGCGCCGCAACAGCCCAGCTTTTTCCATCCGGGAAATGTGGCGCGACAGGGCATATTGAGCGACAAAGAGCTTATCCTCCAGCGCCGCCATGGGTTGGCCGCCGGGGCCAGCCAGCTCGACCTCAAGCAGAATTTCATACCAGATCGGATCATTGATGCCGCAGGTTTTCAGCGCCTTGGCAATGCGCGGCAGAAATTTGCGCTGGGCGCGCATGATGTTGAACCAAACACGGTTGTAGGAAACGACAGGGGTGTTGTCTCCGAAGTAATCTGCACTGCTGGAGTGTTCATCTCTGGCCGTCATAGGGGAACCTGCTGGGAATGCCGGAGTTATTCTAATCGGCTGCAAAGGCAGATTTCAACACCCAGAGTGAAGGAAAAAAACAGGGAAACCCAGAATGTTAGTAGCCAATCCAAGCCAGGGTGATATTTTGAGAACCGAAGCGGAATTCCGGTCTGCGCGCGCTTCGGGATACCTCGCCACGATGGCGAGTCATTTCTCGCATAAAATCGAAGTTACTGAAATCGATGGCGCGGTGCATCTGCGGTTCGTCTGCGGGCTTGCGGTGCTTCGCACGACCACGGACGGCTTGCATATGTGCATTGAGGCGCCCTCAAAGGAGGAGATGCAGCAGACCTGCCAGGTGGTCGAAAGCCATCTTTTGCGCTTTGCCCTTCGCGAAAATCCTGAACCACTGGTCTGGCGCAAACTGTGATGGTGTTCTGGCCTTTACCTGCGACCCAGAAGCGCTGGACAGGGCAAATACAATTCAATAGTCACATGACGAACCCCCTGCAGAGCCAGCTTCGGTCAGCCATGCAATATTGATGGAGAAATCAATGTTGAAACCGCTGATTACCCTGGCGGCGCTGGCCTGCTGCACTGCCGCCTTTGCCGCTCCTATCGAGGTGCGGACCTATCGTGGGCTGCAACAGGTTGAACCCCTGCCTCAAAAGGTCGCCGTTTTTGATGTTGCCACTTTGGATACGCTGGCGGCGCTGGGGGTGAAACCCGCTGGGGTCATCGGCAATCTTTACGTCAATTACCTGGACGAGGTGGCGCAGGGAGCAGAGGTTGTTGGCTCCTTGTTTGAGCCCGATTTTGAAAGCATCAATGCGCTGGCGCCGGATCTGATCCTGGCGGGTGGACGCTCCTCTACCCAGACAGAAGCACTGGCAGAGTTTGCCCCGACCCTGGACATGACCATCTATGGCGATGATCTGATGGGGGTGGCGCTGCAAAGGCTCGAGGATTATGGCCGCCTGTTTGGCAAGGAGGCTGAGGCGACAGTGCTGCGGGACAATTTTCAGGCCAAACTGGAGCAGACCAAATCCCTGGCCCGTGGCAAAGGCTCGGCGCTGATCGTGATGACAAATGGCCCCAAGATTTCCGCCTTTGGCGCCAATGGTCGCTTTGGCTGGCTGCACACAACGCTGGAGGTGCCGCAGGCCGCTGCAGATCTGGGGCTGAATGCCCACGGGGAGGCGGTTTCGGCAGAGTTCATCCGTGATGCCAACCCGGATTACCTGTTTGTCGTCGACCGCCTGTCGGCCATTGGCCAGGGCGGCGCGGATGCAAAGGCCACATTGGACAATGATCTGGTGCGCCAGACCACAGCCTGGCAAAAAGGTCAGGTGATCTATCTGGATGCAGCCAGCCTTTATATTGCGGGTGGTGGAATTCAGTCGATGAACCGGGTGCTGGACCAGCTGATCGCAACCTTTGAGGCGAATGGCTAACCCATGCCGCGTCTCTGGCTGCTGATCTGCCTCTGTTTGATCCTTCTGCTATCCGTGTTGTCCATCTTTGTCGGGGTGATTGACCTTACCCCGGTGGCGCTGTTGCGGGATCCAGAGGCGCTGCAATTGCTGGCGGTCAGCCGCCTGCCGCGTACCGCTGCGGCGGTGCTGACCGGCTGTTCTATGGCGGTCAGCGGCCAGATCATGCAGATCCTGGTACGCAATAAATTTGTCGAGCCCATCAGTGCAGGCACAGGGCAGGCGGCGGCGCTGGGCATATTGTTGTCTGTCTTGCTGTTCCCGGCCGCGGGTCTTGCGGTCAAGATGAGCTTGGCCGCCGTCACCGCACTGCTGGGGACGCTTGGGTTTTTGGCCCTGGTGCAGCGCTTGCCCCCAACCGAGCCCCTATTGGTGCCGCTGGTGGGGCTGGTCTATGGCGGGATCCTGGGCGCGGTGATGGTGTTCATCGCCTATCAGGTGGATCTGCTCCAATACATTGATGTCTGGATGTTGGGCGAGTTTTCTGGCGTGATGCGAGGCCGATATGAGCTGTTGTGGCTAGCGGGGATCGCTGCCTTTGTCAGCTATCTGATTGCTGATCAATTTGCCATTTTGGGGCTAGGGCGCGACATGAGCCTGAGCCTCGGCCTCAACCATCGCCAAGTCATGGCCATGGGGCTGCTCTGTGTCTCGGTGGTGTCTGCCCTTACGGTGGTGACAGTGGGCATGTTGCCCTTTGTTGGGCTGATCATTCCCAATCTGATCAGCCGCCAACTGGGCGATAACCTGCGGGCGACCCTGCCGGTGACGGCGCTGTTGGGCGGGGTTTTTGTGCTGGGCTGCGATATCCTGGCCCGGATTGTGCGCCATCCCTATGAGGTGCCGGTGGGCACGATCTTTGGGGTGCTGGGCACGCTGGCCTTTTTGTGGCTGATCTATGCGAGGCCGCGCAATGCTTAGGCTCCGTTTCCTCTGGCTGATCCTCGCTCTTGTTGTGGTCTCGGCGCTGTTTCTGACCCTTGAGGCCAAGGGAAGCTGGAGCTTTACCCTATGGTTTCGGGGCCAAAAATTGGCCAGTCTTTTGCTTATTGGAGCCGCGGTCTCAACCGCGACCATCCTGTTTCAGACCATCACCCATAACCGTATTCTGACCCCCTCCATCATGGGGTTTGATGCGCTGTTCCTGTTGATCCTGACCTTGATGATCTTTGGGATGGGGGCAGGGAGCTATGCGCAGATGCCCAAGGTGACGCTGTTCCTGATCAATCTGATCCTGCTGACGCTGGCTTCGGTTGCGTTGTTTACCCTGCTGCTGCGCGACCAACGCAGTGATCTGATGCGCATGGTGCTGACCGGCATCATATTGGGGGTGCTGTTCCGTTCGCTGGTTCTGTTTATCCAAAGGCTGATTGACCCAAACGAGTTTGCGGTGCTGCAGTCGGCCTCCTTTGCACGCTTTAACAAGGCCGACCCGGATCTTTTACTGGTGAGCGCTGTTCTGGTCTGTCTGGCCGGGGGCGCTATTTGGCGGATGCGTCATCGGCTTGATGTTCTGGCGCTGGGTGAGGTGCTGCCGGTCAGTCTGGGGGCGGATCCGCGGCGGGGGCAGCTCACGGTGTTGATGCTGATTTCGGTGCTGGTTTCGGTCTCGACTGCGCTGGTGGGGCCGGTGGCATTCCTGGGGCTTTTGGTCAGCAGCCTGACGTACCGCGTGATCCCCAGCTGGCACCATGGCCATATTCTGCCTGCGGCCATTTTGATTGGCGGCATCACATTGGTGGGCGGGCAATTGGTGCTGGAGCGCATCTTGCACTTTGAAACTCCGCTTGCCGTTGTGGTGGAATGCCTTGGCGGTTTGGTCTTTCTGATTTTGATCCTGCGAAAGGGCAGCACATGATCCGCATCCGCAATGTCAGCCATCAGATTGCCGGGCAGCCCATCCTGCAAGGTGTAGACCTCGATATCCCGGATGGGGGGCTGACGGCGCTTGTGGGGCCCAATGGCGCGGGGAAATCAACGCTGCTGTCGCTGGTGGCACGCCTGCAGACCCTGCAAACAGGCCAGATTGAGATCAACGGCCAGGATTTACAGCAGATTAGCCATGGCGATCTGGCGCAGTTGCTGGCCATCCTGCCGCAGGTCCTGACCAGCACCCATCGCATCAGTGTCGAAGATCTGGTTGGCTTTGGCCGCTATCCCTACAGCCGGGGGCGTCTGGGACCAAAGGACCGAGCGGTTATCGCCGAGGTTCTGGAGAGCTTTGAGCTGCAAGAGATCAAACACCGGTTCCTGGATACCCTGTCGGGCGGTCAGCGTCAGCGCGCCTATACCGCCATGGCCTGGGCGCAGGATACCGAATATCTGCTGCTGGATGAGCCGTTGAACAATTTGGACATAGCCGCATCGCGCAGTCTGATGTCGCGGCTCAAAAGCCTGGCTGCACGGCAGAGGCGCACGATTGTCATCGTCCTGCACGACATCAATTACGCAGCGGGCTATGCCGATCATATTGTCGCCATGAAGGCGGGGCGTGTTGTCACGGCGGGCCCGCCGCAGGAGGTGGTCAGTGAAGCCTTTTTGCATTCGGTCTTTGACACAGATGCCAGGGTGATAATGGCCGATGAAAGGCCGCTGGTGATCGTTTAACGCGCGCCGTTGCGACAGCAGGGCTCTGTTAAAAAAGTATTTTTTGCCAGGTCTTGAAGACTCATCCCCTAGCCCTTAACAGTTTGTGCCAGCCATTCTCTGCACCCCATGCACGCAGGGACCAAGCCATTGAACCCATCCTTTAGGAGGCGAAAATGGCCACTAAAAAACTCTCTCTATTTCTGTTGATGAGCACAGCCCTGGTGCCTGCCCTCGCGCCTGAACTGGCCGCGGCTGATGATATTCTGCTGGACCCAATCAATGTCACTGGCGACGTGGAAAACCAACACGGTACTGTATCATTGTCGGGGGAAACCCTCGAAGATCTGTCCCCCCGCGAGATGTCAGATCTGTTTGCCGGTGAAGCCTCGGTGATGAGCTCGGTCATCCCCACTGGCAACAAGACCTATGTGAATGGTCTGGACAGTTCGATGATGAACGTGACCATCGATGGCACCCTGCAGGGCGATGGCGTGTTCCACCATGCCACCACCGGCATGTATGACCCGGCCCTGTTTAAAGCTGCCACCATCAAACCCGGGGTTACCACAGCAGATCATGGGCCACGGGCCAACGCGGGGTCGATCGCTTACGAAACCAAGGATGCGGCGGATTTGCTGCAGGAGGGCGATAATTTCGGCGGCGTGGCCAGCCTGTCCTATGACAGCAACAGCGCCGCCTTCCGCCGAGACCTGACCCTCTATGGTCGCCAAGGCGCCTTTGAATATATTCTTTATGGATCCAAGGCGACAGGCGATGACTATCAGGACGGCGCGGGCACGACCTATCGCGGTTCTGCCGCTGACCTGACCTCGTTTCTGGGTAAAATCGCCTATCAGTGGGACAATGGCTACCGTCTGGAGTTTTCGGGGTCCGAAAGCCAAGATAGCGGCTGGCGACAGGCGCGGCCGAATTTTGGCGATCTGACCACGGCGGTGTTCCCTCTGTTTGACACCAAGGTCGAACAAAGCAACTACAGTCTGACCCTGAAGAATGAAAACGCCACCGGCGGGTTTTCTCCTGAGTTCCACCTTGGCTTTTCTTCCAGCTTGCTGGATCAGGGCGACCCGGTCGACCCGAGCTACACGCGGCCGTTGTGGGGCGGTGAGGTCGAGACCTGGAATGGTAAGATCCAGAATGAATTCCTGTTTGGCAACCACAGCCTGACAGCCGGGATCGACTTTTTTGAACAGCAAGGCGCCGGTGGGGCCATTCAGGGCAGATATACAGACCCTGCATTGGTGGGGGGCTCTTTTGGACCCTATAGCGAAAAAACCAGAAATGTCGGGATTTTTGCCCAGATGCGGTCAGAGCTCTCGGATGTGTTCTCGCTGTCTTATGGTCTGCGCGCAGACCACCAGAACTTTACTGGCTGGGACGGGACCAAGCTTTCGGATGACGGCTTCTCGTACAATATCTCGGGCAGCTATGCACTCAGCGATGCGGTGACACTCGAGGCCGCCTATTCCCAGGTCTGGGGCGGCTTTGAGCTGGGTGAAACCGCGATCATCAACTACTCTTACCCTTGGGTGAACTACGCGGGGATGCAGGCGCAAGAGACGGAGAACCTGCGTATTGGGCTCAAGGTGAACACAGGCAATTGGGATGCGAGCTTTGCCCTGTTCCGCACCGATGCCGAGAATATTCGCACCCGCAACAGTGCCGATCAGGCGAGCGCCAGCAATATTGTCACTGAAGGCGTCGATGCGGCGCTGGGTTATAGTTTTGCGTCAGGTTATCTGCGCGGCACCTATAGCTATGCCGACGTGACCCAAGACGGCCAGATCTCCACTACCACCAACTACTATGCGGCGCAGCCCATGGGGCATATCCTGGCGATCCAGGGGGCTTTTGACGTGGCGACCGATTGGAGAGTTGGCGGCACCGCGGAGGCGGCCCTGTCGCTGGACCTCGCCAATGTCACATTGCCGGGATACGAGGTGGTCAATCTGTTCGCCGAGTATAAACCAGCCCGTGTTCAGGGACTTACCGTGCGTGCCGAGATCAACAATCTGTTCGATAGCTACTACATCTCACGCGCCACACAGGGCAGCGACAACGGTCGGGTTCTGGCCTATGGCGAGCCTGGACGGTCGCTTGCAGTCACCGCACGGCTGGCATTTTAAGCCACAGGCTTGGGCGGCGAAATCAACGGTCCCGGATTTTCCGGGGCCGTTCTTGCTTTTGCTAAGGGAAAACGCAGGCAGGCCTGAAGCAGCAGGCGCCGATAAACCGCATAAAAACATGGCAAATCAGCAACAAGAAGACGCGCCGCCCCTGTCACTCTTGACCTTGCCTGCGGGAATACTTAGCGCAGCGATACCCAGCTCTCCGTCAGGCAAAAACAATAACCGCAGCATAGGCGGAGATGGGATATGCTTTTACACCGAACGACCGTTTCGATTTGGGCTTTGATGGCGGCAACGCCTCTTATGGCCCAGGTTGTTGACCTTCAAGAAATCAATGTCTCGGGCGAGACCGAGGAAGCCTACTTTGGCAAGAGCGTCGCGCTCGACACTGGAACCGTGTCAAAGACCGGCGACAGTATTCTGGAAACACCTCGCTCTGTCAGCGTGATCACCGCGCAGCAAATGGCCGAGCGTGGCGCGCAAAGTGTGGACCAGGTTCTGCAGTACTCGGCCGGGATTGTTGGCGGCCAGTGGGGCCAGGATGCCCGCTCAGATTGGTCCCTGATCCGTGGCTTTTCCCCCTCGACGCTGCACGACGGACTGCCCTCGCGCTATGGGTACTACAACGATACCAGACCTGAAACTTTTATGCTGAACAGTGTTGAGGTTCTCAAAGGTCCGGCCTCCGGGCTTTATGGCAGCGGCTCTGTTGGTGGGGTGGTCAATACCACCTCAAAAACAGCGGCGCAGGATGCCGATAACATGGTGCAGGTTCAGGCGGGCTCCAATGACCGCATGCAAATCGCCGGGGATGTTAGCGGCGATTTGAACGCGGCAGGCACGCTGCGCTATCGCTTTGTCGGGTTGCTGCGGGAATCCAAGGATTCCGTTGATTTTTCCCAGGATGATGCCATTGCTTTGGCGCCTTCGATTACCTGGCGGCCCAGTGAAAGCACTGAGCTAACTGTGCTGGCCAACTATCAGAAGAACGATGGCAGCCCGCTGATCCAGTTTGCCTCGATCTATGGGACATTACTGCCGGCGACCGGCTTTGGCACCGGGACATATCTGGACAGTGATACCTTTATCGGTGAGCCGGGCTTTGACACCTATAACACCGAGCAGCGCGCGATCACAGCGATGTTCAAGCACCGCTTCAATGCGACCTGGAGCATGAATGCCAGTGCGCGCTACCTGGAGGGCGAGTCCCTGTATCAGCACGCCTGGTGGGCCTTTGATAACACTGGCAACGGGCGCTACAACCCGGATGGCACCATCAACCGGACGTTTTACCGGGCTGAAAACGAGCTGAAGACCTGGGGGCTGGACAGCTATGCCACAGCTGAATACGGCCTGGGCGGCATCGAGATGCGCACCATTCTCGGAGCCAGCTATACCCAGGGCTACTATGACAGCGATACTGGCTATGGAACCCAGGTCGCCCCCATTGATCCGTTCAATCCAACCTATGGCGGTTTCAACCCAATCACGGTCACAGACACGGCGGGCAATACCATCACCGAATGGGGCGTCTATCTGCAGCAGCGTGCGGTTTTTCAGGATCGGCTCTTTGTGGATCTTGGTCTGCGCTACGGCGATATCGAGACCGGCACCAGCAATGGCAGCTTTGGTGCCACAACAGTGGCGGCACAGGACAGCGCCTGGAGCGGAAACGCGGCGGTGCTCTACCGCTTTGATAACGGGCTGGCGCCCTACCTCAGCTATGCTCAAAGCTTCCGGCAGGATGCCATTGGGGCGGATGTCAATGGTACCCCCTTCGAGCCAACCGAGGGAGAGCAGGTCGAGCTGGGTCTGAAGTACCAACCTGTGGGCACAGATACCCTGCTGACGGTCTCGGCCTTTGATCTGACCAAATCCAATCTGACGGTGGCAGATCCCGCCAACCCCGGCTTTCAGGTGCAAACCGGAGAGGCACGTGCCAAGGGCTTTGAATTTGAGGCATTTCACCGCTTTGGCGATGTTTTGGTCAATTTTGCCTATACCTATCTCGATACCGAGGATGCCGACGGGGATTACATTGCTCAGGTGCCTAAAAACGCAGCCTCGCTTTGGGTGAACTACGAACCGCTGGATGGAGCGATGGCGGGCTGGAAGCTGGGCGCGGGGATGCGCTACAACGGCGAGGCCTGGGGTGGTGCCAGCACCTATCTGACGCCGTCCTATACGCTTTATGACGCGGCAGTATCCTACGGCCGGGACAATTGGCTGGTGGCGCTGAATTTACGCAACCTCACAGATGAGCGCTACATGGCAACCTGCCAGTCCGGCTCTTGCTACTTTGGCGAAGGCAGAAATGTTGCCCTGACCCTGACCTCCAAATTCTAAAACCATCCCAGATGCAACGTAAACAAAGACCCCGCGCCCTGTTGATAGGGCGCGGGGTTTCTTGTGGGGTGATGTTGGGGGAAGGGCGTGGCGCTACTTGGCAAAGCTCATCGGCAGGTTGAAGGTGAACTGAGAGGCACCAATACCCTTGGGAGCTTTGGGAAATTTTCCGGCCCGGCTGACGGCCTTTAGCGCCGCCTGATCGAAGGCGGCAACGCCCGAAGATTTGGCGACCCGGTAGTTGACCAGCGTACCGTTGGCGGCCACCGTAATGCGCAAAACCACCCGGCCAGATCCGCGTGTCCCGGATGGGTAGCGTTTGCGCCGTTCAATCCGGGAGCGGATCTTTGCCCCCCAGATCGACTGAAGCTTTGCCCTTTGCCCTGCGGAGCTGGTGGCCGTTGTGGCACCGCCCGCGGCGCCGGCCTGAGCCCCTCCACCAGATCCGGCAGCACGTTGTGCTGCGCGGCCAGCAGAGGTCTGATTGGAGGTCTGCGCTGTTGGCGGCGTCTCCACCGGTTTGGGCGCTGGCTTGGGGCGCGGTTTTGGTTCCGGCTTTGGTTCGGGTTTGGGCTCCGGTTCTGGCGGCGGGGGTGGGGGAGGCGTTGACTGATCAATCTCCACCACATCCGCCTCTTCTGGTTCCTCTAGGGCCACAAGCACAGCGGCACGGGGGGCATCGGTCAGTTCAAACTGGGGCATCTGCGGCGCATCTGTTGGTGTTCGCGGTTGTTCCAGGTCCGGTTTCACCATCTGCGGACGCGGCGGCGGGCGCTCCCAGGCCTCGACCATTTCAGCAACCGTGGCGCTGGCGGCTTCGATTGAGACCATGGCCTCGCCCCCGGCGCCGCTGGACTGCACGCCAGATTTCGGGGCCGAGGCAAAAAGGCTGACATGGATAAGCGCGGCCAGGCCTGCAAACAGGGTTATTTCTGCGGTACGTTTCATTGTGGTGTCACCACCAATTCGGCACGGGCAAGCCCCGCTGCCGCCAGCTTTTTCAGAATACCCGCCAGAGTGGTGGCTTCCAGTTTGGCGTCAGCCCGCAGCAGCACCATCGGAGTGTCGGCACTCACGCGCGCCAGCATCTCTAGCGCGGCCTCACCTTCGGCCCCGTCAAAATGCATCCGCCCCTCGGCATCTATGTAGAGCACAGGTTCAGCTTCGGCTTCTGCCTCAAGATTGGCACCGGGCGGCGTGACCTCAAAGGGTTCGGGCTGCGCCAGATGCGAGGTCATCAGAAAGAAGATCAGCAGCAGAAACACCACATTGATCATCGGCACAATGGATTCCGCGCGAGGGCGTTTCACAGCAGGGGACAGGTCCATTGCGCGTCTCACTCCACCAGTACGACGTTGACCAGCCCGGCGTCGCGCAGCAGGGTGGTCACGTCGATGATACGTTGCAGATCGGCCCCATCGCGGCCGCGCAGGATGAGAATATCCTCCGGCGAGGACATCAGCGGCGCCAGCGCCAGGGGCAGGTGGCTGGCGGCGATCGGAACGCCATTCAGATCCAGATTACCCGCCCCAATCCCCACCAGCCGTGGCGGTCCGGTGTATTCACCGCCGCGCCCGGCAAGGGGCAGTTCCAGCACCGCATCGCTGCCAAATCGTGATGCCAGCATAAAAAAGACCAGCAGCAAGAAGACCACGTCGATCATCGGGGTCAGGCTGGGTTTGCGCCTTGGGCGCCTGGCTTGGGTGAATTGCATCACCTTACTCGGCCGCCATGGGGAGGTCTTGGGGAACCTCGGCTACAAACAGCCGGGTGGCGCTGTCTTCTATATCCTGACGGATGCCGGTGATGACCGATTCAAACCAAGTAAGGGCCGCCGAAGCCGGGATGGCCACAGCCATGCCTGCAGCCGTGGTCAGCAGGGCTTCCCATATGCCCCCGGCCAGCAGCGCAGGGTCGGCCTTGGAGCCGGCCTGTTGCAGCGCCTGGAAGGCAGCGATCATGCCCAGAACCGTGCCCAGCAGACCCAGAAGCGGTGCAATTGTCGCGATCAGCTCCAGCGCGCCCAGCCCGGTGCCCGCCTTTGCGAGATGTTTTTTGGCAATTCTAGCAGTTTCTTCCCGGGCGCGGTCTTCGGGCAGTTGACGCAGGGCGGTCAACCCGGCGCTGACCACCTTGGAACGAATGCCCATTCGGCCCTCAACAATGGCCAGAGCCGCCGCTGGATTACCGGCCTCATAGGCCAAGACCGCTTTGCTGGCCTTGCCACGGGACCAGGCGCCGATCAGCGCCAGGCGCCAGATTTTCCACAGGATCAGCGCCAGGGTGATCACCGAAAGCGCCGCGATAGCCCAGATCGAAGGCCCGCCGTCGCGCAGGAATTTCATCGCTTTGCCAGAGGTCTCTTCTGCCAGCTGCAGCATTTCTTCCTGTCGGCTAAGTGGTTCTAGGGCGGGGAGTTCAACAGCTGCATTTGGGGCGGCCCCATCGCCCAATTCGGCAGGTGCTGCGGCGGGGTCCGAGACCTCTTGCGAGACTGCAGAGGTGGAAGGTGGCGCAGCTGTGGTAGGGCTGTCGCTGGCTGTTGCCTCGAAAACAGGTGTCGCAGGTGCTGCCATCGGCGCGGTGGCTTCCGCCGCTGCGCCCTCGACCGGGGGGGACAGGGCCGGACGCGCCGCATTCAAATCGGTTGGTGCCATAGGGGGCGTCACCAGGCCACTGCCCGTGCTGTCCACAGTGGGCGCGGCAAGGACGGGGGCCGCAGGGGCAGGGGCCTGGGCGGATTCTTGCGCTGCGGCATAGGACGTCGCGGCCAACAACAGGACAGCTGAAAGAGAGATGTGCAGGGTCATGGCTTGCTCCAATAGGCGGCGATGTAGCTGGTTCCGGGGGCTGGTTTGTCGGCCTTCAGGGCTTCGCGCACTGGCGTCACATCTGACTTTTCGCTCGCCAGCCACAAAAAGTGATCCGGGTGTTCTCGATGCGCCGCCAAAGCCTGCCGCGGTACATCCTGGGCCTCTTCGCGGGTGAGCCAGGTGAGCGTGACCCCTGCAGGCGCGGTGATGGGATAGGCGCAGTCGGCGCCCTGTGCGGCGATCAGGGTCACCTGGCCGGTGCTATTGGCGGGGAGGGCTTCGAGAATACGCGCGACCGCCGGGAAAGCAGTTTCATCGGCAAAGATGCAGATCTTGGAACCTTCTGGAATGCCGCCGCCGCCTGGCCCGGCGATGACCAACAGATCGCCAATGCTGGCGCCGCGCACCCAGTTGGTAACGCGGCCCCCGTCGTGCAGGAAAACGTCAAAATCCAGCAACCCTGCCTGCCGGTCGATCCAGCGGGTGGTATAGGCTGGGCGATGCAGCGCCTTTTCGCCTTTGGGCCAGACCGTGGCGCCATTTTCCGCAAGGCTGGGCCATTCCGGTTTGGTGCAATCCGGGGCGGGCAAGAGCAGGCGGAAGTGGATGGCGTCATCCTGGAAACTGCTTAGATCATCGGCTTGGATGCGCACCCGAAGAAAGGTGGTTCCCACCTGCGTGACAGAGACAACACGGGTGAAGTGCAGATTTGGCGGGCGGTTGGGCAGGGTTGCGCTATCCGACCAACGCAGGTCCTTTGCCGCCTCGGGCAGCAGCTGGGACAGGGTTTCGCTAAAACTGTCTTTGAGCATGAACAAGCGGTCCGGCAGCGCCGCTGAAATCCGAATGTGGATGCCACCTTCTGCGGGTTCAAAACGGTATTGCCCAAAGGAGGGCACCTCAATGCTGACAGCGCTTTCGCTGTCCTCCACGACCCGCAGTTCGTGCTCCTGGGCCTGGTGCAGCATCACCTGCCGCATGGCGGCATGGGACAGGCCGGTCAGCAGGGCTGTGGCATCAATTGGGAAACTTGGGTTTATCGTCATGCTACAGTCCTATTCGGGGATGACATGTGGGGTGCCGTGCACCGGGTCGGAGATGATCTGACATTTCAGATCAAAGACCTGTTCCATATTGTTTCGGGTGACGACCTCGGCGGGGCTGCCCGTGGTGAAGATTGCGCCTGCGTGCAGGGCGATGATGTGATCGGCAAAGCGGGCGGCCAGATTGATGTCATGCAGAACCATGGCCACGGTTTGATTGCTCTGTTGGTTGAGCGACTGGATCAGGGACAGAAGCTCGATCTGATGTGGCAGGTCCAGGTAGGTCGTCGGCTCATCCAGCAGCAGGATCTCGGTGTCCTGTGCCAGGGCCATTGCGATCCAGGCCCGTTGTCGCTGACCGCCAGACAGGGCTTCGAGGGGGCGGTTGGCATGGGGGGCCATGCCGGTCAGTTTCAGTGCGCGCCCAACGGCCTCGGCGTCCTGATGGGACCATTGCCGCAGCGCCGATTGATGTGGTGTGCGGCCACGCGTCACCAGATCCCGAACGGTCAGCCCTTCGGGGGCGCTGGGTGATTGCGGCAGGATGGCCAGGCGTTGCGCAACCGAGCGGTTGGCCTGTTTATGGATGCTTTTGCCATCCAGAAAAATCTCACCACTGCCGGGCTTTTGCAGCCGCGCCAGGGATCTGAGAAAGGTGGATTTGCCACAGGCATTGGGTCCGACGATGACGGTAATCTTGCCATCCGGAATATCGGCGCTCAGCGCCTTTAGGATGGGCGTATTGGCAAAGGCAACCGACAGGGCTTTGGCGTGCAGGCGGGCAGGGGCGGTCATTCAGAGCTTTCCTTTGCGAAATTGAACCATCAGCAGCCAGATCATCACCGGGCCACCGATCAGGGCGGTAAAGACGCCTGCGGGGAGTTGAATGCTGGGAACCAAGCGGGAGGCCGTATCTGCTGCCAGCACCAGCAGGGCGCCGATCACGGCCGCGCCCAGCAGGGCTGGCCTGCCATTGGGCACCAGGGCGCGCGCAATTGGTCCGGCGGCAAAGGCCACAAAGGGCAGGGGGCCGGCGGTGCAGACGGCAAGGGCCGCCAGCAGAATGCCCAGACCCGTGATCCCCAGGCGCAGCGGCGATAGCCGCAGGCCCAGGCTGCTGGTCAGATCATCCGACAGGCCAAGCCGGGCCAAGGGGAAATGGATCCAGAAAACCGCCGGAGCCAACAGCAGCAACCCGGACCAAACAAGCCAGACATCCTGCCAATCGCGCGCGTTCAGAGTGCCAATCAGCCATTCGGCCATATCGGCGGCGGTCCGGGCATCGGTCCGGCTCAGCAGTAAATCAGACAGGGCCGCCAGGGCAAAGCCAATGCCGAGCCCGATCAGCACCAGGCGCTGGGGATGCAAGCCGTCTTTCCAGGCGAGGCCTACAACCAGAACTGCTGTGAACAGCGCGCCAACAAGTGCGCCCAGCAACACATTGCCGCCGGTCAAAATGATCGCCAGCAGCGCGCCGCAGCTGGCGCCTGCGTTGAAGCCAATGACATCCGGCGATGCCAGCGGATTGCGCATCATGGTTTGAAACATCGCCCCGGACAGGCCAAAGCAAGCACCAGCCCCCAGGGCTGTCAGGATCCGTGGCAATCGGTGATCCATCAGGATCATTCTGTCAATGTCTGAGCCCGCGCCCAGCAACACGCTGAGCCAGCTGGTCTCGGTGAAGGTATAGCTGCCAAGACGCAGGGCCAGAACCGCGCCCAGGGTGAGCAGCAGCATGAGGACAGAGCCGATAGCAACGGCGCGCCGTGAGACGGACAGGGACAGGAAGGGCAGGCGTAGGCTCCAGCTCATAGCGCCGCTCGCCCATTGCGGCGGATCAACCAGACCAGAGCTGGCCCGCCGAGGAGTGCTGCCATAACCCCGGCCTGCATATTGCCGCCAAAGACCGGCAAGCGCCCCATGAGATCGGCAAGGATCATCAGCCCCGCCCCTAAAAGTGCGGAAAACAACATGCACCAGCGCATATCTGCGCCCGAAAAACGCCGCGCCATATGGGGCACGATCAGGCCAACAAAGGCGATGGGCCCGGCCATCGACACCGTGGCACCGCAGAGGCAGACAATGGCACAAACGGCAAGCCCCCGCGCCAGCCCAACCCGCAGGCCCAGGCTGCGGGCGGTGTCCTCGCCCAGCATCATGGCGTTCAGGTTAAAGGAAGAAACCGCGGCAAGCGCCGCGCCCAAGGCAAAGAAGGGCAGCAAAGCCGCAAGGGTTGCCATCTCAATCCCGTCCAGACCGCCCAGCACCCAAAAGCGATAAACATCCAGGCTGCGCTGGCTGATCAGCAACAGGCTTCGCCCGAGTGCCAGGAACAGCGCGCTGAGGGCGGCACCTGCCAGGATCAGCCGCAGCGGGGTGCCCTGACCGGCGCCGCCCAGGAAGAAAACCAGAACCGTGCTGATCAACCCGCCGCCCATGGCAACCCAGACAAAGGAGGCCGGGTCGGAAATGCCCAGCAGGAAGATGCAGAGGATCACCCCCAGCGACGCCCCGCCATTGATGCCCAGCAATCCAGGGTCCGCCAGTGGGTTTCTTGTCAGGCTCTGGATCAAAGCCCCGGAACCGGCCAGGGCAGCTCCGGCCAGCCAGGCAGCCAGCAATCTGGGCAGTCGCATC
The DNA here is from genome assembly GCA_905479575.1 of uncultured Pseudophaeobacter sp. GTDB lineage: Bacteria > Pseudomonadota > Alphaproteobacteria > Rhodobacterales > Rhodobacteraceae > Pseudophaeobacter. Next base: position 47,456 of record CAJQNB010000002.1, read on the forward strand.
CCCTGAAGGACCAGATGATTGGCGTTTGTGGCATCATAGGCCACAAAGGAATCCCAGATGCTATGCCAGCTGATTGGGCGCAGGCCAAAACGCAGCGACAGGGCCGACAGCAATAGCAGGCTTAGGACGACCGTCAGCAGCCAGATCTGGCGGGCTGATGCACGGTGGTCAGAGCGGGGAGATGTAGCCTCGAGAATGGTCATGTCAGAAGCCTTCGGGCAGCAGGCCAGCCTTGGCGGTGCTGGTAACAGTGGTGGCGGGGTCGCCATCTATGGCCGCCTCCAACAAGGGCACCAGGCGATCCAGCGCATAGTTCAGGCTAAGTGGACTGGAATGTGACAGGGCCGCCGAGAGGAGCAAATCGGCATAGATCTCGCGGCCTTCGGCATAAGCGCGCAGGGTTGGGCGCAGCGGCATCCGTTGCAGCCGACTGATTGAGCCACCCGCGTCCAGCCAAATGAGGGCATCAACATCGATGGGGGAGAGGTCTTCCGGGGGGATCAGCACGTAGTAATTGTTGAAGGACGCCCGGGTATTGATGGCATCCGGCACCTCGAAACCTAGGGCTTGGATAAACTGGCCGCGGATGTCACGGGCGGAATAGGCGCCATTCTGACCTGCCCAGACCATAACGGAACTGGCCCCTTGCCACTCCGGGTGGGCCTGACGAATGCCGTGAAAACGCGCGTCAATTCCGGCGATGATCTCTTCAGCCTGATCCAGACGTCCCGTGGCGCGCCCTAGGGTCCGCAACATTTCCTGCCAGGGGGTGCCATAGTCGCCATACTGCAATTGCGGCGGAACAGTTGGCGCAATTCGAGACAACAGCTGATATTCGCGCTTGGTCATTCCAGACCATTGGCCAACAATCAGATCCGGCTGCATGGCCGCGATGGCCTCGATATCGATCTCGCCCTGCATGACGATGGGCGTGGCCTCTCCCAAAGCTTCCTGCGCCCAGGGCCAGATGCCATAAGGATGCGGGCCAAACCATTTGCGCAGCGCGTGCGGTGGTCTTCCCAGCGCTAACAAAAAATCGTGGCCAATAAAGCTGAGAGAAACGATGCGGCTTGGTTCGCTTTGAACTGTGGTCTTGCCGTATTGATGCTGGATCAACACCGGAAAGCGATCGGCCTGTGCATCTTCTGGCGTGGTTGCCACAGCCAGAAATACGGCCAACAGGCCTGCGCAACAGCGCCGGTTTGGGAAACACCAACACGCCAAGGCGGAAAAGAGAGGTGTCATTGAGACGAAGCTTGTGCGCACCATACTGCTCCAACGCGCTGCGAAAGGCGCGAACCTACACAGCTATTGAATGGTATGGCTGGGCGTTAAGGAGGAGGGAGACTCCACAACACCTTGCTTCGAGGAAAAGGTATAGGACGGACCCATATTTTTCCTTACGAGTTTTGTCAAGAATTGTGATGGACACAGAATTCAAAATTCATTTGGCTCAAAACTCTCTCAAACTGGGCTGCTCTGGAAAGCGACCTCCGCAACGCCCGGCAATCTCGCTATAAGCACGGCCTGAAACGCTACGCGGCTGCGTAATGACCGATCAGCGGTGAGGTTTACAGCAAGATTTCGGCGGGGAGGGCAGCTCTGCGGACGAAGCGGATATGGCCCTTTCGTCCCTAGATGTCCGCTCTCCCGCTGGCAGACTAGAACATCCCATTGTCGTTTTTGCTGTGGCCAGGCAATTCTTGTAACACATCCCAATGCTCAACGACCTTTCCGGCATCATCAAGCCGGAAGATGTCAATGCCCGCGTATTCAAGACCCTCGGGCCAGATCTGGTGGCAGTGAAGCACGACGTGGTTCCCTTCGGCGATGGCGCGTTTCACCTCGACGCGTTTACCGGGGTACTCGGTAGCCATGCGTTCGAAATAGCTGATGAACCCATCTTTGCCATCGCTGACATGGGGGTTGTGCTGGATGTAGTCGTCCCCGGCATAGCGCGCGATGGCCTTCGCCGGGTCGCAGTCGTTGAACATCATCTCGTAAAATGCGATGACGTTTGCCTTGTCGGCCTCGGAACTGCGGGTCATATCTTATCCTTCCTGTTAAAGCTTTCGCGATCCTGACGCTGGTGGATCAAGACAAACTTAGAACGATCTTACCGATGTGACCCTTCCTGCCAAAGGCGTCCTGAGCAGCACCGATTTCGTGGAGTGAATAGGTTTCGGCGACCAGCGGGGCTATGTCGCCACGCTCAATCCGCGTGACAAGGTTTCCAAAGACCTCTGGTTCCAGCACGGTGCATCCGTAAAAGCTCAGATCCTTGAGGTAGAGCGTGCGCACGTCCAGTTCGACCAGCGGCCCTGCAATTGCGCCCGCGACGGCGTAGCGCCCACCGGGGCGCAAGACATCCAGCAGTGACGGCCATTTCCGACCGGCGACAAGGTCAATGACCACATCAACCTGTCCCGCCCCGAGGGCCGAGACATAATTTGCATCCCGGTCGAGGGTCTCATCCGCACCAAGGGCTTTCAGCTTGTCTGCCTTGTTGGCGCTTGTGACCGCGACAACCCTTGCGCCACGTGCCGACGCCAATTGCACGGCTGCCGATCCCACCCCGCCGGAAGCCCCGGTCACGAGCACGGTTTCGCCTGATTTGACGACAGCACGTGTCAGCATGTTTTCGGCCGTCGAATAGGAACAGGGGAAGGAAGCCAGTTCGATATCGGTAAGGTTGCTTTCCACCCGATGGGCATGTCGCGCCGCGACCCGCGTGTACTCAGCAAAGCCACCATCGCATTCGGAACCAAAATACCAGGGCGTTTCCAAAATCTCGCCGTTTGCTTCCCGGATGCAGGGTTCGATTAGCACCCGTTCGCCGACACGCGCGGCATCAACCTGATCGCCCACAGCAACAATATGGCCGCAGACGTCGGCACCCTGAATACGCGGAAAGGACAGCGCCTTGCCCGACCAGCTGGCATCGTCGCTTTCGCCGTCGCCTTTCGAATACCAGGCCGTTCGGGTGTTGATGTCGGTATTGTTGACACCGGCGGCGCTGACCTTGATGACGACGTCCCGCGCGCCGGGCGTCGGGACGGGCAGGTCGTCGCGCCATTCCAGTTTCTCGGGTCCGCCGTGTCCGGTCAACACGACACCGCTCATTTTGCTAGGCAGTGGCATTGGTGGGCTCCTATGGGTAGAATGATAACTCTACTTGCCGGGGTAGAGGAACCACTCTACTGAGTCAAGAATGACTGATTTACAGAACCAGATTGACGCCGGGTTGGAGCGGGCTTTTGCAAAACATGGTTTCGCCGAACCCAATATTGAAACGCTTCGCAAAGCGACGGGGGTAAGCCTTCGCACCCTCTACAAATATGTTCCCTCACGCGAAAGGATGATCCTTCGGGCGTTGGAGCATCGACATCGCCGCTATATGGTGCAAGTTTTTCCCGAAACCGAAAAAGCGGACCAAGTGGCTTTGGCGACCATCGTTGATCGCGTTGCGCACTGGATGAAGGCAGAGACCACGCATGGCTGCTTGTTTCACGCGGCAGTCGCCTCAGCACCGCAGGATGAAGAGTTGCGCGCGCTTCTGGGCCGTCACAAGGCAGAAATGGCCGACCGTGCTGCCAAGGCGTCGGGCTTGCACGGCCAGGAAAGTGAAATCTCGCTCATCATCGAGGGGCTGATGCAAAGCTGGCCCTTGCGCGGCGATGAGTCGGTGAGAGCGGCAAAGGCGCTGTGTGCGCTGCTGGGCGAGGGGCATGTTCGTAGCGCAGAGGCTGAGACTTCGTAAGAGCGGACATGGGTTTGGTGCGCAGCATCTGGCACAAAGGGCTGAGAGCCGACCGTGAGCGCGGCTGTCATATGCTGCAGCCGCGACCCGCTTTGCCGTTATTCGCTGTGGGTGCAAAAAAGAGCCGTCGCCGAACTGGTAAGTGCGGGACAAAACCAACCGTCGCCGACATAGGACCCTAGCCCTGCGTCTGCAGGGCTAGGGCGTTCTCGTGAGTGGTAATCGGTAAGTGGGGCGCTGGTTAGCCTGCCGTGGGCAGAATACCTGCTTCCTGGGCCGCCTGCACCTCTGCCAGATCAGCATTGCCATCTGCATTGGTGTCAATCTCGACAAAATCTTTGGCGGTAAGGTCTGGATAGGCTGTCTGAAGCTCCGCCAGGGAGAAGGTGCCATTTCCGTCAGCATCCACAGCGCTTGCTGCCTGTGCTGCAAGGGGGGATGCGGTCAGAGCTGCAAGGGCAACGGCTGTCAGGGAAATCTTGGTCATGTTGTACACTCCATTCATTTTACTGTGTTTTCTGCGGTGCGCCTTCATCTCGGCGAGCCGTGAACAAGGGATAGGCCCAGTATTCGCGCGCCTCCAGCCCAAGGTGGCAAAGGTGGGATTTCCGGCGCCGTGCCGCCAAAACAGCCATCCATTGTGTGCGCTTTGCCGCCACTCTTTCTAATTGAGTTTTTTCCCGCCGACACTCCCCACCCAAACCCGCGTCTTCCTGCCGATGCAGCTCCCTTTGGGGCTCAGAGCGGACACCCGACAAGTCTGGTAGGGAAACTCAGCGAGTCTGTGACGCCAAAGGCGGCTGAGCGGACAAAGTGAGCTTTCGCTTCGGCTGCGCCAATGGCTGCTTAGCAAAGGCCGACTTCTAAGTCAGATTACCAGGGGCATCTGCGATCAAGCGATGAAGCAGGCCGGAAAGCTGCTCCAAATCTCCCTCGGTCCAGCGGTCACGAAAAACATAGCCTGCCTGTTTTGTGAATGTGACACGCGCCTCGTGAACTTTCTCCAACCCAGATTCTGTCAGGACTACAAATGCCAACCTTGCGTCCCTTTCGTCCGTTTGCCGCGCTACCACCCCGATCTTCTCCAAGGGCGCTGCCATACGCGTTACCGTCGACGCGCTCACGTGCATCCGCTTTGCAATTTCGACACGGGACAGGCGATGTAGAGGCGCCTGTTCCAAGTGCATGAGGAGAAAAACCTCGTTCACCGAGAGACCGTGGACCGAAGCGAAATCGCCCGAAAGTCGTGCTTTGATCTGGTCCGCTGATTGTAGAAGGCGAAGAGTATTTGTGAGGCATAAATCATTCATGTGGACATTGTATTCACATTGCTTGCATCTGCAAGTACATTGCAATACTGATGCGCGAATTATCCTGATCAACAATGGGTGACGTCATGGACCTTGAAGTTATTTTCTCTATTGCTGGCTTACTTGCGATGGCAGGCTGGCTTGTTTTGCTCGCATCTCCGCTCATTCCACATTGGTCTGACTTGATTGCTGGTTATGTCATTCCGACCTTGCTCTCATTAGGTTACGTTACTCTCATTCTGTTTTTTCCATCAAACGGCGGGGGCGGATTTGGTAGTCTCGCCGAAGTTATCGACCTGTTTGCGAACCCCAATGCGATGATGGCCGGGTGGGTGCATTATCTGGCGTTTGACTTGTTGATCGGGGCCTGGATGTGCAGAACATCAAGGCGCGATGGACTTAGCTTCTGGCTGGTCGCGCCCTGCCTTCCAGTCACATTTCTTTTTGGTCCAGCGGGTTTCCTTGCCTTTTCAATCGTTCGCATCTTTGCGCCGAAAAAAGCGGCCTAAACTGATTCACACTAAAAAAAAGATTTTCCCAATGCAGGACGATGACACACAGCAAGTTCACCTGATTTGCGGCTCAACGGGCGCGGGTAAGACGACATATGCCCGCGCGTTGGCCAACCGCAACGGCGGTGTTGTATTCTCGATTGATGAATGGATGGTATCCTTGTTTGGGGAGGACGCACCGGACGCCTTGGACCCCGCATGGATCTTCCCACGCGTCCATCGTTGCGAGACGCAAATGTGGGCAATGGCGTTGCAGCTTGGCAAGTTGGGCGTTCCGTCGATCCTAGACTTTGGGTTTCAGCGGCAAGAACACCGTCAGAAGTATGGCAGACTCGCGAAGCAGGCTCAGTTTACGGCAAAGCTGCATGTCCTGAATGTCGATGCTTCAGAGCGGTGGAAACGTATTGAGGCGCGCAATACTCACCAGGGTGAGAGCTTCCATATGGAAATCACACGCGGCATGTTTGACTATATCGAAACGACTTGGGAACTGCCCAGCGATGATGAGGTGGCCTCGATATCACTGGCAGATTTGGATTAGCGTCTATCAATTACTTCATAGAGCGGTCGTTCGTACAGCATGCTGCATCATGCACTTTGGGCGTATTTTGTTGAAAAACTCGCCCTTGCTCGAAGGGCCGTCGGCTGATTCAATTCCAGTACAGGGTGGGAGGATTGGCGATGACAGGACCGCAGCAGGAGGCGCGGCCAGCGCTGTTTTACGAGTTTTCGCTGGAGGATCATGTCCCGCAGAACCATCTGCTTCGCTCCATCGACCGGTTCGTGGACCTGTCCGGCATCCGCAGCTACCTTGCCGATTTCTACAGACATACAGGGCGGCCTTCCGTCGATCCTGAGCTCCTCATCCGCATGCTGCTGGTGGGGTATTGCTTTGGTATCCGGTCAGAGCGGCGGCTTTGCGTGTAGGTCCATCTGAACTTGGCATATCGCTGGTTCTGCCGTCTCGATCTCAGCGATCGCGCGCCTGACCACTCGACCTTTTCCAAGAACCGGCACGGCCGTTTCCGCGACAGCGAACTACTGCGGCACCTGTTCGAGAATGAGCCAGGTCACGCCATTGGCCCGAGTGACAATGGCGAATGAGCGAACTGAGTGTAAGTTCCCTTTAGGTGTGCCAAAGTCTGTTTTTTGCCCGAGTTCGTCACAAACTCTGCATGCGGATCGTCATATCACTGAACACTTACCTTTGGAGATGATATGCGACACACCGTTCTGATAGCCGTTGGCGGGCTTTCCCTTGGAACAGCTGCCTACATTTGGACCGCCACAAATCACTGGTATACCAGTGTACCCGGTGTATCACTGACCGGACCGCTCAATTTTCACTTTGCCAGGGATGTCGCGCTTGCCTACCTGGCTAGTGGTGCGGCGTTGATTTGGGCAGGTGTGAAACATGACAGGTCAGCAGGCGTATGTGGCGCGTCATGGCTTGTGCTTCATGCGGTATTTCACATCTGGATCTGGATACATCGCGGTAGCCCCATGGACGTTGTTGCCTTAACAAACCTGACTGGCATTCAAGTGCCTGCCTTTCTGGCGATGTGGGCGACCATCAGCGCTCCAACAGAAAGGGCAACAGCATGATACGCGCTTTGTTAAAAATGGGCGCCGGACGGTTCGCGCAACGCTACAACTATGATACGGCTTACATGTCGCATATTGTTGATACCTCTACGGCAGCGGGCCTGCGACTATCTACGCTACCGCTCTACAGTCAGTTTCGCGGCCCAAAACAGGCCCGCGACGTCTGGGCTGGGGCGATGCTTGGATCGACGCAAGAGGGGGACTGTGGGCCATGCGTGCAATTGGTCGTTGATATGGCGCTTGAATCGAATGTACCAGCAAAGCTGATTGTACTTTGCCTTGAAGGCAACGCCGGTAGGGCAGGTGACGTCGGCCTTGGGTATAGGTTTGCGCAGGCCGCCATCGCCGATACCCCTGACTTGGCCGAGCTGCGAGAAACGATTGAAGAACGGTTCGGCGCAACGGCGCTAATTGCGGCCTCATTCGCAGCTTCTAGCGGGCGAATTTTTCCGGTATTGAAACGCGGTCTGGGACATGGGCAAACCTGTCAAAGTGTTCAGATTGACAGCACGACCATTCGGGTCCGGCATCAAACATGAACGTGGCCACAGATATTTTTGAGTTCGAGCGTTCGAAACTGATTTCCCTGTGTTATCGCATGATTGGCGAACGTGCAGGCGCCGAGGACGCGGTGCAGGACACCTGGCTGAAATGGGCGGCGGCAGACACCAGCCGAATTGAAAATCCATCGGCCTGGCTGCGGCGCGTCGCGACTAATATTGCCATCGACACCTTGCGTTCAGCCCATCGACAGCGCGAGGTCTATGTGGGTCCATGGCTTCCTGAACCTCTCTTGCAAATGGAGGTTCAGGATCCAAGCAACCATTTTGAGCTGGCGCAGGAGTGTGAGTTGGCATTGCTCTGGGCCATGGAGCGCCTTACCGAGCGCGAGCGCGCAGCCTTCATTCTGAGAGAAGCCTTTGATGCCAGCTATTCGGAAATAGCGGACACGCTTGGCACAAGCGAGGCTGCCTGTCGCCAGCTGGTCAGCAGGTCCCAGAAGAAACTACAAACCTCTGGACCACGGTTCGATGCCTCCCCAGAGGATGTTGCCGATTTGAGCCAACGCTTTTTCACGGCGGTTATGTCGGAAGACTTCGATCAGGCGCTGTCGCTTCTTACACCCAATTCTGTTGCGCTGTCAGATGGTGGGGCCAATAAAAGAGCCGCGCGTCGCCCGTTGGTTGGCGGCAGCGAAATCATACAGGTGTTCCGTGCGCTGTACGAAAAGGCAAAAGCAGAACAGGGCTGGACAACCCAGGTGTCGATGGTGAACGCCAAGCCCGCGATCCTGCGCAGCCAGTTTGGCGTTTTGGATTCCATCACAACGCTTGCCCCGGACCAAAACGGCAAGATTGCCTGGCTCTATATCATGAGAAACCCTGACAAATTAGGTCTGGGCGCCCCATAACTGACCCGTCAAAAGCAATTGATTAGAACGCTCTAATCGATGGATGCCATGGATATGAAAGCAATGACCGTGCTGCCCAAAGGACAATTTAACATCGGAGACATGCCAAGATTTGGTCTACGGCTTTTGTGATGGGAATGCCAAAGGCGGTATAGCGGTCGTGGAATGAGACCGCTTGGCGGTGGCACCCAAATCATGGCTGAGTCAAACCAGATTGAAAATGACCGAGCGGTTTTCGCGCAGCGTTGTAGGAGGGCCAGTTCTTTGTCTGATACTTCGTCAGGGACCAGCTGCTCATCTCTCCCAGCTATCACGTTGGATTCACAAAATGAATCCCTGCCGGAATTTGTGCGACAAAGCCATCCTGTGGTGGGCCGTCGTGGAACAGAAAACGACTGGGATTTGCGACAGGATTTTCAACCAAATCCTAATAGGTGAAAATCACATTCTGCATAAGCTATTGAGATCTATCTAGTTTCACTCCCTGCTTGAGAAGGAAGTGGTGGGCGACCCTGGAATCGAACCAGGCGTGCGTCTCCGCGAGGGAGTTACAGTCCCCTGCCACACCTTGCGGCCTGTCGCCCACTAGCAAGTCGCTGTTGACCTGCTGTGGGGGGGTGATTACTAGCGCACCTAAGGGGCGTCAACAGAAAAAGCGCAAGTTTTTTGCCCGAACCTGAAATTCCTTTTGCTGGAGAGAACGATGTCCAAGAAACCCACGAAAAAGCCCCAGTGGGTGATCGAAAAGGAGCAGAACAAAAAGGCCGGAGGCACTGAGACCGTCTGGCTCTTTGGGCTGCATGCTGTGCGCGATGCGCTGATGAACCCGAAGCGGAAAAAATTACGTCTTATCGTAACATTGAATGCCCAGAACAAACTGGAAGACGCCATCGCTGCTGCCGGGATAGATCCGGAACTGGTAGAGCCGCGCAAGTTCAACGCGCCGCTGGATCCTAATTCGGTGCACCAGGGGGCGGCTCTGGAAGTGATGCCACTGAGCTGGGGCTCTTTGTCGGAAAACTGTATCGGTGCTGAGATCCCACGGGTGATTTTGCTGGATCGGGTGACCGACCCGCATAATGTCGGAGCCATTCTGCGCTCTGCCGAAGTGTTTGGCGCCAGCGCCGTCATCGGCACCCGGCACCATTCGGCACCGGAAACCGGTGCCCTGGCCAAAACTGCGAGCGGCGCGCTGGAGCGCCAACCCTATCTGCGGATGCGCAATCTGGCCGACACGATTACCGAGCTGCAGAACATGGGCTATGTGGTGCTGGGGCTGGATGGTGAGGCAGAACAGACCATCGAGAGCTGTCTTGCGGGGCGTAAGGATTTACCCGTTGCGCTGGTCCTGGGTGCCGAAGGCCCTGGGCTGCGGCAAAAAACCAAAGAAACTGTTGATCACCTGGTGAAAATTGACGCAGCGGGCGGGTTTGGTTCGCTCAACGTCTCAAATGCCGCCGCGATCGCCCTATATGCCAGCCTAGAGCGGTCCTGAGACCGCACAACAGCACAAAGGCGGACGGCGAGATGGCACAAAGCGGAGCCCATGGTGGCAAAATACTGAGTTGCTGCTATTGCGGCGTGCAATCGAGCTTCATGCCCCGCAAAACAGAGAGTGGCATTTCAGCCCTGATCTGTGGAACCTGCGGCGCACCTTTGGCCAGCCAGAAAGCACGCCCCCTGACACCCGGAAAGGGGGCACGGCTGCCATCGGCAACGGCGCTTGACAGGCCTGCTGCGGCTTTGACCAAGCCCAAGGGCAAAAAGATCAAAGGCGCAAAAGGAAAAAAACCGATTCACAAGAGTGGCAAAAGCAAGGAACCCAAAAAGCGCAAGGGCCTGTTCCAGTCGCTGTTGTCAGAAGCTGTCGATCTGGTTGAGGATATTTTTGACTGATTACGCTCACGTCGCGATCACAAAACTGTAACCCATCTATGCAAAACGCCCTTTCTAGGCCAGATTTAAGGCTGTTCTATCTGCATCTTTCGGAGGTTCCTTTGGTTCTGCGCCACACTCTTGTTGCTTTGGTCCTGACCCTAGGTCTGGCGCCGCTGTCTGCGCGGGCAGAGACGCCGATCTTTTCTGCCCACGATGGCCTGGCCCTGGATGGCTATGATGTTGTTGCCTTTTTCGAAGGGCAGGGCGCAGTGCTTGGCCGCCAGGAGTTTGCGCTGATGTGGAAGGGCGTCTTTTGGCGGTTTTCCTCTTCTGGCCATCAGGCGCAGTTTGAGGCGAACCCACGCGCCTATGCACCGGTCTTTGGCGGTTATTGCGCCTATGCGGTGTCGCAGGGCTACCTTGCCCATGGTGATCCTAGTTTGTGGCGGATCGAAGATGGTGAGTTGTTGTTGCTCAACAACCCCGCTGTCGAGGCGGTCTGGCAGCAGGAAAAACCAGAACTTTTGCAGGCGGCGCACGACAATTGGCCTGCAGTTCTGCGCCACTGACGGCTGCCCCAGGCCTGGTTTGCGAAAAAAAGTACCTGTTGGGATCTTTTTTTTAAATGTTGCCATCCTACATCTATAGGGACTGCGGAGCGGAAACGCCGTAGCTCTTTATCAATGTCCCTCGTTCCACACCTCGCGCCCGGAGCTTTGGCTTTCGGGCGTTTTTTTTGGCCGCTGTTGACGGTGGGCGGCTGTTGCCAGGGCATTTCTGTCGTTTCTGGGCTAGGCCTTGGCGGGAGGGTCGGCTACCTCTGGTGTATGACAGACTACAGCGACAGCTTTTTGAAATCTATTTTGCAACGCAACCGCACCATCGCGGTTGTTGGGGTGTCAATGAACCCGGTGCGTCCCAGCTACTATGTGGCGCGGTATTTGGGGCTCAAAGGGTATCGGGTGATTCCGGTCAATCCTGGCCATGCGGGCAAGCGGTTGTTTGGCGAAGTGGTGCAGCCCAGCCTTTCAGCGATCCAACAGCCGGTGGATATGGTGGACATCTTTCGCCGCTCTGACGCGGTGCCCCCCATCGTCGATGAGGCGCTTGAGGTCTTTCCTGAGCTGAAATGTATCTGGATGCAGATCGGGGTTGAGCATACGGCGGCAGCGGCCAAGGCCGAAGCCCGTGGGGTGGATGTGGTGCAAAACCGCTGTCCCAAGATCGAATATCAGCGCCTGTTCGGCGAGCTGCGCATGGGTGGCTTTGCCACCGGTATCATTTCCTCAAAACTGTAGTGTTCCAGTAAGAAGAGGGGGTGCTCCCGCCCGTCAGACCAGCATCAAAGATGCAGGACTTCCCGTTGGGCCCAGCCGGGCCTGCGGCCCGGCAAAGAAAGAGTTGCTGAGAAGCGTTTGAGGAGCGAAACCGCCTGGCAAAGCGCCTGAAACAGTATCAGAATTTTCTGGCTTAAGAATAACCCCATCCCTTGACTCAGGGGCAGATGGGAGACCTGGGGTCAGCCTTTGCTGCGGGAGGCCTTTTCGTCCAGGCCGCTCATGCTTTGGCGCCGTGTAAGTTCTGCCAGGACATCGTCCAGAGATACATCGCGCGCTGCCAGCATCACCAGGAAATGGTAGAGCGCATCGGCGCCCTCGGAGGCGAGCTTCGCCTGGTCGCCCTTGACGGCTTCGATGATCGCCTCAATGGCTTCTTCACCAAACTTCTCGGCGCATTTCTCCGGGCCCTTGGCGAGCAGCTTGGCGGTCCAGCTGCTTTTGGGGTCTGCAGTTTTGCGATTGTGGATGATTGCTTCCAGGTCGTGAAGAATGCTCATGTCAGCCTCATGGGGATACCGGCGGCGGCCATATGTTCCTTGGCCTCCTGAATGGAAAATTCGCCAAAGTGAAAAATGGATGCGGCGAGAACGGCAGAGGCGCCGCCTTCTGTCACGCCTTCAACCAGATGGTCCAGGGTGCCAACCCCACCAGAGGCGATCACTGGCACCTGCACCGCATCGGAAATGGCGCGGGTGAGGGGCAGGTTAAAGCCCGCCTTGGTGCCGTCGCGGTCCATCGAGGTCAGCAGGATTTCTCCCGCGCCCTTGGCCACCACGGTGCGGGCAAATTCTACCGCATCAATGCCGGTTGGGCGGCGGCCGCCATGGGTGAAGATCTCCCATTTGCCGGGTCTGACGGTTTTGGCGTCGATGGCGCAGACGATGCATTGGCTGCCAAACTGGTCGGCGGCCTCGGCGATCACATCCGGGTTGGCCACGGCTGCGGAGTTGAACGAGACCTTGTCAGCACCTGCCAGCAACAAGGCGCGCACGTCTTCGCGGGTGCGCACGCCGCCGCCAACAGTGAGCGGCACAAAGCACTGTTCGGCGGTGCGGCGCACCACGTCAAACATGGTGCCGCGGTTTTCATGGGTGGCGTGAATATCGAGAAAAGTGATCTCATCCGCGCCGGCGGCATCATAGGCCTTGGCTGATTCTACCGGGTCACCTGCGTCGCGCAGGCCAACAAAATTGACGCCTTTGACCACACGGCCATCGGCCACGTCGAGACAGGGGATGATGCGGGTTTTTAGCATCGCGTATCTACCTTTTCCATGCTGTCAGGAGCAATGTCACGGCCAGCCATAAAACACCAGTAACCAGCACAAGCGGCGCCAGAAGGCGTGGCGTAATAAACGCAACCGCCCCCGCGTATTTTGAGATCAGCCTGGTGTTGAAGCCCAAAAAGGCTGCGGGTGAACTGTTGTAAGAGGCCGGGCATTAAACGCGCCCCACCGCATTGCGCACGATCAGGATATGAAAGGGCATGATCAACGTCAGATAAAAGCGGCCAAAGCGGTTTTTGGTGCGCACCCAAGTCCCAAAAAAGATCATGCCATCCTGTTTCAGCACCGAAATGCGAAAATCCAGGTGGCTGTCGTCAATGCCGAGGATCAATTCGGTGTCCGAGCGGTTGACCAGGGGGAAGAAACCAATCCGGTTGGGGCTGGTGACCTCGGTGTTCAATCCAAAGGGCGCGACCATAAGGTTTCGCAATCGCATCAGGGCTGAGACCCAGGTGGGAAAGCGAAAAGCCCGTTCGGCGGCTTCTTCAAGCGGCAGAGAGCTGGGCTTGGCATAGCAATCGACAAAGTCACCTTCGCGAACGCCGGCGGCTTGCTGAAACAGCAGGCTGGAGGCGGGCAAATCCGTTGCAATGACTTGGCCCATGGCGGTTCAGGCCTTCATCACGCTGAGAGCCTCAGCGAGGTCAATGGCGCCATCATAAAGCGCCCGGCCCGAGATCGCCCCATTCAAAGGCGCGCCGCAGGATTTCAACGCCCGCAGATCATCGAGCGAGGACACTCCGCCAGAGGCAATCACCGGGATCGAGACCGCATTGCCAAGCTCTGCTGTGGCCGCGACGTTTGGGCCTTTCATGGCGCCATCGCGCATGATGTCGGTATAGATGATGGCAGAAACGCCCGCGTCCTCAAAAGATTTCGCCAGATCCGTGACCATGACGTCGGTCTCTTCCGCCCAGCCCTTGGTGGCGACGCGGCCATTGCGGGCATCAATGCCAACTGCGACCTTGCCGGGGAATTCACGCGCAGCCTGGCGCACCAGATCGGGGTTTTCCACCGCAACCGTGCCCAGGATCACTCGGGCCAGACCCTTGTCGATCCAGTTCTCAATGGTTTTCATGTCGCGGATGCCGCCACCCAGTTGGGCAGGCACCTTGCATTGCTTCAGAATTTCCTCAACCGGGGCGGCATTCACTGGCTCACCTGCAAAGGCACCGTTGAGATCAACCAGATGCAGCCACTCGCAGCCCGCGGCGACAAATTCCAGCGCCTGGGCGGCGGGGTTGTCGTTGAACACGGTGGTTTTATCCATGTCGCCATGCAGCAGGCGCACGGCCTGGCCATCTTTGAGATCGATTGCGGGGTAGAGGATCATTTGCGCAGCCTTTGTCATCCGGTCACATCCGGTTTGTGGCCAGGGGAGCTGGCCATACATGTTCGGCGGTGTTTTGCACAAGGCGGAGCCGAATTGCAACGCGACCCAAAGTCAGCCTTGCCTGAAAAGCCAGCCTTGCGTCACAGTCGTTGCAAAACTGTGCACAACATTTGTGACAGTTGCACAGTGAAATAGCTATATTGACGATCAAAACCAAAGGGAGAAACAACATGAAGATGCTATTGGCGACAACGCTGGCCGCGCTGACATTGGCAGGGGCTGCGGTTGCGGATCCTATCCTAGGCACCTGGAAAACCCAGCCGGATGACGGGTCTTTTGCCCATATCGAAATGGCGCCCTGTGGGGCTGCGATCTGTGGCAAGATTGCCCGCACGTTTAATGGTGAGGGCGAGTACAGCTCTCCCAATATCGGCAAGACCCTGGTGATTGATATGGTCGCCCAGGGGGATGGCTACTACACTGGCGAGGTCTGGCGCCCCTCCAACGATAAGATCTATACTGGCAAGATGGACCTCAACGGCAACTCTCTGGCGCTGCGGGGCTGTGTTGCGGGCGGGTTGATCTGCTCGAAACAGACTTGGACACGGGTGAAATAACTCAGATCTGACGTGCAGCAGGGGATTTGATCTAATCCCCTGTCGGGACATGACAACGCTGGGGCCGCTACAGCAGCCCCAGTTGCACCGGGATAGGTACAAAGCCGCGTTTGACCTGGCTCTCGCGCAGTGCTTCAAAATATTGCAGCGCCTCGCCATGCTGGTGGAAATAGGCGCGGATCTGCTGCCCGCCGGGGGCGCCGATGGGCCCCTTTGCCTGCTCCAGGCACCATTCCCCGAACAGCGTCTGGCTGAGCCTGAGAACGCAGTAGCGGTGGCGCCCCTCAACATAGTCAAATTTTTCGAGTCGGGTCTGCACGGGCGCGGTCATAGCCTTTGATTGGCGGGAGCTTCTCTATGCCCGCAAAGCCGGTCTCTGTCCATTCCCTCAGTCTATTGCCTTTGTGTTTAAGGGCGCGCGACGTGAAAACCGCCGCCTTCGAACAATCGAAAGCGACGGCTAAGCCTGCAAGTTCCGTGAGTGGGTGTAGCAGGTTTTGGCTGTGATCTGATCCGGGGATTAAACCGCGCCGGTGTATTCGCCTCGGGCCGGGTAGTCGTTGGCGATGGCAAAATCCAATGCGCCGACCAGTTCCGAAAAATGCGGACGCACAAAGGGCATGGTCTGGGTTGAGCCGTAATAAAGCGTCTGCTCCGGTGTCACCATGAACAAGCCGGGTTCCGAGAACAGCGCGGGCTCTTCGATGCCGATCGAGGTGGTGCCGCGCGAGGTGGAAATATAAAGCCCCCAGGACTTTGCCACATCCAGTGGCAGATCAAAGGCAAAGCGCAGGGCGCTGGCTTCGATCTTGTCGGCCATGGCCTGGGTGCGCTCTTCGCCGTCAGAAGAAATCGCAACGCAGTTCACGCCACGTTCGGCAAATTCAGCAACGCGCTTCTCCAGCTCTTTCAGGTAGTTGGCGCAGAGCGGGCAGTGCAGGCCGCGGTAAAAGCAGATCACGGTGCCGCGGCTGCTGTCTTCGGTCGCCAGATCAAAGCGACCGCCCCCCAGCAGGGGCAGGGACAGGTCAGGGGTTTTTTGGCGGGGAATTAGCATGGTGGGCTCCTGTGGGTGAGTGGATCAGTTCATTGCCAGCCTTATTGCAGGTGTTTGCATCTTGAAAATCCGAAAAAACAAACTAAAAATCCGATAGTCGCTTTTGCGCTCATAACGCCGCAGGTGGCGTGTGACGGTGCCCGCTGGGCTGGCGTGAGGTAGGAGAGAAGATGGACAGGTTGACAACTTTGATGGAGCGTTTCCAGCTTTCGGTTCATCCCGCGCCTTTGCCTCAGGCCAATCTTGTTGTGCTGGGGGCGCTCGGTGCGCCGAGCTGTTTGATGTTTTTCCCCCGAGGTGAGCTGCGGATCAGCGCCGAGCGGGAGGTGTTATTGAGCGTCAGAGTGGACTGGGGAGCGGGGCAGAACCCGCTGGTGGCGGCGCTGCCGCAGCAGGTTCATTTTGATCTGACCTGCAACAGTGAAACACGGGATCTGGTGCAGGTCATGCTGGCTGAAAGCTCTGCCAGGCGCTGTGGGGCGCAATCGGTGGTCAATCGTCTGGGCGAGGTGTTGATGGTGCGGTTGCTGCGCGGCCAGATCGAACAGGGTGCGACGGAACCGGGGTTGTTGGCCGGTTTGGCAGACCCCCGGCTGAGCCGCGCAATTGTGGCGGTGCATGATCATCCGGGGCGGCTTTGGTCCAGTGGCGATCTTGCGGCAGAGGCCGGACTGTCGCTGTCGCGGTTTTCCGAACTGTTTACCGCAGAGGTTGGCGAAACACCCATGGGCTATCTGCGGCGCTGGCGTCTGACCCTGGCGCATCAGGATCTGACACGCGGCGACAGGGTAGAGGCGGTGGCGCGACGTTATGCCTATGGCTCGCCCGAGGGGTTCACCCGCGCCTTTCGCAAGGCCTACGGGGTGGCGCCGGTCTCGTTGCGTGCCTCTGGCTGAAGGGGCGCGCAGAACGCCGATCCCAGCGGGCTGGGCAGCTGGGAAATTTGAAGAGTTGAGGATAGATGAAAAGGGGGCCGAGGCGTGGCATCGCCTCTGCCCAGTCTGCGCGTTCGGTCAGGGGGCCCAGTTGAGGAAGTTTCCGATCATCTGCAGGCCGACGTCCTGGCTTTTTTCCGGGTGAAACTGCATGCCGATCATGGTGTCCCGGCCAATCACCGCAGTGACATCGCCGCCATAGTCCACATGGGCCAGGCGCTCGGCATCGGTTTTGACGCGGAAATGGTAGGAATGCACAAAATAGGTGTGATCGCCTGAGGATATGCCGTCAAAAATCGGGTGCGGGTGGTCGATGACAAGATCGTTCCAGCCCATATGCGGAACTTTAAGTACGGGGTCCGAGGGGGTGATTTTCACCACATCGCCGCCGACCCAGTCCAGCCCGGCGGTATCGCTGTATTCATGGCCGGTTGTGGCCATCAGCTGCATGCCAACACAGATCCCGAGGAAGGGGCGGCCTTTTTTCTCCACCGCTTCGATCATGGCGTCATAGATGCCCTTGTGGCCGCGCAGCTCGGCGGCGCAGGCGGGAAAGGCACCATCACCGGGCAGCACCAGACGGTCTGCCTTGGCCACCACATCGGCATCCGAGGTAACAACAACCGTGCCGGCATCCAGTTCCTGCGCCATACGCTGGAAGGCTTTTTCGGCGGAATGAAGATTGCCGGATTCATAGTCGATGATGGCGGTCAGCATGGGGCTGGTGTCCTTCCTGTCTTAGGCTCTTGTGGTGGCGGGAAACTGAGCCGCGCGCGGATTTTGATCACCTCGGTCTCCTAGCGGCTGTGCACAGCTGTGTGTCCACAGATGCCGTGCTGGCGCTTAAAGTGCCCCTTTGGTGGACGGGATGGCGTCAGATTTGCGCGGGTCGGTTTCCACCGCCAGACGCAGGGCGCGGGCCACGGCCTTGAAGGCGGCTTCGACGATGTGATGGCTGTTAAAACCATGCAGTTGGTCGATATGCAGGGTGATGCCGCCCTGGGTGGCAAAGGCGGTGAAAAACTCCCGCACCAGCTCGGTGTCAAAGCTGCCGATCTTTTGCGTCGGTATCTCCACATTCCAGACCAGATAGGGACGGGCGGACAGATCCAGCGCGCAGCGCACCTGGGCGTCATCCATGGGCAGGTGGCACTCGCCATAGCGCCGGATGCCTTTCTTGTCGCCAAGCGCCTGGGCCAGGGCCTGACCTAGCGCGATGCCGGTGTCTTCGACGGTGTGGTGATCATCAATGTGATAATCGCCCTTGGCCCGGATCGTCATGTCGATCAGCGAATGGCGCGCCAGCTGGTCCAGCATGTGGTCAAAAAAGCCAACTCCGGTCTGGTTGTCATATGAGCCCGACCCATCGAGATTGATTTCAACGCTTATTTCGGTTTCGGCGGTCTGGCGGCTGATCTTGGCGCTACGCATGAGGTTATTCCTTGCTGTCTGCGCGGCACTTATAGGGCGGAGAGGGGGGCTGGCTCAAGGGTTTTACGGGGCAATCGGCAGGCTTTGCCGGGCAAACGAGCAGCTGCGGCGGCAAGATCCGTTGCGCCCATTGCGCCCGGCGGCTGCGCGTGCCAGCTTGGGCGGCAAATAACGTGACCAAAAAGACCAAAGGGACGCCCATGTCGACCTGCGTATTCATTCAGATCCGGTGCAAACCCGGCACCACCTATTCCGTGGCCGAGGAAATCGGGCGCCGCGAAATCCATTCTGAGCTCTATTCCACCAGCGGCGAATATGACCTGCTGATGAAGCTCTATATTCCCTCGGATGCGGATGTGGGGAAATACATCAACGAGCATCTGTTGGTGATCCCCAATATCGAGCGATCCCTGACCACCATGACGTTCAAGGTATTCTGAGCCGCGCTCAAAAATCACAGTTCTACACTGCAAAACGCCCCGGAGCTTTCCGGGGCGTTTGTTTTTGAATGTGGCTTGGGTTTAGGCAGGGGCTTAGGTGGGGGCTTAGCTGTCCAGCAGCCCCTCAGCCTTGAGGCTCTCATAGCTGGTATCCAGTGCGGTTTTGACACGGGTCAGCATGTCATCAATCTCTGGCTTGGTGATGATCAGCGGTGGGCAAAAGGCCAGAGCATTGCCGGCAACCGCGCGCAGGATCACACCGTTGTCCTGGCAGGCCTTGACGGCGACAGCTCCGCCCTTGCCCCCGGCAATTGTCGTGCCGGTGGTTTTATTCGACACCAGTTCCAGAGCGGCGATCAGGCCCTTGCCGCGCACTTCGCCAACCAGCGGGTGATCGGTAAAGATGCGGCGCAGCTCTGCCTGCAGGTAATCGCCCACTTCGGCGGCGTGTCCAAACAGGTTGTCGCGCTCGTAAATTTCCAGCGTCTTGAGGGCCGCAGCGCAGGCGGCGGGGTGGCCGGAATAGGTATAGCCATGGCCAAAGACGCCAACCTCATTCGAGGGTGCCACCATTTCCTTGTACATCCAGCCGGGAATAACGCTGGCAGAGATCGGAAAGTAGGCCGAAGACAGCTGTTTGGCAAAGGTCATCAGATCCGGCTTGATGCCCATGGTGGTGCAGCCAAAATCGGCACCGGTGCGGCCAAATCCAGTGATGACCTCATCGGCCCAGACCAGGATGCCATGTTTGCGCAGCAGGGCCTGCAGCTTTTCATAATAGCCCTCTGGCGGCACAATCACGCCCGAGGCGCCGGTAATGGGCTCCATGATCATCGCGGCGATGGTGTCGGGGTCTTCGGCCAGGATCTGGTCTTCGAGGTTCTGCAGGATGCGATCGACAAACTGCGCTTCGGTCTCGTTGCCCTTGCGGCCCGTGTAGTAATGCGGTGCATCGGTGCGCAGGATGCTGAGCGCCTCTACGGGGGCATCAAAATGCGCCAGATTTGCGGGCAGCGAGGTCAGCGACCCAGCCGCCACGGTAACCCCGTGATAGCCGCGCTCGCGGGTGATGATCTTGCGCTTTTCCGGTTTGCCGATGGCGTTGAAGTAGTAGCGCAGCATCTTGTAGTGGCTGTCATTGGCATCCGACCCAGAGTTGCCAAAGAAGATATAAGCGTCGTCCACCGGCACCATGGCGGCGAGTTTTTCGGCCAGGTCAATCAGCGGCTGGTGGGTTTTGCCGCCAAAGGTATGGCTAAAGGGCAGGGTGTTCAGCTGGTCGGTGATTGCGGCGATCACCTCTTTGTTGTCATAGCCAAGCGAGGTGCACCACAGCCCGGCCAGGCCTTCGATATATTTGTTGCCCTTGTCGTCAAACACATAGATTCCCTCGCCGCGCTCCAGGCACATCTGTTCGGTCGCCGTGAGGTTGGTTGTGGGGTAAACGACTGGAGCCATTGCGAAATTCCTCTAGTGGGGCGCATGTATCTGAGACATGGGCGAAGACAGACAGGGCGCGCGGTATGAAATAAACCGCGCAGCTGTGGCTAGCATTGTCTTGTTTTGCCAGGGAGGTCAAAGGAATTTGATCAAATGTTTTACCCAGGTCCGTCGCAGGCCGGTATCTCGCCTGCAAAGAGCATGGACCAAACAAAAAGGCCGCCGATGCGATCTGCATCCAGCGGCCTGTTTTATCCAAATGGAGCGGGCGAGGCGATTCGAACGCCCGACCCTAACCTTGGCAAGGTTATGCTCTACCCCTGAGCTACGCCCGCGCTACATTTGGTGAGGCGGTATCTAGGCAAAGCCGGGCGAGGCCGCAAGGGCAAAATGGGCGCATCGCTGAGTTTTTTGACATGGCCTTTCTGCAGCGGGACAGCTGGGGCTGGGCGGCACTGTATCATCACAGAAAAAGCAAAAAAGGCCGCCGATGCAATCTGCATCCAGCGGCCTGTTTGGTCCAAATGGAGCGGGCGAGGCGATTCGAACGCCCGACCCTAACCTTGGCAAGGTTATGCTCTACCCCTGAGCTACGCCCGCGCTTCATTTGGTGAAGCGGTATTTAGGCAATCCCCGGCAGGGTCGCAAGAGGGAAAGTGACCAGGGGGATGAGATTTCTTTGGCTGTTACCGCTCAGAGGCGGGTTTGCCTGCTGGCTGCGCGCCGGGGGTGGGCAGCCGAAACCCGGCCTGTTCAGCCAGGCGGCGCTGGTGTTGCTGCTGCGGGGTGCAGGAAATGAACTCTGATCCAGTACAATGCGGCAGGTCCAGGGCTTTGATCAGCTGGCTGTCATACTGGCCAGACAGCAGCAGGATGCCTTCCTGCTCCAGCAGATCCCGGGTGCCGCGCCCCTTGTCTGCGCGAATGCGGCGCATGAAGTCCTTTTGCTGGGCGACGGCCTCGACCACATCGCGGGCGATGGGGCTGTTCTGGATCAGGCGAAACAGGCTGGCCATACGGGTATTGCCGGTGCTGTGGGAAAATATTTCCGCCACCAAATCGGGATCCTGACAGCGCCAAAAGTTGGCCGGGTAGGGGTGATCGCAGAGCAGCCAGAGAATATCGGCAAACCCTGCGGCCGAAATCGAACCCTTGCCGTCCTTGTTCTTTCCCTGTGTCAGATAGGCGGGGCGGGCGATGATCAGCCCCAGATAGCAGCGGGCGCGGGCTTCGTCGGCGGCGACCAGCAGGCAGGGCTGGTCAATCGCTTCGGTGGGGATCATCCAGTTGCTGCCCATGGTGTTTTTGATGTCGACATCTCGGCCCAGGATTTCCGTGTCCAGTCGCCCACGGGGCAGACGCAACAGGGCGCGCAGCTCGATCTCGACGCGGGTGCCGATATAGGTCTTTTCGGTCTTTTCCAGCTCTTCATAGGCGCGCCGCCCGGTTTTCGGCGTCATGATCACGTCATCAATGCAGCGGCGCAGCATTGCCGGAAAGCGCTCTTGCAGCACCAGGGCGCCGCCTGCACGTGCGGTGATCTCACTTGCCAGCTCGATCAGCAGATCATAGTCCGCATGTCCGGGCGCAATCAGGCTATCGGGCAGTTTTTGCTTCATCTTGGGCCGTTTTCAGCCTCGGTCCCAGTCCCAGTCCCAGTCCCGGCCGCTGGCTCAGGGGCTTGGCGCGGGATATCAGGCGCGCACAGCATGGAGCTTGGGCTTGGCGATGGCGGCTTTCAGTTGCAGGGCCACGGCCTGGGCCACTGGCGGCGGAAAGGCATTGCCGACCTGGCGGTAGGCATTGGTTTTGGCGCCGGTGAAATGCCAGGAATCGGGGAAGCCCTGGATGCGCGCGACCATGCGCACCGTGAGGCGGGGCATGTCGTTGTGGAAAGGATCTGGCGCCTCATAGGCGATGGTGCGTCCTTCCACCCCAAGCGATGCCCAGGCGCGCCGTGCCCGTGTTGGCCCAAGGTCCGGCCCGCCATGTTTTTTTGAACCACCCACAATTGTCGGTGCGATCTCATCCGCCTGGGCGGCCCAGTCGTCTGCTCCGCGCCAGCCCCGAGATTTCATCAGGTCCAGCAGAGTCTCGCCGACGGTGGGGGGATTGTAGGGTAGGGGATCGGGCCAGCTGAACTGGTCGGAGTATTCTTTGCGCAGGGCGACAATGGCCACCCGGGGACGCAGCTGCGGTACACCGTAATCAGAGGCATTGAGCAGGCGCCAGTCGGTTTCATAGCCGAGTTTGGACAGCTGTTTTTTCAACTTTTCGCGGTAGTCATGAAAGGCCGCATCAAGAAAACCGCGCACGTTTTCGATCATCACCGCGCGGGGGCGGGTGGCGTCAACGATATGGATGGCATCGTCAAAAAGGTTGCGCTCATCCTTTTCGCCCAGTTGTTTCCCCGCGACAGAGAAGGGCGGGCAGGGCAGGCCGCCGGCCAGCAGATCAATGCCCTTGTAGGTGCTGGCGTCGTCTTTGAACAAACGCAGGTCTTCTTCCAGAACATTCCAGTCCGGCCGGTTGTGGCGCAGGGTGGCGCAGCAATGTTTGTCGATCTCGACCAATGCGGTGTGATCAAACCCTGCGCGTTCCAGCCCCAGAGCCTGACCGCCAGCCCCTGCGCATAGTTCTACGGATGTGAGCATGTGGTGCGGCCTGCCTGTTTCTTGTTTTGGTGTTCTGGATCTGTTCCTAGGCGCAAAGCTGATTCCGCGCAAGGCTTTGCTAAGGGTTACCCATTGCAACGCGAAAGGCCACCCCCGAAGGAGTGGCCTGTTCATGGTCCAAATGGAGCGGGCGAGGCGATTCGAACGCCCGACCCTAACCTTGGCAAGGTTATGCTCTACCCCTGAGCTACGCCCGCGCTGCATTTGGTGAACCGGCTTCTAGATCGGTTGCGCGGCAGGCACAAGAGAAAAATGCGCAGATTTTGCAAATCAGAGACAGGCACTGCGTCTTTGCTGAACCGGTGGCTTGGCGCCGGTCCTGGTGTCGCGGCAGTGAGGGCTAATTCTGGGGCTGCGCGGTCTTCAGTTCGGATTCTATCTGCGCATCAATCAGCGACAGAATCGATTTATCCGCAGCGCAGGCCGCAGTGAATTTTTTTGCCGAGTTGGTCGGGGCTTTGTGCCGCGGTGGCGCCGGACAGGGTGCTGTCGGCGTGTTTCCTGACCTGCTTTAGGGGCCCCTTGATGATGCTGTCGCTGACCTTGGTTGCGATCTTGGCATGGGCCTGGGCGGTCAGCGTGGCGCCGACTTTGTTTTTCTTCACCAGCTTGTTCAAGGCGGCGGCAGCGCTGGCGGCTTTTTTGGCAAGCGCCGGGTTGGGCGCGCCGGTGGTGGCAACCGAGACAAACAAGGCATGCATAAGCGCCATTGCAGCGTCGTTACTGAAGTCCGCCGTGTCCTGGTATTCCTTTTGGTTCATTTGCAGGATGCGATTGTAGGAGAGCAGAGAGCTGACACGGCTTTGGACGTTTTTGAGCGCCTGGGCGTAGAGACGATCATATTCCGCCTTGTTGCACAGGATGGTCTTCCCTTTGAACTTCATTTCATACAGGGGTTCCTTGCGCGCTTTCTCCAGTGCTTTCAGGGCTTTTTGATATCTTGGAAGCAAGGCTTTGAAGGTGCGCCCGCCAGGATCAACCACACTGTCGGTGACTTTGAACCCGGCCTTCTTTTGAAAATGATTGATGGCCTTGATCAGGCCCGCATCCATTTTGGCAGACTGGCCCAGGGGGCCAATGCCATTGGCCGCGAGCATGTCGCGTAACAGCGAAACATCCTTGGCCATGTTTTTGACTGCAGCGCCCTCAAACGGTCGCGGTGCAAGGTCTACAGGAGCGGAAAGCTGAATACTGGGCATGAATACTCGCGAGAAAATAGAAATCAAAAAAAGCCGGTTAGCTTAATGTTTCGGCTCTTCTTTTGATCGTCAATAAACTGGGTTTGGGAACGCATGGGGCGAGGCCAGCGCGCGGCTGCTTTGAGGTCGGCGAAAAAAGAGCAGGTCGTGGATTTTTTTCAGGTCCCGCGACGGAAAGCGGCGCGCTGTTCGTTGAGACCGGACAGCAGCTTTCAAAATGGGAGACCACCGTGGGAAAACTCGAAGAAAAGATCCGACTTGCTGCGCTGTCGACGGCGGTTGTTCTGGGGGTGTTGGTGCAGTCCGGCGCCGGCTGGGACAGGGGCGATGAGGGGGCGAAATCAGCCGAGTTCACCGGGCAGGATCTGACAGTGCCAGTCGTTCAGGTGCAGGCGCTGTTCATGCTGTGTGATACAGGGCCCAAAGGGGAGGAAACCCCAGCTGACCAGGTTTCTGCCATGGCCTTGAAATGGCAGAAAACTTCTTGGACGGAGCAGGTTGAGGGCTGGTACAGATTTATTCAGCCGAGTTTTTATCTGCTGGAATGTGACCCGCCGCAAAAGGTCATCTGGCAGGATGCCTAGGTGCAGGACGCATTCAAAGCCGCCTGTTTGGGCCAGCTTCCTAACCTGTATCCCTGCGTGAGCCCGCACCTGCGCCAACAAAGCTAGGGCTTGCTGCATCTGGCCCCGGCCAAAATGCAAAGCCCCGAAGGAGCAGTCCTTCGGGGCTTTGTTGTGGGCCTTAGCAATTGGCGGGATGATCCGCGAGCGGTCAGTCAGGCTCGCTTAGTCCTCGGTCGCCAGATCCTCCAGCTCGATCAGCAGATCTTTGGCGTCAATCTGGGTGCCTGCGGTGACATGCAGAGCCTTGACCCGGGCAGAGCGCTCGGCGTGCAGGCCGGTTTCCATCTTCATCGCCTCGATGGTGAGCAGCATGTCGCCCTCGTGCACCTCTTGGCCGACCTGCACCGCCACAGAGGCAACAACGCCGGGCATTGGCGCGCCGATGTGGTTGGCATTGCCGGCTTCGGCCTTGGGGCGGCTTTCGGTTGAGGCTTTGACCAGACGGTTGGGCACCCGGATCACCCGTGGCTGACCATTCAGTTCAAAGAAGACTTTGACCTCACCCTTTTCATCGGTTTCGCCCAGGGCCTGCAGGCGGATTTCCAGGGTCTTGCCGGGGTCGATCTCGGCTGTGATCTCTTCGCCTGGCTCCATGCCGTAAAAGAAGGCGCGCGTGGGCAGGGTGCGTACCGGGCCGTATTGGCGATGGCGGCCCATGTAATCGAGAAAGACCTTTGGATACATCAAGTAGCCGTTGAGATCCTCGTTATCCACGGGTTTGCCTTCCAGCAATTTGCTCAGCTCGGTGCGGGTCTCGTCCAGATCCACCGGCTCCAGATGGGCACCGGGGCGTGTCAGGTTGGGGGCCTCGCCTTTGAGCACCTTGGCGACAATCCCATCGGGGAAGCCGCCGGGAGGCTGGCCCAGGTTGCCGCGCATCATGTCCACAACACTGTCGGGGAAGGAGACGTCCGTATCGGGGTTCTCCACCTCATCGCGGGTGAGGTTCTGGGAGACCATCATCAGCGCCATGTCGCCCACCACCTTGGAGGAGGGGGTCACTTTGACGATATCGCCAAACATCTGGTTCACATCCGCATAGGTCTGGGCGACCTCGTGCCAACGGTCTTCCAGGCCGAGGCTGCGCGCCTGAGCTTTGAGGTTGGTGAACTGGCCACCGGGCATCTCGTGCAGATAGACCTCGGAGGCGGGGGCCTGCAGGCCGGACTCAAAGGCGACATATTGCGCCCGGACCTGCTCCCAGTAGGCGGAGATCTCGCGGATCTTTGCGATATCCAGGCCAGTGTCGCGGTCGGTGTTGCGCAGCCCCTCGACGATGGAGCCAAAGCAGGGCTGTGAGGTGCCGCCAGAGAAGGCATCCATGGCCACATCCACCGCATCCACCCCGGCGTCGGCGGCGGCCAGAATGGTGGCTCCGGCAATGCCCGAGGTGTCATGGGTGTGGAAATGCACCGGCAGGCCGACCTCTTCTTTCAGCGCCTTGACCAGCTGCCCGGCGGCTGCGGGTTTCAAGAGGCCTGCCATGTCTTTCAGGCCCAGAACATGGGCGCCTGCGGCCTCCAGCTCTTTGGCCATGCCGACATAGTATTTCAGGTCATATTTGGCGCGGTTGGGGTCAAGAATATCACCAGTGTAGCAGATGGTGCCTTCGCAGAGCTTGCCACTGTCAACCACCGCATCCATGGCAACGCGCATGTTTTCCACCCAGTTGAGGCTGTCAAACACCCGGAAGACATCCACCCCGGTGGTGGCGGCCTGACGGACAAATTCCTGCACCACATTATCGGGATAGTTGGTGTAGCCCACGCCATTGGAGGCGCGCAGCAGCATCTGGGTCATCACGTTGGGCATGGCCTCGCGCAGATCACGCAGCCGCTGCCAGGGGCATTCCTGCAAAAAGCGGTAGGCCACGTCAAAGGTCGCCCCGCCCCAGCATTCAACCGAGAACAGCTGGCTGAGGTTCTGGGCATAGGCGGGGGCAACCTTGATCATGTCGTGGCTGCGCATCCGGGTGGCCAGCAGGGACTGGTGGCCATCACGCATGGTGGTATCGGTCAGCAACAGTTGGCGCTGCGCTTTCATCCAGTCGGCAACCGCCTGGGCGCCCTTTTGTTCCAGCAGGTTGCGGGTGCCATAGGGCAGGGGCGCCGGATCCACATGGGGCGGGCGGGGCTCTTTCAGGTCAGCAGCAGGCGCGGCGCGGCCTTCGGTTTCGGGGTGACCGTTGACAGAAATGTCGGCCAGATAGGTCAGCACCTTGGTGCCTCGGTCCTGACGCTTGGCAAACTGGAACAGATCCGGCGTGTTGTCGATAAAGGTGGTGGTGTAGCTGTTGTCGAGAAAGGTTGGATGCTTCAGCAGGTTCTCGACAAAGGCGATGTTGGTGGAAACCCCACGGACCCGGAATTCACGCAGGGCGCGGTCCATACGGGCGATGGCCTTTTCCGGGGTTGGTGCCCAGGCGGTGACCTTGGTCAGCAGGCTGTCATAGTAGCGTGTGATCACCCCGCCTGCATAGGCGGTACCGCCATCCAGACGGATACCCATGCCGGTGGCCGAACGATAGGCGGTGATGCGGCCATAATCGGGGATGAAGTTATTCAGCGGATCCTCGGTGGTCACACGGGTCTGCAGCGCATGGCCGTTGAGGCGAATTTCATCCTGGGCCGCCTTGCCGGTGGCCTCGGCAATGGGTTTGCCTTCGGCGATCAGGATCTGGGCCTGGACGATGTCAATGCCGGTGACTTCTTCGGTGACGGTGTGTTCCACCTGAACGCGGGGGTTCACCTCGATGAAGTAGAATTTGCCGTCGTTCATATCCATCAGGAATTCAACGGTGCCGGCGCATTCATAGTTCACATGTTTGCAGATCTTGCGGCCCAATTCGCAGATCTCAGCCCGCTGTTCCTCAGACAGATAGGGCGCGGGGGCGCGTTCAACCACTTTCTGGTTACGGCGCTGCACCGAACAATCACGTTCAAACAGGTGATAGATCTCACCATGCTTGTCGCCCAGGATCTGCACCTCTACGTGGCGGGCGCGGGTGATCATCTTTTCCAGATAGCCCTCACCATTGCCAAAGGCGGCTTCCGCCTCGCGGCGGCCTTCCAGGACTTTTTCTTCCAATTCCTCTGGGCCGTGAATGGGCCGCATGCCGCGCCCACCGCCGCCCCAGGAGGCCTTGAGCATCAGCGGATACCCAACCTCTGCCGCTTCTTCCGCGATGGCGGACATATCATCGCCCAGCACCTCGGTGGCGGGAATGACCGGCACGCCGGCCTCGATGGCGACGCGACGGGCCGAGGCCTTGTCGCCAAGGGCGCGCATGGTTTCGGCCTTGGGGCCGATAAAGGTGATGCCGTTGCGGGAACAGGCATCAACAAATTCCGGGTTCTCCGACAACAGCCCATAGCCGGGGTGGATCGCATCGGCGCCACATTCTTTGGCGACGCGAATGATCTCATCAATGCTCAGATAGGCCGCAACCGGTCCCATGCCCTCACCAATGCGATAGGCCTCATCGGCCTTGAACCGGTGCAGGCCCAGCTTGTCTTCCTCGGCGTAGACGGCAACGGTTCGTTTGCCCATTTCATTGGCGGCACGCATGACACGGATGGCGATCTCGCCTCGGTTCGCAATCAGGATCTTTTTGAAATCGGGCATTGTCGCTCCTCGGAGTAGGCTAGGGTTGGCGAAGTGTTAGTTACATCTTAGCCACTGGTATAGCCGTAGTATTGGGTATCTGCTGCATGATTGCGCTCCCATACGGCCAGAATTCGTCAGTTTTTTGTGCAGGTGCAGCATTTCTGGCGAAATCGCAGTGCGAATCCGGCTGATGCCTGTCCGATTTTTAACCGATTTTAAAAGCGCCGAATCTTTAGTCGCCGCTTCGGATCTAGGGACTGCGTGGTAATTCTGCTGCCGCTGACCGTAGAATCCAGGAAAATGGATCGCAGGCTTTGCTACATGTTTCAGTCGTTTGCGCTGACTGCTTGTGATGGTAACGTTAGGTTGCGAATTTGCAAAGTTCGCACCTCGGCGAGTGTATGCAGACCCAGTTGCCCCATATTGGCCTCAAGGTCTTTGCTCAGAATGTCGCACAGATGGGCTGGTCCCTGTGCCCCCAATGCTGCGAGTGCAAAGTGAAAGGCCCGCCCCAGCATGACAAAATCTGCTCCCAGCGCCAGGGCGCGCAGAATGTCCAGCCCGCCTTCAATGCCGCTGTCAAAGATCAGCGGCAGCGTGGTGGCGGCGCGCAGCTCTGACAGCACGTCGATCGCGGCGGGGGCGGCGTCAAACTGGCGCCCGGCATGGTTTGACACCCAAAGCGCGTCAACGCCAATTTGCTCCAGTGGCGCGGCATCCTCGGCCCGCATCACACCTTTGATGACAAAGGCGCCCTCCCAGGCATCGCGCAGCCACTTAACATAGTCCCAATCCGGGGAGGTGCGCAGCAGGTAGCCGATATGGGCGGTCGAGGAGAGCCCCTTGCTGTTTTCGGTGACATATTTGTCCAGGGTCCGCATATGCGGCATGCCGCCTTGGCCCCGGTGCTGGCGGGCCATGCCAAGCGCCCAGGTAGGGCACTGGGCGACCTGGGCCAGCAAGCGCGGCGTCAACCGGGGCGGCTGCGTCAGGCCAGAGCGCACCTGGCGTTCCCGCCGCGAAGCCACCGGCACATCCGCCGTCAGCACCAGGGTTTTGAATCCCGCCTTGCGGGCGCGTTCCAACATGTCCCGGCGAATGTCTTCGTCTTTGGGCGGATAAAGCTGGAACCAGGCCTCTGGCCCCAGATGCGGTGCTAGGTCTTCGGGCGATTGGCTGGCAACCGTGGACAGGGAATAGGGGATGCCAGAGGCGGCGCCAAAGCGCGCCAGGTGGCCTTCGGCGTCGGGCCAGATAAGCCCGGACATGCCCAGGGGGGCGATCCCAAAGGGCCGCGGCAAATCCCGCCCCAGAAAAGAGGTGCTCAGATCGACCTGCAGGGGCCCATGCAGGATCGAGGGCAAAAACCCGATCTGGTCCAGGGCGCTGCGGTTGCGATGCTTTGTGGCTTCCGCCCCCGTTGCGCTGTCGAGATATTCCCAGACAAATTTCGGCAGGCGGCGCTGGGCGCGGGCGCGCAAATCGGACAGGCCGGGGTAGTGTTGATGTAGATCCATGCCGCATTGATAGGAACTAGAAGCCTCTTGGCAAGAGCTGGCTGACTTTGTCCTGTTCCCTGCGGTGGAGGCATTCGGCACGACAGGGCATTTGAAGGGGTATCAATCTTGCGAACATAATGCGAACGTCCTCTTTTCTCGCTGGGTG
Organism: uncultured Pseudophaeobacter sp.; assembly: GCA_905479575.1. GTDB lineage: Bacteria > Pseudomonadota > Alphaproteobacteria > Rhodobacterales > Rhodobacteraceae > Pseudophaeobacter. Next base: position 77,581 of record CAJQNB010000002.1, read on the forward strand.
AATCACGCTAGAGTTACGGGCATGAGCACATTTGATGAAATGGACGCCTTTGACGGCGCCTCCCTGTCGTCGCGGGCCATGGCGGCCCGCCCCACCCCCTATCTTGACGGGCTGAACCCAGCCCAGCGAGAGGCAGTGGAATGTCTGGATGGTCCGGTCCTGATGCTGGCCGGGGCCGGCACCGGCAAGACCAAGGCGCTGACGGCGCGGATTGTGCATCTGCTCAACACCGGTTCGGCGCGCACCAATGAAATTTTGGCGGTGACCTTTACCAACAAGGCCGCCCGCGAAATGAAAGAGCGGGTTGGCGGGATGCTTGGCCAGCCGGCCGAGGGCATGCCCTGGCTTGGCACCTTCCATTCGGTCTGCGTCAAGCTGCTGCGCCGTCACGCTGAGTTAATCTGCGGTGAGGCTGGGGTCGGCCCTGATGAGGTCATTGATGAGGCCAGAGACTCGGAGTCCCCGAACCCCTATGAGGATTTGGGTCCATCGGCGGTACGGAGTCGTCACAGGACCGTGCATCTGAAGTCAAACTTCACCATTCTGGATGCGGATGATCAGATTCGCTTGCTCAAACAGCTGATCCGCGCCGCAGGAATAGATGAAAAGCGCTGGCCGCCACGCATGCTGGCGGGGATCATTGACGACTGGAAAAACCGGGCGCTGACGCCGGATAAACTGCCCGCGTCTGAGGCTGGGGCCTATAATCATCGCGGGCCAGAGCTATATGCCCAGTATCAGCGCCGCCTGTTGGAGCTGAACGCCGTCGATTTTGGCGATCTGCTGCTGCATGTGGTGACGATTTTCCAAACCCACAGCGATATTCTGGCGCAGTATCAGCGCTGGTTCCGCTATATCATGGTGGACGAATACCAAGATACCAATATCGCGCAATATATGTGGCTGCGGCTGCTGGCGGGCGGTCACAAAAACATCTGCTGTGTCGGCGATGATGATCAGTCGATCTATGGCTGGCGCGGCGCCGAGGTGGGCAATATCCTGCGCTTTGAAAAGGACTTTCCCGGCGCCAAAGTTGTCCGGCTGGAGCAAAATTATCGCTCAACCGAGCATATCCTGGCAGCCGCCTCCGGCGTGATCAGTGCCAATGCGGGCCGCCTGGGCAAAGAGCTGTGGACCGCCGCCAAGGGCGGCGAAAAGGTCCGACTGATTGGCCATTGGGACGGCGAGGAAGAAGCGCGCTGGATTGGCGAGGAAATCGAGGCGACACAGCGCGGCACGCGGGGACAGCGCCCTATCGGGTTGAATGATATGGCCATTCTGGTGCGGGCCTCGCATCAGATGCGCGCCTTTGAGGACCGGTTTCTGACCATCGGGTTGCCCTACCGTGTCATCGGCGGGCCGCGCTTTTACGAGCGGCTCGAAATTCGTGATGCCATGGGCTATTTCCGCATGGTGACCTCGGCGGATGACGATCTGGCGTTTGAGCGGATTGTGAATACCCCCAAACGCGGGCTGGGCGACAAAGCGCTGCAAACCATCCAGAGCTTTGCCCGCGAAAACGGGGTCTCCCTGGTGGAAGGCGCACGCCTGGCTGTTGAGGCGGGGGCGATCAAGGGCAAGGGGGGCGCTGCTCTGCGTCGGCTGGTGGAGGATCTGGCCCGCTGGGGGCGGATGACCGGGGACGCGGATATCTCTCATATGGAACTGGCGGAAATCGTGCTGGATGAGAGCGGCTATACCGGCATGTGGCAGGGGGACAAAAACCCTGACAGCCCGGGACGGCTTGAAAACCTCAAGGAACTGGTCAAGGCGCTGGAAAACTTTGAAAACCTTCAGGGGTTTTTGGAACATGTCAGCCTGGTGATGGACAATGACAAGCAGGATTCGGACCAGAAGGTCTCTATCATGACGCTGCATGCGGCCAAGGGGTTGGAGTTTCCGGCGGTGTTTCTGCCGGGCTGGGAGGATGGATTATTCCCCTCGCAGCGGTCAATGGACGAAAGCGGTCTCAAAGGTTTGGAGGAAGAACGCCGCCTTGCCTATGTGGGCATCACCCGGGCCGAGGAAGTCTGCACCATTTCATTTGCGGGCAACCGGCGTGTCTTTGGCCAATGGCAATCGCAGCTGCCGTCGCGCTTTGTTGATGAGCTGCCCGAGGAGCATGTCGAGGTGCTGACGCCTCCGGGACTTTATGGCGGGGGTTATGGTGCTGCGGCCAGCAGTGACGAACCTGTCCGCTCGACCATTGAGGCCAAGGTAGCCCAGGCCGATGGCTATAACTCCCCGGGATGGAAGCGCATGCAGGCGCGGGCTGGCCAAAGGGGAAACTCACAGCAAAAACAGGCGGGTAGCCCGATTATTGACCTGACGGCCACCGCCAGCTTCACCCTTGGAGAGCGGGTGTTTCATCAGAAATTTGGCTATGGAGCGATTGCTGGTATCGAAGGGGATAAGCTGGAAGTGAATTTTGAAAAGGCGGGCACCAAAAAGGTGGTTGCGCGTTTTATTTCCGCCAGTGGGGCAGGCGCTGAAACCGCCCAGGACGATGTACCATTTTAGGTTTCTGCTGATCTGAAAGATCAGGGATCGGATCGCAAAGCGATCCGATCCGGGCGGGCGCGCCGCGACAGTGGAACTGTCGCGGCGCGCCCGCCACCCCTTTTGCCAATGGTTTGCCAAACCGGGACCGAACCTGTGACAGCTATTGCATTTCGCAGGAATAGGGACGGCCCCCTCAGCGGCAAGGCACCCCGCTGGCTGCGGCATAGGTCATAGGATTTTGGCTGTAGTGACGGCTTTTCAATGGAAAAGGCGTGAAGCTACGGGAAAACAGGCGGCGATTCGATCAAAGACTGACGAAAGAATCGCAACACATGTGTTCATGTCAGCGTCAGTGCGATTCCCCCTCCTGCACCAACTCTAACTTTTTTCAGCCGCGCTGCCTTGGCCTGGGGAGATACCGGTGAATAGGCAGACACAGGGGGTCAGCGGGGTGATGGGCTGGCGGGATGATTACCTGTTGTTCGCAGTCTAACGGCCACTGATCAGCCAATAGGTTGTTTTGGGGGAGCGCGAAGTAACCTGTTTCGCGCGCTAAACCTTGGTGTCCTGCGTAGGGCTAATGGGCCCTCGGATTTGCCTGGCGTGTCAAAGATCTGCCGAGCAGAAGGGCCTCACAGCGCAAGCTATCCGTCGCGATTCAGGCTTATTTTTTTGAGAGTATGGCGCACAAAAAACGGCGGTACCCAGGGAGGAGGAGGGGGTACCGCCGTTCATGACAACATCAGGACCAAGGGAGGAGGAGATCCGGATGCATTCTGTTCCGGCTTAGCCGGTGTTAGGGTGCGGTGACATCAGGGAGGAGGAGGATGTCACCGCGTAGGACAGGCCCTTTAGGGAGGAGGAGAAAAGAGCCTGATCTCTATTAGTTGTTTTCGTAGGCCGCCTGATAAGCGACGCGTTTGATCATCGAGCGGTTCAGACCCAGATCGGCAAGATCGCGACCCGAAAGCTCGCAGAGCTCATTGTAGGTCTCGCGGTACAAGCGATAACGCGCGAATTTTGTGCTCAACGCGTCGAACCAGGCTGTGGGCAGGATCGAGAATACAGACTTAGGTGTTGCGATTTGGTTTACAGCGGCCATCGGGTCTATCCTCAGAGTTCACTTATTACGTTGTGCCGGTATCGGCGTTTGTTGAATTCAAAATAGCTAAATGCTGCAGGTGCACAATCCCTAAAGAAAGCAATTCTGCTATGCAGCATCTGCATGGGTGCATTGTTACCCTTTTGTAAACAGGCTGTTTTTTGGGCATAATTGTCCAAATCTGCTTTCCGTTAGGGCAGCAACACGATTTCGGGCGGTCGCTTTTCCTTGCGCAATAGATGCTCTCAGCACAAGGTGCGGCCTGCATCTCGGGAGCGCCTCAAATAGGCGGTTCTCCTCAGGATAGGGCTCAGGAAGGAATGGACATGTCAGTGACGCAGAAAAGAGTTGAAGAGGCGCTGGAGCGTCTGGCGCTGCCGGACGGCGGCACTTTGATCTCGCGGGATATGATCCGTGCGCTGACCCTTGAGGGCGGCACTGCAGCTGATGGGCAGACCAAGGTCAGCTTTGTCATTGAGGCGCCAAGCCCGGCGATTGCGCAGCATATGGAGCCCCTGCGCCGCGCCGCGCAGGCAGCGGTATCGGCGTTGGATGGCGTAGGCTCTGTCTCTGTGGCGCTGACAGCCCATGGTCCCGCAGCGGCACCGGTGGGGGCAGGGGCGGCAACAGCTGCTGCGGCACCCAGTCTAAAGATTGGCGGTCATCCCAAACCACAGGCTGGCCCGATCAAGCCCAAGGGGGTTTCCCGTATTCTGGCAGTGGCCTCTGGCAAGGGCGGCGTGGGTAAATCCACCGTCAGTGCTAATCTTGCGGTAGCCCTGGCCCGTCAGGGGCGGCGCGTTGGATTGTTGGATGCAGATATATATGGCCCGAGCCAACCGCGCATGATGGGGGTCAGTGGCAGTCCAAACAGCCCTGATGGAACCGTGATTGAACCGCTCAAGGCCCATGGTGTGACCCTCATGTCGATTGGTCTTATGGTGCCAGAGGATAAGGCCGTGGTCTGGCGTGGCCCCATGTTGATGGGCGCGCTGCAGCAGATGCTGGGGCAGGTGAACTGGGGGGAGCTGGATGTCCTGATCGTGGATTTGCCGCCCGGAACCGGCGATGTGCAGCTGACGCTCTGCACCAAGAGCGAGCTAAGCGGCGCTATTGTGGTCAGCACGCCGCAGGATGTCGCCTTGATCGACGCCCGCAAGGCGCTGGATATGTTCAGGACGCTGAAGACCCCGGTGCTGGGGCTGATCGAGAACATGTCCTTCTTTACCTGTCCGGATTGCGGCGGCGAGCATCATATTTTTGGTCATGGCGGTGTCGCCAGCGAGGCCAAGGCTCTGGGTTTGCCGTTGTTGGGCGCCTTGCCAATTGACCTGGGGACCCGCTTGGCCGGTGACGCCGGCACCCCAGTTGCCGCTGGCGAGGGGGCAGTCTCGGAGGCCTATGCACAGATTGCCAAGGGGCTTGTTGCGGGTGGAATGGCTTAAGGCCGACCGGAACCATGGCTCTGACGCCAATGGGCCCGGGAGCGGGCCCGAGAGTGGGCAGGTCAGGTCTGAAAGGGTGGGGTGTGAATAGAATTGGTCTGATTCTAAAAATCTCGCCTTAAACGCCTAGCGGAAACCGTAAATACACAACTTTTGATTGTTTTTGGCGGTTTATTCGTTGTCGTGGGAAATCATGGGACATTTGGGATTTTATGGTCTGCCTTGGCAATAGGGCAGCGCTGCTGACTCGGAAAGTCAGGTGAATCGATGCGAATCGCGGCGCGAGTCTCGGCCGATTCAAATTATCCACAAAGTTACACACAGGACATGGGTGGAACATTGCGGGAACTGTTAATCTGCTGTTAATAGATCGGTCTCGCTTTGGGAATTCATGGGTCGCAATGGCCCGTTTTTGGCGACTTTTTTTGACTACTATATATGGTGCTTGTGTCGCATAAATCACTATTTGTGCTCAAAAATCCTGAATATGGTTAACTGGATATTGCTCATTTATGATACTGAGGATCCTTTTGCGGTGTCTTTTGTGAATTGTGGCTTGTCAGACCATGAATTCCCATAGTATCCCTTTCTTATCGGATGCGGCGGAGAGCATATAGGGGCACCAAAGACCCCAGCTCATAATAATAAGCAGGTTCATACAGGCCTTCACTGCATCCGAACAATGAGAGATCCGGCGCGCGGGCGAGCAGACATCCCCCCAGGTGGCGTGCGCAGTCGGACACCCCGCTAAGCGGGAATTAGGAGGCGAGTTGATCAGTGGCAGCAGATCAGCTCGCCTTCCTTAGTTTCTGGGGCAGAAAACGCGCCAAAGAGCGCATGTTGAGGGCAAGATTTTGGGCCGAAGGTTCAGAGGCGAAAGCCACCATAAGGTGGATGCAAAGGGGCGGGTGTCAATTCCGGCCTCCTTTCGTCGTGTAATCGAGGCCAGTGACCCGAACTGGAAGTCCGGCGAAAACCCCGAGCTGGTGATTGTCTACGGTGACCACCGGCGCAACTATCTTGAATGTTATACGATAGAGGCCATCGAAGAGGTGGATGACAAGATTGATGCGCTGCCGCGCGGCTCGATGCAGCGCAAGATGTTGCAGCGCATGTTCCATGGCCAGTCGTTCCCCACGACCATAGATGAAACAGGCCGCTTGGTTCTGCCTGCAAAACTGCGCAACAAGATTGGCCTGGAAAAAGAAGTGTTCTTTATGGCTGCGGGCGATACTTTCCAGCTTTGGAAACCCGAAACCTACGAAGAAGAAGAGCAGGCTCTTGCCGATAAATGGATGGATGAGCTGCCAGAGGGTTTTGACCCGCTGGAGTTCCTTGATGGCGCCGGAGGCGCATAAGTAAATGACTACGGACCACCCCACGCCTACTGGTCCCCATGTTCCGGTCCTGCTGCGCCCGCTGCTCAAAGCGGTGGCGCCGGTTTCGGGCCGCTGGCTGGACGGCACCTTTGGGGCCGGCGGCTATACCCGTGGCCTGCTGGAGGCCGGTGCTGACCAGGTGATTGGTGTTGATCGTGACCCATTGGCCTTTGAACTGGCGCAGCCCTGGGCCGCCGACTATGGCGACCGCCTGGTTCTGCAAGAGGGGGTGTTTTCAAAGATGGATGAATACGCCCAGGATCTCGACGGCGTGGTGCTGGACCTTGGCGTGTCCTCAATGCAGCTGGATCTGGCCGAACGGGGCTTTTCTTTCATGCGCGACGGGCCGCTGGATATGCGGATGTCACAGTCCGGCCCCTCGGCGGCGGATCTGGTGGCAGAGCTCTCTGAGGTGCAGCTGGCCGATATTCTGTTCCACTTTGGCGAGGAACGCGCCAGCCGGCGGATTGCCAAATCCATCGTCAAGGCCCGCGAGCTGGAGCCGATTACCACGACGCTGCAACTGGCCAAGCTGGTAGAGCAGTGCCTGCCGCGCCCTAAGCCTGGTAAATCGCACCCCGCCACCCGCAGCTTTCAGGCGCTGCGGATTGCGGTGAACGCCGAATACGAAGAGCTGTTCAATGGGCTGTTGGCGGCTGAACGGGCGCTAAAGCCTGGCGGACTGCTGGCTGTCGTCACCTTCCATTCGGTCGAGGACCGCATGGTCAAACGCTTTTTCCAGCACCGGGCCAATAAAACCGGGCGGGCCAATCGCTATGCACCGGAAATCGAAGAAATCCCGGCACAGTTTGAACTGGTCACCCGCAAGGCGGTTGGCCCGGATGATGACGAGCTGGCGGAAAACCCACGGTCGCGCTCAGCCCGGTTGCGGGTTGGCCGCCGCACCGAAGCGGATCCCGTGCCGATCTCGGCCAAGGATCTGAGCATGCCGCAACTGAAAGAGGAGCGGAAATGAAGTCTCTGCTCTATGCGATCACGGCGCTGGCTGTTTTTGGGCTCGCCTTTTGGGCCTACCGCGAAAACTACGCAACCCAGCAGGTGTTGAAAGAAACCCGTGCGCTGCAGCGTGAAATCGGCGCCGCCCAGGTGCGGATCAGCGTTTTGCGGGCGGAATGGGCCTACCTGAACCGTCCGGACCGGTTGCTTGAACTGGCCGAGCTGAATTTTGAACGCCTCGGGCTGTTGCCGCTGCGCCCCGACCAATTTGGCCGGGTGGATGAGGTTACTTATCCGGTGCAGCCCGCGCTGCAGATCAGCGAAGGTGTTGATGTCTCTGGTCTGAACGCCCGCCGCACCGAGGAGGCAAGCCAATGATCCGCAAACCGCTGCGCCCGCTGGCACGGATCCTGGACGCGCGCTCCAAGGGGGAAAACCCCGATGCGATTGAGAAAGAGAATATTCGACAGCGTCACGACGACATGCAGGTTAAATCGCGGCAACGCGCTGAGGGCCGTCTGCTGGTGCTGGGGGTGTTTTTTCTCTGTGCTTATGCGGCTGTAGCGGGGCGTATGGGAGTCATGGCGACCTCTGAGCCGCGCGAACCCGTTGCCAGTATCGCTGGCAGTTCCATTGCCATGCAGCGCGCCGATATCGTTGACCGGCAGGGGCGCATTCTAGCGACCAATTTTGAAACCCATTCGCTGTATGTGCAGACACAGCAACTGATTGATCCGCAAAACGCTGTGGACCGTCTGGTTGAGATCTTCCCGGACCTGGACCATGCGGAGCTGTTGGCAAAGTTCACGGGCGCCCGCAAGTTCCTTTGGATCAAAAAGAAAATCAGCCCCGAGCAAAAGCAGGCGGTGCATGATATTGGTGACCCCGGGCTGTTGTTTGGCCCCCGCGAAATGCGCCTTTATCCCAATGGATCCGTTGCCGCCCATGTTCTGGGCGGAGCAAGCTTTGGCAAAGAGGGCGTCAGCGCCGCCGAAGTGATCGGGGTTGCAGGGGTGGAAAAGCAGTTCGACGACTACCTGCGCGACCCTGCCAATGGCAGCAAACCGCTGGCCCTGTCGCTGGACCTCACCGTGCAGGCCGCAGCTGAGCGGGTGCTGGATGGCGGCATGAAGCTGATGAATGCCAAAGGCGCCACCTCAATCCTGATGGATGTGCATACCGGCGAGGTGATCTCGGTTGTGTCGCTGCCGGACTTTGACCCCAATGAACGTCCCGCGGCACCGACCTCTGGCTTTGACCCCTCGGTCAGCCCGCTGTTCAACCGCGCGGTGCAGGGCGTTTACGAGCTGGGCTCGACCTTCAAGATTTTCACCGCCGCCCAGGCGATGGACCTGGGGCTGGTGACGCCGGATACCATCATCGACACCCGTGGTCCGCTGCGGTGGGGGAAGTTCTCGATCAAGGATTACCGCAACTACGGCAACGAGATGTCGGTGACCAAGATCATCGTGAAGTCCTCCAATATCGGCACCGCCCGGTTGGCACAGCAAATCGGCGCTGAGCGTCAGCGGGATTTCCTGGGCGAGCTTGGGATGCTGGAAGAAACCCCGTTTGAGATCGTCGAGGCGCAGGGCGGCAAGCCGTTGTTGCCTGCAAACTGGTCAGAGCTGTCGGCGATGACCATCTCCTATGGGCATGGGATTTCTACCACGCCGATGCATTTGGCGGCAGGCTATGCGGCGGTTGCTAACGGTGGCCGCTATGTCAGCCCGACCATTTTGAAACAGGATGGCCCGCAGTTGGGGCGCCGTATAATGTCGGAACACTCCGCCGAGGCGGCCCGGAGCATGCTGCGCCATGTGGTGACCGAAGGCACCGCCAGTTTTGCTCGGGTGCCAGGCTATCAGGTCGGCGGCAAGACCGGCACCGCCGACAAGCCCAGGCCGCTTGGCGGCTATTATGAGGACAAGGTGATCGCCACCTTTGCTTCGATCTTTCCGGCCCATGATCCCAAATATGTGCTGGTGGTAACGCTGGATGAACCCTCGGTCAGTGCCCATGGGGAAGAACGCCGCACCGCAGGCTGGACAGCGGTTCCGGTGGCCGCCGAAATGATCGGACGTCTGGCGCCGCTTTTGGGGCTCAGACCACAAGTTGAACCCGCTGAGGTGACTGGTATAACCCTCACCTCAAACTGATCCCGGCGAGTTATGCCGGGCCAAATACCTGGTGAGGGCCGCAGATGCGCAGCAACCCCGACGATACTTCCGATCTCCGCCCTCTGAGCGAGCTGGGTCTCACCGCCCGTGGCGGCGCGGATCCTCTGATTTCCGGGCTCTCGGTGGACAGCCGTGGGGTTTCTGAGGGAACGCTCTTTGCCGCCCTGCCGGGCAGTCTGGTTCATGGTGCCAAATTCATCCCGGCGGCGCTGGAGCAGGGGGCGGTTGCCATCCTGACCGATGCCGCAGGCGCCAAGATCGCCGCAAAACCTCTGGAGCAGAGCCATGCGGCTCTGGTGATCGCCGAAGATCCGCGCCAGGCGCTGGCCTATGCCTCGGCGCTTTGGTTTGGCGCTCAGCCGCAGACGATGGTTGCGGTGACCGGCACCAATGGCAAAACCTCGGTGGCGACCTTTGTGCGCCAGATCTGGTGCGCTCTGGGCCATGCGGCGGTCAACCTGGGCACCACCGGGATCGAGGGCGCCTGGAGCCACCCATTGGCCCATACCACCCCCGAACCCATCACCCTGCACCGCGCCCTGGCCAAGGCGGCGGAGGCGGGTGTCACCCATGCGGCGATGGAGGCGTCGTCCCATGGGTTGGACCAGTGTCGCCTTGACGGTGTCCAGTTGGCGGCGGCGGGCTTTACCAATTTCACCCAGGATCATCTGGATTACCATGAGACATTCGAGGCCTATTTTGCCGCCAAGGCGGGCTTGTTCCGCCGGGTTCTGCCCGAAGATGGTGTGGCGGTGATCAACATGAATGATCCGCGTGGCGCCGAGATGCGCGCGGTGGCCGCCGCGCGCGGCCAGGAGGTGATCAGCATTGGCCGGGGGTTGGGTGATATCAGCCTCACCGGGCAGCGGTTTGATGACACCGGGCAGGATCTGCGGTTCAACTGGCATGACCGCCCGTTTCAGGTACGGCTGAACCTGATCGGTGGCTTTCAGGCGGAAAACGTGCTTTTGGCCTGCGGACTGGTGATTGCGGGTGGTGAAGACCCGGCCGCAGTGTTTAACACCCTGCCGCAGCTGACCACGGTGCGCGGCCGCATGCAGCATGCGGCAACCCGCGACAATGGTGCCTCTGTGTTTGTCGACTACGCCCATACGCCGGATGCGGTGGCCACCGCGATCAAGGCCCTGCGCCCGCATGTGCTGGGGCGGCTGATTGCCATCATCGGTGCCGGCGGCGATCGCGATGCCACGAAACGCCCGCTGATGGGGCAGGCCGGGCAGGACAATGCCGATGTTGTCATCTTGACCGATGATAACCCACGCAGCGAAGATCCGGCTGTCATTCGCGCTGCAGTAAAGGGCGGTGCACCAGATGCGCTGGAGGTCGGCGACCGGGCCGAAGCGATCCTGCGCGGTGTCGATATGCTGGGCACCGGCGATGTGCTGCTGATCTGTGGCAAGGGCCATGAGAGCGGCCAGGTGGTTGGCAGTGATGTCCTGCCCTTTGATGATGTGGAGCAGGCCAGCATGGCTGTTTCCGTTTTGGATGGAAAAGCAATATGAGCGCGCTTTGGACAGCGGCAGAGGCCGCAACCGCAACCGGCGGTGAGGCCACAGGTGGCAGGACTGGTGGCAGCGCAGGAGACTGGCAGGTCTCGGGCCTGTCGATTGACACCCGCACCTTGCGGCCGGGCGATTTGTTTGTGGCCTTGAAGGCGGCGCGTGACGGCCATGATTTTGTGGCTCAGGCGCTGGAAAAAGGCGCCGGGGCTGCGCTGGTCAGCCATCGCCCAGAAGGGATCGCGGCAGACGCGCCCCTGCTGATTGTCGAGGATGTGCAGGCGGCGTTGGAAGCCCTGGGGCAGGCGGCGCGGGCGCGCACCCGGGCCAAGGTGATTGCCGTCACCGGTTCGGTTGGCAAAACCTCGACCAAGGAAATGTTGGCCTGCATGTTGGCCGATCAGGGCCGCACCCATGCGGCTGTGGCCAGTTACAACAACCATTGGGGGGTGCCGCTGACCCTGGCGCGGATGCCGCGCGACACTGAATTTGCAGTGATCGAGATTGGCATGAACCACCCGGGCGAGATCGCACCCCTGGCCCTGCAGGCGCGCCCCCATGTGGCCATGGTGACCACAGTGGCAGCGGTGCATCTGGAAGCCTTTGACGATGTGGCGGCGATCGCCCGTGAAAAAGCCGCCATCATGCAGGGGCTGGAGCCCGGCGGTGTGGCGGTACTGAACGCCGATATCGACGAGGCGCAGGTTTTGGCGCAGGAGGCACAAAGGCTGGGCATCTCACAGCTGTGGTTTGGCGCGGCCGCAACAGACTACAGGGTACTGACCACTCATATCCGCGGTGAGGACACAGTTGCCGAGGTGCAATGTGGGGCGCAGGCTTTGAGCCTCACCATCCAGTCTCTGGGCGCGCATTTTGCGATGAACGCCCTGGGCGCGCTGGCCTGTGTTGCGGCGGTGGGCGCGGATGTGCGCCGGGCAGCGCAGGTTCTGGCCCTGTGGTCGCCGGTTCAGGGGCGTGGCGCCCGGGTCGAGGTTGAGATGGGTGGCGGCAAGCTGCTGATCCTGGATGACAGCTATAACGCCAACCCCACTTCGATGGCGGCGGCTCTGGCGGTGCTGGCGGCGACGCCAAAGCTGGCAGCGCAGGGGGGTGGTGCCGCGCCTGCCGGGCGCAAGATTGCCTATCTTGGCGATATGGGCGAGCTGGGCCCGCAGGAGGCCGCGCTGCATGCCGGTCTTGCCGATCTGGCGGCGCTGGAGGCGCTGGACAGCATCCATTGCATCGGTCCGCTGATGGCCCATCTGCACGCAGCCTTACCTCTGGAAAAGCGCGGCAACCACTACGCAACCGCAGCGGATGTGCTGCCTGATTTGCCTGCACAGCTGCGCTGTGGCGATATTGTGCTGGCTAAGGGATCTTTAAGCGCCGGGCTCTCCAAGGTCGTTGACGGCATCCGGGAATTGGGTCATGGCAAGCGCTAATCTTGAAACTTAACCTAAAGGCGAGGATCAATCCGAGATGCTCTATTGGCTGACAGCCCTGTCGGATGGCGGCGATTTCTTCAACCTGTTCCGCTATATCACCTTCCGGGCAGGGGGCGCGTTTATGACGGCGCTTCTGTTTGGCTTTTTGTTTGGCAAACCGCTGATCAATGTGCTCCGCCGTAGACAAGGCAAAGGACAGCCGATCCGCGATGACGGGCCAGAGGGGCATTTCACCAAGGCGGGCACGCCAACAATGGGCGGGTTGCTTATTGTCGGGGCGCTGTTGACTGCGACTTTGATCTGGGCGCGGCTGGACAATCCCTTTGTCTGGCTGGTGCTGTTTGTCACCCTGTCGTTTGCGCTGATCGGTTTTGCCGATGACTACGCCAAGGTGTCCAAGCAGAACACTGCCGGAGTGTCGGGCAAGGTGCGGCTGCTATTGGGGATCATCATTGCGGTGATTGCGGCGCTCTGCGCCCGGGCCTATCACCCTGAGGCGCTGCAGAACCAGCTGGCGCTGCCGGTGTTCAAGGACACGCTGATCAACCTTGGTTATTTCTATGTGCCCTTTGTGATTTGCGTCATCGTCGGCTCTGCCAATGCGGTGAACCTGACCGATGGGCTGGATGGTCTGGCGATCATGCCGGTGATGATCGCCGGGGGCACCCTGGGGGTGATTGCCTATGCGGTTGGCCGGGTCGATTTCACCGAATATCTGGATGTGCACTATGTACCGGGAACCGGCGAGATCCTGATCTTTGCCGCCGCGCTGTTTGGTGGGGGCTTGGGCTTTTTGTGGTACAATGCGCCCCCGGCTGCGGTCTTTATGGGCGACACCGGTTCGCTTGCGCTTGGGGGGGCCTTGGGGGCTATCGCGGTGGTCACCAAACATGAGCTGGTCTGGGCCATCGTTGGTGGGTTGTTTGTGTTGGAGGCCCTGTCGGTGATCATTCAGGTGCTTTATTTCAAGCGCACCGGTCGGCGGGTGTTTTTGATGGCGCCGATCCACCACCACTATGAGAAAAAGGGCTGGGCTGAACCCACCATTGTGATCCGGTTCTGGATCATTGCCTTGATCCTGGCGATGATTGGTCTGGCCACCTTGAAAGTGCGCTAATCATTCTGGCCGCTCCAGCCTGTGTCGCAGAAATCAATACAAAGAAGGTGGCCTCGGCCGCCTTTTTTGTTGCCCCTATTTGTTGTTCTTTATTCTTACGAAAAAGGGGGGGGGCTCCCGCCAATTTAGAGAGGCTTTGCCTCTCTGCCAATTGTTGGGGGTGGCAGAGCCCTGCGGGCTCTGCGGTTGCGCCTGTGGATTGGCCTGTGGGGATGCCTGAAGGGATCCTGTGAGCCCTTGCAAGTGGGGCAGCTGCGGTGCACTGTGCGGCGAAAATTTGATCAAGTGTGAGGTAGGCGATGATCCCGGTTCAAGGGTTTGAAGGCGCGAGGGTTGCCGTTTTGGGGCTGGGACGGTCTGGCCTGGCCACGGCGCGGGCGCTGCTGGCAGGCGGCGCCACCCCGGTGTGTTGGGATGATCAGCAACAGGCGCGGGACCGGGCCGAGGCTGAGGGGTTTGAGCTGCGGGACCTGCACCGGCAGGGCGCCTTTGATGATATCGCCACTCTGGTGACCTCGCCGGGGATCCCGCATCTTTATCCGCAGCCAAACCCGGTGATCCGCGCCGCGCTACAGGCGGGGGTGCCGGTGGACAATGACATCGGGCTGTTTTTTGCGTCATTGCCCACCCAGGGCTGGGACATGCTGGACCAGCCGCCCAAGGTGGTGGCCATCACTGGGTCCAACGGTAAATCCACCACGGTGGCGCTGCTGCATCATATCCTGGAAAGCGTTGGCCGTGACAGTCAGATGGCAGGCAATATCGGCCGTGGCGTTCTGGATATCGACCCGCCCGGAGAGGCCGGTGTTGTGGTGCTGGAACTGTCCAGCTACCAGACCGAATTGGCCCGCGCCCTGACCCCGGATGTGGCCATCCTGACCAATCTGTCGCCGGACCATCTGGACCGCCATGCCGGACTGGGGGGGTATTTTGCCGCCAAACGTAGGCTGTTTGCCGAAGGTGGGCCGGACCGGGCCATCATTGGCATTGATGAGGACGAAGGCCTGTTTCTGGCGGGGCAGATGTCACAGGCTTCCAGCGATGACCGGGTGATCCGGGTGGCCACGGGGCGCAAGTTGAGCGGGCCGGGCTGGCAGGTCTTTGCCCGCAAAGGATTCCTTAGCGAGATGCGCAAGGGGCGGCAGGTGGGCGCGATTGATCTGCGCCAGATGATGGGCTTGCCCGGAGCGCACAACCATCAGAATGCCTGCGCTGCCTATGCTGCGGCGCGGGTCCTGGGGCTGGCGCCGCGGGTGATTGAAGCGGCCCTGGCCACCTATCCCGGATTGCCGCACCGCAGCCAGACCGTGGCCGAGGTGGCGGGGGTGCGCTATGTCAATGACAGCAAGGCCACCAATCTGGACAGTGCCGCCAAAGCATTGAGCGCCTTTAAGAATATCCGCTGGATCTGCGGTGGATTGGAAAAAGAGGGCGGCCTGGGCGCGCTTAGCGGTCAGACTGGATCGGTGCGCAAAGCCTATGTGATTGGCCGCGAGGCTGCGGGCTTTGCCATGCAGCTAGATCTGGAGGCGGAGGTCTGCACCACAATGGAGCGGGCGGTCGCCTGCGCGGTGGCTGAGGCAGAGCCCGGCGATGTGGTGCTATTGGCGCCTGCGGCGGCGAGTTTTGATCAATATGACAATTTCGAACAGCGCGGCGATGATTTCATTTCTGAAGTCCACAAGCAATTGGGCTGATTTTTTGGCAAGGTTTTGGTTGGGGGGCTCGGGTTCACCAAAACGGAAAACCCGTTTCGGGACCACCCCCGCCTAAGCCCTTGCTGACAGGATCCGCGTCCGGTTCAAGAGAAATAACCGCATCCCCGCTGGGAGCGGGGCCCCGCGGCGATTTATCCTGAGCCTGCCGCTCTTCTCCTGTCTGCTCAGGGTCAGGCGAGGGTGGCTCCGAAACGGAAATTCCGCAATGGCGGGGGACGGTCAGGCGCCAGTTGCGCTACCGGCGGCATTTCCGGCGGCGATGGCTTGGCCTGCGGCATGGCCCGAAGCCCAGGCCCATTGGAAGTTATAGCCGCCCAACCACCCAGTGACATCGACGGCCTCGCCAATGGCAAAGAGACCGGGCTGGGATTTGGCCTGCATGGTTTTGGACGACAGCGCATCGGTGTCGATGCCGCCCAGGGTGACCTCGGCGGTGCGGTAGCCTTCAGAACCACCGGGGGTGAGCTGCCAGCTCTGCAATGTATCGCAGAGCGCCTGTAGTGCCGCGTCTGACTGATCCGCCAACCGGCCGGTGATGGCGAATTCGGCGGTGAGGAAATCCACCAGACGTCCCGGAAGATGGCGGGCGATTTCAGTGGTGAGGGCGCGGCGACCCTGGGCCTGGCGCTGATCGCGCAACAGGGTGAACAGATCGGTCTGTGGGATCAGGTTGACGGTGATCGCTTCGCCCTCATGCCAATAGGAGGAGAGTTGCAGCACCGCAGGGCCGGAGAGGCCACGATGGGTAAACAACAGGGCTTCGTCAAAGTTGGCGCGGTTGTTGGACAGGCGCGCGGGCAGGGCGGTGCCAGCCAGCGCGGTGAACCGCCCCTCGGGAAAGGTGAAGGGAACCAGGCCCGGGCGGGTGTCAATCAGCGGCAGGTCAAATTGGCGGGCGATGTCATAGGCGAGGCCGGTGGCGCCCATCTTGGGGATGCTTTTGCCGCCGGTGGCCAGCACCAGATTGGCGCAGCTCACCCGTTGCGGGCTGCCATCGCGCAGCAGTGTCAGCTGGTACTGCTCACCCTCATAACGCACATTTTCAACCGAGGTCTTGAGCCAGAGTTGCGCCCCCGCCTGTGTTAGCTCCTCCACCAGCATGGCGACGATCTGTTTGGCGGAGCCATCGCAAAACAACTGGCCCAGGGTCTTTTCATGCCAGGAGATGCCGTGCCGGTCGACCAGCGAGATAAAATCCCATTGGCTGTAGCGGGCTAGGGCGGATTTGCAGAAATGCGGGTTCTGCGACAGGTAGTTTTCCGGGGTGACGTCCAGATTGGTGAAATTGCTGCGCCCGCCGCCTGAAATGCGGATCTTTTCACCCGGAGATTTAGCGTGGTCCACCACCAGGCAGTCGCCGCCTGCATGGGCAGCACACATCATGCCGGCGGCGCCAGCGCCGAGAATCACGGTGTTTACAAACATTCTGCGCATCCATCACGGATGGGCCAGTGGCGCAAGGGGCGAGCCTCAGGGGGGCAGCTGAGCGCTGTGGCAGTGGGAAACGGGGCGGCGCACGGCGGCTGCAAAAACCTGCTGTTGCATCATCAATGGGCTGGCTTGAAGCGCAGTTTGCGGTTACGCTGTCTGCAATGACCCCAAAATGGGGCTGATTTTGAGGCAAAACTGGCGGTAATCCCATGACTGAGATGGTCTATGGAGCGGTTCCTGTACCCACAGGTGAACCGATCCTTCCGAAATGGTGGCGGACGTTGGACAAATGGTCCATGTCCTGCATTCTGACGCTCTTTGTGCTGGGATTGCTTTTAGGCTTGGCGGCCTCGGTTCCTTTGGCCGAGCGCAACGGGTTTGATAATTTCCACTATGTGCAGCGGCAGGCCATCTATGGCGTCACGGCGCTGATGGCGATGATCCTGACCTCGATGATGTCGCCGCAATTGGTGCGGCGTTTGGCTGTTGTTGGCTTTGCCTGTGCCTTTCTGGCCCTGGCATTGCTGCCCATTCTGGGGACAGACTTTGGCAAGGGGGCTGTGCGCTGGTATTCGCTGGGCTTTGCCTCGTTGCAGCCCTCTGAGTTTCTCAAACCCGGTTTTGTTGTGGTTGCGGCCTGGATGATATCTTCCAGTCAGCAGATCAATGGACCACCCGGAACCCTGATCTCCTTTGGGATCTGTATGGCGGTGGTGATGATGCTGGTGCTGCAACCTGATTTTGGCCAGGCCTGTCTGATCCTGTTTGGCTGGGGGGTGATGTATTTTGTCGCCGGTGCCCCGATGCTGCTGTTGGTCGGAATGGCCTGTGTTGTGGTGTTGGGCGGAGTTTTTGCCTATTCTAGCTCCGAGCATTTTGCCCGCCGTATCGACGGGTTCCTGAACCCCGAAATCGACCCCACCACCCAGATGGGCTATGCCACCAATGCGATCCGCGAAGGCGGGTTGTTTGGGGTTGGGGTTGGCGAGGGCCAGGTGAAATGGTCGCTGCCAGATGCCCATACGGATTTCATCGTGGCGGTCGCCGCCGAGGAATACGGCCTGATCCTGGTTTTGGTATTGATTGGTTTGTACGCCATGGTCGTGGTGCGGTCCCTGTTTCGACTGATGCGCGAGCGCGATACGTTCATTCGGCTGGCGGGTACTGGTCTGGTTTGCATGTTTGGGGTGCAGGCGATGATCAATATGGGGGTCGCTGTGCGCCTGCTTCCAGCCAAAGGTATGACGCTGCCCTTTGTCAGCTACGGCGGGTCTTCGCTGATTGCCGGCGGGATCGCGTTGGGGATGCTCTTGTCTTTTACCCGCGCAAGGCCGCAGGGTGAGATCGCCGATTTCCTGCGTGGCCGCGGGCGCGGCTGATCTCAGAGACCCAAAAGCACTGGCCCAGAAGCATTATGGGCCAGGCTCAAGCAAAGAAGCGCGATTGATATGACACAGAAACTGCTCTTGATGGCGGCCGGTGGCACCGGTGGGCATATGTTTCCTGCCCAGGCCCTGGCTGAGGCGATGCTGCGCAGGGGGTGGCGGGTAAAGCTGTCGACCGATGCGCGCGGCGCACGCTACACGGGCGGCTTTCCCCATACCACCGAAATCACGCAGGTATCCTCGGCCACTTTTGCCCGTGGCGGGCTGCTGGCCAAGGCCATGGTGGCCCCCAAGATTGCCGGAGGCATTTTGTCGATGGCCTGGCAGATGCGGCGCGATCGCCCGGATGCGGTGATTGGCTTTGGCGGCTATCCGTCAATTCCGGCTCTGGGCGCGGCGACGCTGCTGAAACTTCCCCGGATGATCCACGAACAAAATGGTGTGCTGGGGCGGGTAAACCAGCTGTTTTCAACACGGGTGGCCGGGGTTGCATGTGGCACCTGGCCCACCGATCTGCCGGATACCGTGCCCCATGAACATGTGGGTAATCCGGTGCGGGCTGCGGTGATGGAGCGGGCGGGGGCCGGCTATATCGAGCCAGGCGCCTACCCGATGTCGATCCTGGTGATGGGCGGGAGTCAGGGTGCACGCATCCTGTCGGATGTGGTGCCTGCGGCCATTGCCGCGCTGCCGCAAGAGATCCGCCAATTTTTGCGCGTCTCGCATCAGGCGCGGGATGAGGACATGGAACGTGTCAGCACCTTTTACGCCGAACAGGGGATTGCGGCGGATGTACAGCCGTTCTTTAGTGACGTGCCTGCGCGCATGTCCGAAGCACAGCTGGTGATCTCGCGCGCCGGGGCCTCTTCGGTGGCGGATATCTCTGTGATTGGCCGCCCCGCCATTCTGGTGCCCTATGCGGCGGCGACCAGTGATCATCAAACCGCCAATGCCCGTGGGCTGGTGGATGCCGGTGGCGCCATTTTGATCCCCGAAAGCGCCCTTGACGCGCGGGCGCTGAGCGCGCAAATCGAGGCAGTTTTGAGCAACCCGCAGGCGGCGATGCAAATGTCGCTTGCCGCATTAAGCGCCGGTGTTCCCGATGCCACCGACAGATTGGTGGCTCTGGTCGAGCAACTGGCCGAGGAAGGAAAATGATGACCCCAGCAACCAAACTGCCCGGTGACGTTGGCCCCATCCATTTTGTTGGTATCGGTGGCATTGGCATGTCCGGTATTGCTGAGGTTCTATTGAACCTGGGCTATGTGGTGCAGGGCTCTGATCTGAAGGCCTCCAAGATTACCCAGCGGCTGGAAAAGCTGGGCGCCCTGGTTTTTGTCGGGCAAAAGGCGGAAAACCTGGCCGAGGCTGAGGTGGTGGTGATTTCCTCTGCCATCAAACCCGGCAACCCCGAGCTGGACGAGGCCCGCCGTCGTGGTCTGCCGGTGGTGCGCCGCGCCGAGATGCTGGCAGAGCTGATGCGGCTGAAATCCAATATCGCCATTGGTGGCACGCATGGCAAGACCACCACCACAACCATGATGGCCGAACTGATGGTGGCTGGCAAATTTGACCCCACCGTTGTCAATGGCGGCATCATCCATGCCTATGGCTCCAACGCCCGCATGGGGCAGGGCGAATGGATGGTGGTGGAAGCGGATGAAAGCGACGGCACCTTTAACCGTCTGCCCGCCACCATTGCTGTGGTCACCAATATCGACCCCGAACATATGGAACACTGGGGTGATTTTGACACCCTGCGCGATGGCTTTCATGAGTTTGTCTCCAATATCCCCTTTTACGGCGTGGCGGTCTGCTGCACCGATCACGCCGAGGTGCAGGCCTTGGTGGGGCGGATCACCGATCGCCGGGTTGTCACCTATGGATTCAACGCCCAAGCCGATGTGCGGGCCACCAGCCTGACCTATAAGGCCGGGGTGGCGCATTTTGACATTCATTTGCAGGCCGAGGGCCAGGTGATCGAAGGCTGTAGCCTGCCAATGCCAGGCGATCACAATGTCTCCAATGCCTTGTCGGCGGTGGCTGTGGCGCGGCATCTGGGCATGAACACCAGCGAAATCCGCGAGGCCCTTGCCGCCTTTGGCGGCGTCAATCGCCGCTTTACCAAGGTGGGCGAAGTGAATGGCGTCACCATCATTGATGACTATGGCCATCACCCGGTCGAAATCGCAGCTGTGCTCCGGGCGGCGCGTCAGGCCATTGCCGATACGCCGGGCGCGCGGGTCATTGCGGTGCATCAGCCCCATCGCTATTCGCGCCTGTCGGATCTGTTTGAGGATTTCTGCGCCTGTTTCAACGAAGCAGACGTGGTTGCCATCGCCGAAGTCTTTGCCGCGGGTGAAGATCCAATCCCCGGCGCCAGCCGCGATGATCTGGTTGCTGGCATGATCCGCCATGGCCACCGCCATGCCCGGGCGCTGCTGGATGAGAACGATCTGGAACGGTTGGTGCGCGAACAGGCCCGCCCCGGCGATATGGTGGTTTGCCTGGGGGCCGGGACGATCAGCACCTGGGCCAATGGTCTGCCTGAGCGATTGAGCCGCAGCTGATGCCTGTCTAACCCCAAAAGGATTCGCCAAATGAGCCAGCAGCTGAAGCGCCGTATCGGACTAGGTCTTTTGACTGCCTATGGTATCGGCGTCATGGTGGGGGCGGGGATCTATGTATTGGTGGGGGCAGTGGCTGCCGAGGCCGGGGTGCTGGCGCCGCTGGCCTTTTTGCTCGCCGGGCTGATCGCGGCGCCAACGGCGCTGTCTTATGCTGAATTCTCCTCTCGCCTGCCCGAGGCCGCAGGCGAGGCCGCCTATGTAGGCCAGGGGTTCAACTCCAAGTTCTTTGCTATCTTTGTCGGGCTGGCGGTGGTGGTTGCCGGCACGGTGTCTGCCGGAGCAGTCCTGCGCGGCGGGGCTGGCTATTTTGCTGCTGCCACCGGGATAGATGCTGAGCTTGCCATCATTGGCATGGGGGCGGCCTTGGTTCTGGTCGCCATTATCGGTGTGCTGGAAAGCTTTGCGCTTGTGGCGGTCTTTACGCTGATCGAGGTGCTGGGCCTGGCCCTGGTGGTCTGGGCTGGGTTTTCCGCCTCGGCCAGCCCCGACTGGAACGCGGCTTTGCCGCTGGCCGAGATGATCACGACGCCGGGACTGGCCACAGGGATTGCCTTTGGTGCGGTGTTGGCTTTCTTTGCCTTTATTGGCTTTGAAGACATTGTAAACATGGCAGAAGAGGTGCGAAACCCAACCCGCATTCTGCCCCAGGCTATTGTCATTTCCCTGGCTGTTACCTCGGTGATCTACGCACTGGTCTGTTGGGCCGCGGTTCGAACGGTGCCGCTGGACGCGCTGGCAAGCTCCGAAAGCCCGCTGGCGCTGGTCTGGCAGCAGTCACAGGGTGGCAATGCGCGGTTCTTATCGGCAATTGCGGTCTTTGCGGCGCTCAATGGTGTGCTGGCCCAGATCGTCATGGCCTCGCGGGTGCTATACGGATTGGGAGGCAGGACCACCGGGCTGGCGGCGTTTCGTCATGCGCATCCGCGCTTTGGCACCCCGGTGCGTGCCACCATACTGATTGGTTTAGCGGTTCTTGTCGCTGCCTATTGGCTGCCGGTGGCGCAGCTGGCGAGTGTCACATCCGCCACGCTTTTGTCTGTCTTTGTGCTGGTGAACCTGGCCCTAATCCTGCAAAAACGCCGCCAGCCAGAGGCGCCTTTTCAGGTTCCCTTTGCAGTTCCTGTGGTGGGTCTGATCCTATCGTTACTGGCGCTGGCCACCGCAGTAGGGGGGTGGATGTGAGCCTGATTGCCGCCATCCTTTGGGTTCTGGCCACCACAGCCGTGGCGATGCTGCCGGTTGAGCGGCATTTTGTGCCGGGGCGCATCCTGTTGTTTATTGCTCCGTTTCTGCTGGTCTGGATGGGATTTGAGCTGGGCTGGATGGCGGTGGCGTTTGGGCTGTTTGCTGTAGGATCGATGTACCGTCGTCCAATCAAATACTACTGGACCAAATGGCGCCAGCCGACGGAGGGGCCGCAATGACCCTCTCGCTAACCCTGGCCGCTGTCTGGGCGCTGCTGGCCAATCTTCTCGCTATGCTCCTCAGTAAGGACAATCACTGGCGGCGCGCCTATATCTTGATTGCAATTGGCATCCCACTGCTGGGCTATGTGGTTTACGAGAACGGCCCCTGGTGGGGGCTGGCGGTGCTTTGTGCTGCCATGAGCGTGCTGCGCTGGCCGTTGATCTATCTGGGGCGCTGGCTGCGCAGGCGTGGGTTTGCCAAACATGGAGATGGCGGAGAGTGACGGTCGCAGTAGAATTGGTTTTGCCCTTGCCGGTGCCTTTCTTGCGATCACTTGGCTTGCAACTTTAATCGCCTTCTGCTTTTGGCTGATGATCAATACTTTTTACGCTGGATGGACTGGCCCTGAACATGTCTGAACTTGATCTTGCAAATTTGCCATCGGTACGTGGCAAGCTGACCCCAAATCGCGCCCTGTCTGATCTGACCTGGCTGCGCGTCGGTGGTGCAGCTGACTATCTGTTCCAGCCAGTGGATGTTGACGACTTGAAGAACTTCCTGGCGCAATTGCCCGCTGACATTGCCGTATTTCCCATGGGCGTGGGCTCTAACCTCATTGTGCGCGATGGGGGCTTGCGGGCTGTGGTGATCCGCTTGGGACGCGGCTTTAACGGGATCGAGATTGAGGGCGATCTGGTCACCGCAGGGGCAGCGGCGCTGGATGCCCATGTGGCGCGCAAAGCCGCTGACGCAGGCCTGGACCTGACCTTTTTGCGCACCATTCCCGGCTCTATTGGTGGCGCGGTGCGAATGAATGCCGGTTGCTATGGCTCTTATGTGGCGGATCATTTTGTCTCAGCCCAGATCGTCACCCGGCAAGGAGAGCTGCGCGTGATCACGGCGCAGGAGCTCGCGTTCCAGTATCGCCAGACTGAGCTGCCAGAAGGCGCGGTGCTGATTTCGGCCACCTTGCGCGCCGAGGCAGCGGATCCAGACGCCCTGCATGACCGGATGAAAGCCCAGCTGCAAAAGCGCGATGACACCCAGCCCACCAAGGATCGTTCTGCCGGGTCGACCTTTCGCAATCCGGCCGGGTTTTCCTCGACCGGCCGCGCTGATGATGTGCAGGATCTGAAGGCCTGGAAGGTGATTGATGACGCCGGGATGCGCGGTGCCCAGCTGGGCGGTGCACAAATGAGCGAGAAACACTCCAACTTTATGATCAACACGGGTGGCGCAACTGCCGCAGATCTGGAGACTTTGGGCGAAGATGTCAGAAAAAAGGTTTACGCCAATTCCGGCATAACGCTAGAATGGGAAATCATGAGGGTCGGAGAACCCCTGTTAGAGCAGCAAGAATAACGTCGAGACATTCAAAACACGCAACCTTTTCAAATCTTTATAGGTTTGCTTGGGGGATGTTTTTGCCGTTTGGGCGTGACAGCAGGCAGGCACGATCTTAAACATGGTAAAGGCGCTATTAATAACCCGGTAAGATTTGCGGCGTTATGATGGCACAGGGCTCCTGTTTCGGGGGCGAATTTCCGCCGGATGGCCTTAGGCAGTCATTTGGTGGGCAGGATCTTGGATCTTGCAACTGTTAGGGGTCTCAGGCCCCGGAATACGGGCAACGACCCGAAAATAATGCGGGTCCGTTTTAGGGCTCCAATAACCAAGGGCGCAAAGCCCGATAATTTCGAGGCGCTATCGTGGGTGAGTCGAGCAGAGCACTCCCGAAAGTGGCGGTACTATTGGGCGGGCCCTCAGCAGAACGTGAGGTGTCTTTGTCCAGTGGGCGTGAATGCGCAGCCGCACTACGGGGCGAAGGATATGATGTGGTAGAACTGGACGCCGGTCCGGACCTTTACGCACAGCTTTTGACTGCCAAACCAGATGTGGTTTTTAACGCCCTGCATGGCCGCTGGGGTGAAGATGGCTGTGTGCAGGGCCTGCTGGAATGGATGGGGCTGCCCTTTACGCATTCGGGTGTTTTGGCCTCGGCGCTGGCGATGGATAAACAGCGCAGCAAGATGGTGTTCCATGAGGCTGGCCTGCCAATCATGAAAAGCGGCCTTTTTGCCAAAGAGGAGGTGATGGCGGATCATGTGATGGCGCCCCCCTATGTGGTAAAGCCCAACAACGAAGGCTCCAGTGTTGGGATCTATCTGGTGCATGAAGCCGCCAATGGCCCGCCAGCTCTGTCCCCTGACATGCCTGACGAAGTCCTGGTTGAGGCCTTTGCCCCGGGGCGGGAACTCAGCGTTTCGGTGCTGGGGGATCGCGCGCTTGAGGTGACCGATATTCTGACAGATGGCTGGTATGACTATGACGCCAAATACAAACCCGGCGGGTCGCGCCATGTGATTCCGGCGGATATTCCGGCGGATATTCGTGACCTCTGTCTTGATTACGCTCTGCGCGCCCATCGCGCCCTGGGCTGCCGGGGACTGAGCCGCACTGATATTCGCTGGGACGAGTCCAAAGGCGCGGCGGGTTTGGTCCTTCTGGAAACCAACAACCAGCCGGGTATGACGCCGACCTCGCTGGCGCCGGAACAGGCGGCCCATTGTGGTCTGGACTTTGGTGCGCTCTGCGCATGGTTGGTAAAGGACGCCTCATGCGGACGCTAAAGGATCGCATCACCCGCAAGGCCAGTCAGGCTGACCCGGCGCCATCGCGGCTGAAGTATCGGCTGCAACGCTGGATGTTGACCCCCGGCATTCGCTTTGGGTTGAAATTTGGCGTCCCCCTGTGCTTGCTTCTGGCTGCCACCGGGGCTTTCCTGGCGGATCAGGAGCGGCGCGATATGGTGCATGACAGCCTGTTGTCGCTGCGTGCTGCCATCGAAGAGCGCCCCGAATTCATGGTCAATGTCATGGCTGTTGATGGGGCGGGGGTCTCTGTGGCGCAGGATGTGCGCGAAGTGCTGCCGCTGGATTTCCCGGTGAGCTCCTTTGACCTGGATCTGGCGCAGATCCGGAGTGAGATCGAAAGCCTGGCACCGGTAAAGGCGGTGAATGTACGCATTCGCCCCGGTGGGATTTTGCAAATCGACATCGAAGAACGCAGCCCGGCGATGATCTGGCGTAACCGCGAAGGCCTGGCGCTGCTGGATAAGACCGGCGCGCATGTGGCCGAGTTGGGGCGGCGGGCGATGCACCCGGAGCTGCCGTTGATCGCGGGGAAATCCGCGGATCTCATGGCGGACGAAGCCTTGGAATTGTTTGCCACCGCGCGGCCTCTTGGTGGGCGTTTGCGCGGATTGGTACGGATAGGAGAGCGCCGCTGGGATGTGGTGTTGGATCGCGGCCAGCGGATCATGCTGCCACAGGATAATCCGGTGCAGGCGCTGGAGCGGGTGATCGTGGTGAGCGAAGTACAGGACCTGCTGGAGCGCGATGTCGCGGTGGTGGATATGCGAATTGCGGCGCGGCCGACGGTTCGAATGACGGAGAATGCAGTGGAAAACTGGTGGCGCATCAGAGAAATGAACGAGGGTGGGTTGTAAGATGACGGATCTTTATCAGTCCCAGCGTGCAATGCGGCAGATGCGCCGTCAGGCGATGCAGCGTGGTGTCGTGGCCATTCTGGATATTGGCAGTTCAAAAATTGCCTGTCTGGTGTTGCGCTTTGATGGTTCCGGTCGGCTCAGCGAGGATAATTCCATTGGCTCTTTGGCGGGACAATCCGGGTTTCGGGTGATTGGCGCGGCCACCACCCGGTCGCGCGGGGTGCAGTTTGGCGAAATCACCGCCATGCAAGAGACAGAGCGCGCCATTCGCACCGCAGTGCAGGCGGCGCAAAAGATGGCCGGGGTGCGGGTCGATCACGTGATTGCCAGTTTTTCTGGCGCCAATCCGCGCTCATATGGGTTGGATGCCCGGTTGGAGCTGGGTGGTCAGGAAGTATCTGAATCCGAAATTGCCCAGGTGCTTGCCGCCTGTGAGGTGCCGGAATACGGTCCGGGCCGCGAGGTGCTGCATGCGCAACCGGTGAACTTTGCCCTTGATAATCGCTCGGGGCTTGCGGATCCCCGTGGACAGCTGGGGCAAACGCTGGCGGTGGATATGCATATGCTGACGGTGGACACCGGCACGGTGCAGAACCTGGTGCGCTGTATCCAGCGCTGCGATCTGGAACTTGCCGGGATTGCCTCCTCTGCCTATGCCTCGGGCTACGCGGCACTGGTCGAAGACGAGCAGGAGCTGGGCGCCGCTTGCATCGACATGGGCGGTGGCTCTACCTCGATTTCGGTCTTTATGAAAAAGCATATGATCTATGCCGATGCGGTGCGCATGGGCGGCGATCATATCACCAGCGATATTTCGATGGGGCTGGGTGTGCCCATGGCCAATGCGGAACGGATCAAAACCTTCTGTGGGGGCGTCCATGCCACCGGCGTCGATGACCGGGACATGATCGACATTGGCGGCGACACGGGCGACTGGGAACATGACCGGCGCACTGTTAGCCGCGCAGAACTGATTGGCATTATGCGCCCCCGGGTGGAGGAAATTCTCGAAGAGGTGCGCGCGCGGCTCGATGCCGCCGGATTCGAATACCTTCCAAGCCAGCAGATCGTTCTCACCGGCGGCTCCAGTCAGATCCTGGGGCTCGACGGTTTGGCCACGCGCATCCTGGGGCAACAGGTTCGCCTGGGTCGGCCTTTGCGGGTCCACGGCCTGCCGCAGTCGGCCACCGGGCCGGGGTTTGCCTCTGCCGTTGGTCTGAGCCTGTTTGCCGCCCACCCGCAGGATGAGTGGTGGGATTTTGAAACCCCTGTTGACCGCTATCCGGCCCGCTCCATCAGCCGGGCGGTGCGCTGGTTCCGGGACAACTGGTAAAAGCAGCAGAAAAAATATCCCCAGCCTGTGGAAAAACCTGGACCGAGCCGGGTGACAGGGCTGGGAAAAACAGATAACAAAGATATAACAGTCGCAAAAAGTGACGCAAAACTGCCGAGCAGAAGGCAACCGTCAAAATTGAACCTGTGACCCTGGTGGTAGTCCCGCTGGGGTAGGTTGCATTGTGTCGGGGGCTGTGGCGTTCTACCAAATCTGCCTGCATGAGCGGAGATTTGCGGGTTTTTCCCGGAGATGGGCCATATTTTGTGGCAGATTTCGTTTTTTGGGATGACGAGACTCCGCCTTCACGGTAAGATTGAGGTGGAAAAACAGGAATAGCCCTTGCGGGAGGGCTGAGAAACAGGCGGAAAGAGCATGACATTGAACCTTTCGATGCCCGGGCAGGAAGAGCTGGCCCCTAAGATCACCGTGTTTGGTGTCGGTGGCGCAGGTGGCAATGCGGTCAATAATATGATCGCAAAAGAGCTGGAAGGTGTCGATTTTGTCGTCGCCAATACCGATGCTCAGGCCCTTCAGCAGAACGCGGCAAAAAGTCGGATCCAGCTGGGCGTAAAAGTCACCGAAGGGCTCGGCGCTGGTGCGCGTCCCTCCGTTGGTTCGGCCTCTGCTGAGGAAAGCATTGAACAGATCGTTGACCACCTGGCAGGCGCTCACATGTGCTTTATCACTGCCGGTATGGGCGGCGGCACCGGTACCGGTGCGGCGCCCATCATTGCGCAGGCGGCCCGTGAACTGGGTGTGCTGACCGTGGGTGTTGTCACCAAGCCTTTCCAGTTCGAAGGCAACAAGCGGATGAAACAGGCCGAGGAGGGCGTCGAAGCCCTGCAAAAGGTCGTTGATACGCTGATCATCATTCCCAACCAGAACCTGTTCCGTCTGGCCAATGAAAAGACCACCTTCACCGAGGCGTTCTCGATGGCGGATGACGTGTTGTATCAGGGCGTCAAGGGCGTGACCGATCTGATGGTGCGTCCGGGCCTGATCAACCTCGACTTTGCCGATGTGCGCGCCGTGATGGACGAAATGGGCAAGGCCATGATGGGCACCGGAGAGGCCGAGGGCGAAGATCGCGCCGTTCAGGCTGCTGAAAAAGCCATCGCCAACCCATTGCTGGATGAAATCAGCCTGCGCGGAGCCAAGGGTGTTCTCATCAACATCACCGGCGCCCATGATCTCACCCTGTTTGAATTGGACGAAGCCGCCAATCGCATCCGCGAAGAAGTGGACCCCGAGGCCAATATCATCGTTGGCTCGACCCTGGATACCGCCATGGAAGGCCGGATGCGTGTCTCCGTCGTGGCAACCGGTATCGACGCGACTGACGTAATGACAGATATGCCTGTGCCACGTCGTCCAATGTCGGCACCGCTGAAAAAATCTGTCAGCGTCGAAGAGGCCCGTCCGGCTCCGTTGGAGCTGAGCACACCTGTTGAGCAACCACAGGTTGCGGAGGCTGAGCCTGCTCAGGCCGTTCAGGAGCCATCCTTGTTCGAAAGCCTTGAGGTGCAGCAGGTTGCGGCACAGGAAACGGCCGAGGAAGTTTTTGAAGAGATCGAAGACAACGGTCAGCACGGGCTGCCACAGCCTGCCTATCAGCCGCAGGTTCCCGCTTTCCAGCCACAGGTCGATGCGGTTGAAGAACAGCCCGGTGCCTCCTTTGTTGCGCCCAAAGCGCCTGCGCCCGGCACCCCTTCGCCGGATGCTATCGTGCGCCTGCAGGCCGCCGCTGCCCGTGCGCAGGGGCAGCAGCCCATGGCGAAATCGGTTCCGGCACAGGCGCCGGTGCAGGCTGCTCCAGCACCACAACCACAGCATCGTCCAGCTGCGGCCTCCGCCTCCCACGAGGCAGAACCACAGTCTGAACAGCGTCGGTTTGGCCTTAACTCTTTGATCCACCGGATGACCGGCAGCGCAGCCGAAACGCAGGCCGCAAAGCCGCAGCCGGTGCGTCAGCAACCGCCGGTTCAGCAGCGGGCAGCAGCGCCGCAGCCGCAACCGGTGCAGCAACAAGAGAGTGATGCTGAGCAGGATCGTATCGAAATCCCGGCTTTCCTGCGCCGTCAAGCAAATTAACCTTTCACTAATCTATTCTGAAGGGCCGCCTCGGGGCGGCCCTTTTTTATTTTAAATCAATGAATTGCACGGTTCTGAGCAGTGTTTTGCCGATCTGTTACAGGGATGTTTCAAACCGTTACAAAGATTGAGTTGTGGCTTTTTTGTGAAATCCTTACCTATCTTCCCAACACGGCGCATGTCGCCGGACAAAGTGATCAGGAGCACAAGGTGCAAAATACGCTTAAAGCATCAGTGACATTTGAAGGTGTTGGCCTGCATTCCGGCCAATCGGCACGTCTTGTGATCAACCCGGCGGCAGCGGGGCACGGCATCGTTTTCAAACGCACTGACATCGCTTTGGGCAACACCATGGTTCCGGCGCTATGGGATCATGTTGAACGCACCGCTCTGTGCACACGGCTTGTCAATTCAGCCGGTGTGTCGGTTTCCACCGTTGAACACGTGATGGCCGCCTTGGCGGGCTGCGGCGTTCACAATGCACTGATCGAAATTGACGGCCCCGAAGTGCCAATCCTGGACGGCTCCTCTGCCGAGTTCGTGCGCGGTATCATGGGGCAGGGCACCCATCGGCTGGCAACCCCAGTTTCGGCTATTCAGGTTCTCAAACCTGTCACCGTAGAAAAAGACGGTGCCACAGCCACCTTGTTGCCCTGTGATCGCCTGATGATTGAATTCCATATCGACTTTGATGAGCAGGCCATTGGACGTCAAAGCCGCATTCTGGACCTGCGTAATGGTGCCTTTGTGCGGGAACTTTGCGATAGCCGCACCTTCTGCCGTCGCGTTGATGTCGAAAACATGCAGGCCAATGGTCTCGCCCTTGGCGGCGTTCCGGGCGAAAACGCAATTGTCTTTGATGGCAGCCGTGTCGAAAGTGGCGAGGGGCTGCGCCACTCAGACGAACCTGTGCGCCACAAAATGCTGGACGCGCTGGGGGATCTGGCCTTGGCTGGTGGCCCTCTTCTGGGGCGCTACGTGGGGGACCGGGCAGGCCATGCCCTGACCAACACCCTGCTTCGTGAACTTTTTGCCACCCCAGGGGCCATGCGCCGGGTTGATTGTGATTTGGCGATGACAGCACGTTTGCCAGGACAGGGGCTTGTCCGCTCCGAAATTCCCCATCCCAGCCGTCGCGTCGCCTAATAGCGGCCTGCGTTGCCGATCTGTGCTGCGAATGGCCTGACCGGGCGTACTCAGGCTGCAACCACACGGTAATCTAGATGTTTGGGCGCTCATAAACGACCAGAGAGCACCGCAACAATTTGGTGAAGATGGCCCCGCTTGTGCGGGGCTTTTGGCATTTTGGGAAGGCAGAGCTTCGCTGTTGAAGCGGGCTTGCCGGGCGGACAGGCTTGACCATGACAAACATTCTCTGCCAAGTGGGGGCGAAGTGGTTGAAAGGCGTTTTGTACGCTGGATGAATGTGCTAAACGGGGCAGAACCCGGGGCATGACACCCGAAAGTCAAAGACGGTGAGGTTTAGGCGATATGATCGGCATCAAGGCAGGAGCCAAATTTGTCAGCGCGGCTCTGTTGATGGCAGCACTTTCTGGATGTGGCGGGGATGGTGGCGCCGCTGAGCAGACGGTGCCGCTAGAGAGTTACACACCGCAACAGATCTTTGAACGTGGGGAATTTGAGCTGGCGCGCAGCCGCACCAAAGATGCCGCATTCTACTTTTCTGAGATCGAACGCCTGTACCCCTATTCGGAATATGCCAAGCAAGCCCTGATCATGCAGGCCTATTCCAATCACAAGGCAAAAGATTATGAGAGCAGCCGCAGTGCTGCACAGCGCTTTATTGATTTCTACCCAACAGATGAAGATGCAGCCTATGCGCAGTATCTTCTGGCGCTAAGCTACTATGACCAAATCGACGAGGTCGGACGCGATCAGGGGCTGACCTTTCAGGCGCTGCAATCACTGCGCACGGTGATCGAGGTCTATCCAGACAGCGAATACGCGACCTCAGCGATTTTGAAGTTTGATCTCGCCTTTGACCATCTGGCAGGCAAGGAAATGGAAATTGGCCGCTATTACCTGCGGCGTGGCCACTATACCTCGGCTATCAATCGGTTCCGGGTTGTGGTTGAAGATTTTCAAACCACCAGCCATACGGCTGAAGCCCTGCACCGACTGGTCGAATCCTATCTGTCGCTGGGCCTGACCGAAGAGGCGCAGACCGCCGGCGCCATTCTGGGGCATAACTATCAATCGACCGATTGGTATGAGGACAGTTATAAACTGCTGACATCGCAGGGGCTCAAGCTCAAAGATCGGGGCAATAACTGGCTGAGCCAGATTTATCGCCAATCGATCAAAGGCCGCTGGCTCTAGTCTGCCTGACGACGGAACAAGGCGAAAACCCGGCTATGCTGCGTGCACTTGATATTCGTGATCTTCTGATCATTGACCACTTGGAGCTGGCGTTTCAGCCAGGTCTGAACGTGTTGACCGGCGAAACCGGGGCAGGCAAATCCATTCTGTTGGATTCGCTTGGCTTTGTTCTGGGCTGGCGTGGCCGCGCCGAGCTGGTGCGCCAGGGGGCTGCCCAGGGGGAGGTCATTGCTGAATTCGATCTCGGCGCTGACCACCCGGCGCATGCCATTCTACAAGAGGCGGGACTGCCGGGCGGTGAGGAATTGGTGCTGCGGCGGGTCAATACAGCGGATGGCCGCAAAACGGCCTGGGTCAATGACCGGCGCTGTTCGGGCGAAGTGCTGCGTCGACTGTCGGAAACACTGGTTGAGTTGCACGGCCAGCATGATGACCGGGGGCTGTTGAACCCACGGGGGCATCGGGCCTTGTTGGACGCTTTTGCCTCGATCTCTGGCCTGTTGGCCCAGACCCGGACCGCATGGGGCGCTGTAGCCAAGGCACGCAAGACTGTACAGGCGACCCGCGCGGCGCTGGAGGCGGTGCGCGCCGAGGAAGAATTTCTGCGCCATGCGGTGGCGGAGCTGGATAAACTTGACCCTCAGGTTGGCGAAGACGAAACCCTGGACGCACAGCGCCGCCAGATGCAGCAGGCTGAACGCATTCGCGGCGATATTGCCCGCGCCTACGCACTGCTGAGCGAAGGCGCTGAACCCTCTTTGGGCGAAGCCCAGCGGTGGCTTGAGGGCGTTGAGGGCGGCGACGACACCGGGTTGACCGCACCGCTGAGCGCCCTGAGCCGGGCCATGGTTGAGCTGGGCGAGGCGCAAGACGGTGTGCAGCGGGTGCTGGAAGGGCTGGAGTTCAATCCAGGCGATCTGGAAGACTGCGAAGCACGGTTGTTTGAAATCAGAGCATTGGCTCGAAAATATGGTGTCCAACCTGACGAACTCGCGGCCCATGCAGATCTGTTGCGCGGCAAACTTGCGGCCCTGGATGCCGGGGATCGTGACCTTTCAGATCAGGAAGCGGCACTGGCGCAGGCTGAAGCTGACTATCAGTCACTGGCGGATCAGCTGAGCGCTGCGCGCCGCGACAATGCTGACGCCCTGGATCAGGCCGTAATGGCTGAGCTTGCTCCGCTCAAAATGGAACGGGCGGTGTTCAAAACGCTGATTGAGCCAACCGAAGCTGGTCCCGAAGGGTGTGACGCGGTGGCCTTTACCGTGGCAACCAACCCAGGCGCGCCCTCTGGCCCGTTGAACAAAATCGCCTCGGGCGGCGAGCTGAGCCGCTTTTTGCTGGCTTTGAAAGTTTGTTTGCGGGGCGATGATCAAAGCAAGACGCTGATTTTTGACGAAATTGACCGGGGTGTTGGCGGCGCGACCGCGGATGCGGTGGGGCGGCGGCTGAAATCGCTTGCGACATCCGGCCAGGTTCTGGTGGTCACCCATTCCCCTCAGGTTGCGGCCCAGGGCGGTTTCCATTGGCGTGTGCAAAAACGGGTTGCCGAGGGCATCACCCTGTCCGAAGTTGTGCCTTTGGATACCGAAAATCGGGTGGATGAAATTGCCCGAATGGTTTCTGGTGATACAATCACCCCAGAGGCCCGCGCCGCTGCGCGCGCTTTGCTGGCAAGCTAAGGCACTATCAGCCTGAGAATAAGGTCAGGCTGTCGTTCCATGCCAACCAATTCTTTACGGTCTATTTTTATTTTAGGCTGAACGTTCAAAACCATTTTGCAGGATTCCAATGTCCAAGCCGCACGACCACTCGCTGTCTGCTCAGTTTTCCAGAGGGATTTCTGAGATGAAGGACAGCTGGCGTGTTCTGCTGCACCGCGGCCCAAGCCAGTTTCGGTTCTGGTTTATTGCGCTGCTGATCGGCGTCAGCGCCGGTTTTGCGGCCTTGTTGTTCCGCAAGGGAATTTCCGCCCTGCAGGCCTGGGTCTATGGCGCTGAGGATGTCAATTATCTCCATAGTTTTGCAGCAGATCTTCCGTGGTACTGGCTGGTCTTGATTGCCACTTTGGGGGGGCTGATCGTCGGCATTATCCTGGATCGTTTCACCCCGGACGGACGGGTGCGGTCGGTGGCTGATGTTATCGAGGGGGCCGCCCTGAACGAGGGGCGGCTGGAAATGAAAGCGGGCCTTGCCTCGGCACTCGCCTCTTTCTTGACCCTCTCTACGGGGGGATCATCGGGGCGCGAAGGGCCGGTTGTGCACCTGGCCGGGGTGATCTCCAGCTGGGTGAGTGATAAAATCCGCGCTGATGGGATCACCGGGCGTGACTTGCTGGGCTGTGCCGTTGCGGCGGCGGTTTCCGCCAGCTTTAACGCGCCCATCGCTGGCGCGCTTTTTGCGCTGGAGGTGGTCTTGCGCCATTTTGCGGTGCATGCATTTGCCCCCATTGTGATTGCCTCGGTGGCGGGGACGGTCATCAACCGACTTGCCTATGGCGATGTGACGGAGTTTTCCATGCAGACCCCGGGTGCCTTGCAGTTTTATGTGGAGTTGCCCGCCTTTCTGATGCTTGGGGTGATTTGCGGTTTGGTCGCTGTTGTCCTGATGCGGGCGATCTTTTTTGCCGATCACGTCGGTGATGTTGTTCATCAGGGGCTGCGGATACCGCGCTGGCTGCGGCCGGCAATTTCCGGGCTGTTGCTCGGGGTGATCGCAATTTGGTACCCCCATATCATCGGGGTTGGCTATGAGACGACGGAGCTGGCGCTGACGGGGGGCTTGATGCTGTCGCAGGCGCTTATTTTTGTGGTGGTCAAAACTGCCGCTGTCGCCATTACCATGGGTGGCCGTATGGGCGGCGGCGTGTTTTCCCCTTCCTTGATGATTGGGGCGCTGACTGGCCTGGCATTTGGGTTGATTGCCACCTCTGTACTGCCGGATGTATCTGGCACCCATACTCTCTACGCCTTTGCGGGTATGGGCGCGGTGGCCGCCGCCGTGTTGGGCGCGCCGATTTCGACAACCTTGATCGTGTTTGAGCTGACCGGCGACTGGCAGATCGGCCTTGCTGTCATGGTGGCGGTTTCGATCTCGACCGCCCTGGCGTCACGTTTGGTGGACCGCTCCTTCTTTCTGACCCAGCTAGAGCGGCGCAATATTCACTGTGCGGCGGGACCGCAGGCCTATCTTCTGGCGCTGCTCAGATCGGATGCGGTGATGCGCCCACTTGGTGACCCACGCTGCGCCTCCCAGGAAGAATGTGAGGCCTTGCACAGTCAGGGGCTCAGCCTGGAGAATGGCGCTTCGCTGGAGGCGGCGCTGCCGGTGTTTGACCGGGCTGATGCAGTGTTTTTGCCAGTGGTGGAGGTGAACGACGGCGCAGAGGTGCTGCTTGGGGCGGTTTACCACGTAGATGCGCTAAAGGCCTACAACCGTGCCTTGGTTGCTGTCGCGGCTGAGGAACACAGTTAAAATTGTCTATCTCGAACCTTGGGCCGCTGCATTGGTGGTGAATTTTGCCAAGAAGCGGGGTCGAAATATGATCAGAACTCCAATTTGCGCCAAATTGCTAACGATACCTTTGCGAATTGCGAGGTATCTACATCACATATAGGTTAATTTTTTCTTTCTATTGATTAGACGCTTGGATTGTCGGATTCTGTTCTTGCGGTAACATTCGTTACTAAAGTGCGGAAGGGAAAACATGCGTACTTTAAAAGATGGCCCGGAAGAGGCTGCACAAAGTTTGACTATAGGCGATCTGGATAAGGAAAAGGCATCCCTGGAAGCATTGATTGACTACGCGATGCAATGCGCGATGGAAACCAATGTTTTTAGTGCAAATGGTCGGCTGGAGGATGTGCGGCGCACCCTGTGTCGCGCGGTGCTCTAAGCTCTGATGCGGCTTTTTCCCAAGCTCTGATGCGGCTAGGGCTGAGCCTTTCCGATCTGCCAAATCGCGCCTTTGGGTGCGCTTAGTCTTTTGACTGATTTATTGCTTGTAGCTGACTGGTGACTGACTGGTTTTTGACCCAAGCGTCTTTTGTGGTGAGTATTTGACCACCCCCCATAGCTGCCCGCGATCCCGGCTAGCGCCTACGACGGGGGCACTGGCAAAAGCAAATAGCCGCGGCACGTTGCGCTGCTACAGGTATCCCCAACCGCCAGGCTCCATTATCTCCCGTTTCACCCAGGGCCATGAGGCGCCTTCGCCTTGAGCTTACGAAACAAAAAGCCGCGACACATCGGTGGCGCAGCTCCATGTTGTGATCGAAATGCATGGGACGGGAGAGAAAGCCCCTGGCGTTTAGATCTGCTCCACTTTCACAGAGTCGCTGGTGTGAAAGGCAAGATAGCCTTTGATTTCGGCCAGTTCTTCCTTTGGTGCTTCATAGCTCCAGACCATGTTCTCCGTCACGGATGACTTGTTGACGATTGAATAATAGGTCGCATCGCCCTTGTGTGGGCAGTGGGTGGTTTTGTCGCTGGGATCCAGAAAGGCTACAGCGATGTCTTCGCGGGGGAAGTAAATCACCGGCGCATGACCGTCCTCGTCCAGTTCCAGCGCGCGTGTGGTTTCGCCCAATACGGCGCCGCCCGAGCGAACGACCCAGGTGCCAGCTGCCTTGCGGATGCGGATATTGTTCATTTCTTCCCCCTGATTTGGTCACATGGCATGTCTTTATGCCGTAAACATGTAACAATCTGTTATCAGATTGGTTTGGTAACGTCATCCAGCCAAGACTGGGCTGCGACACTGACGTAGGGGCGCAACTTCGCAGCGGTTTCGCTGTGATAGGCATTGAGCCAGTCTCGTTCTGCAGACGTCAACATATTCCCCAGGATGAGGCGGCGGTCAATCGGCGCGTAGGTGAGGCCGCGCCAGCAGAGCATGTCGCGGTCGGGATCGCTGGTGGCCAGGGCTGGAGCTTGCTCTACCACCAGCAGGTTTTCGATCCGAATGCCAAAGGCGCCTTCGCGGTAATAGCCGGGCTCATTCGACAGGATCATGCCGGGCTCCAGTGGCACGGTGGAGACACGGCTCAAACGCTGCGGCCCTTCATGGACGCTGAGATAGGCACCAACACCGTGGCCCAGCCCATGATTGAAATCCTGCCCCGCGAGCCATAGTGGCATCCGGCCCACGGCTTCGATATCGCGACCGGCCAGCCCCTTTGGCCAGCGCAGGCGGGACATTGCAATCATACCTTGCAGCACCCGGGTAAAGGCGGCGCATTCCTCAGCCCCCGGTGTGCCAATGGCAATGGTGCGGGTAATGTCGGTGGTGCCGTCCAGATACTGGCCGCCGCTGTCCAGAACCAGCAATTGCCCCGCTTGCAACCGGCTGTTGCTTTCTTCGGTGACCCGGTAATGCATCACTGCGCCGTTTTCTCCGGTGCCGGATATGGTCTCAAAACTGATATCGCGTAGCGCCGGATCCCGGCGGCGCAATTCTTCCAGCCGTTTGGCTACATCGATTTCGGTAAGGCTGCCGACAGGCTGGGCATCCAACCAACTGAGCAGCTCCACCACAGCTGCGCCGTCCCGAAGATGGGCGGCGGCGGATCCTGCGATCTCGGCTGCATTTTTGCGCGCTTTGGGCAGGGCGCAGGGGTCGCCTGCATCCACCAGTTGGTCTCCCAACCTCTCGGCAACAATCTGTGGCAGGCTGGCGCAGTCCACCGCGATGGCGCCGGTGAGTGTCTCTAAAGCCTGCAAGAAAGCGCTTGGAGGATGGCAGGTGACGGTTGAGGGCAGGTGGTCGCTCAGCTGTTGTAGCTTTTCTGGGGCCATAAACAGGTCCACCCGCGCATCACTATGCAGGATGGCAAACCCATGTGCTACCGGGTTGCGCGCAATGTCAGCGCCCCGGATGTTCAACAACCACATGATGCTGTCGGGCAGGGTGATTAGCGCCGCCTGATGGCCTGCCTGGCTTAGCCCTTGGGCCAGGCGTTCACATTTTTGCGCAGCAGCCTCGCCGGCGTAGTCCAGGGGATGTGGCTGGACTGGCATCATGGGTGGTTCAGGTTGGTCCTGCCAGATCCGGTCAATAAGGTTGTCACATTGGACCAGCTCAATACCTGTGCCCTGCAGTTCCTTGGCCAGAGCTGTAATCTGCGCAGTGGCATGCAGCCAGGGATCAAAGCCAATCTTGCCACCCTGAGGCAGCTGCTCTTTGAGCCAGCTGCCAAGCCCCACTTCCGGCCAGGGCACCGGGGTGAAGAGATCTGCAACCTGACGCTTGACCTGGGTGCGGTAACGGCCGTCGATGAACACCCCGGCGGTGTTTTCGAGCACCGTGCAGAACCCAGCTGATCCCGTAAAGCCAGTGAGCCAGCTCAGCCGCTCATCGCGCGGTGCCACATATTCCCCCTGATGTGCATCAGCACGGGGCACCAGAAAGCCATTCAGCCCCTCTTGGGTCAGTTCCGCGCGCAGGGCCAGAAGTCGTGGAGGGCCTTGCTCCGGGCGCGCGGTGACGTCGAAACTCTGGAACATGTGGGGTCTCCTAGGGACGGGCAGGGGCGGTATAAACAAGGCGAGCGAAAGAGAAACAGATCGGGCTATTGCCACAAATGTCTGCGGGCCGGTTGGGCTAACTATCTCAATTGTTTCAAACTATAGCAGGGCTGGCAAGGGGGGCGCAGGGAGGGACCCAGGTGGTCCCTTGAAAAAGCGAGCGCTCCCGCCCGCAGTCAAAGCATCATAGATGCTGTTCCTGCCGGTGGGGGTGGCGCCGTGCTGTCGCACGGCGCGGAGGAGCCCCAAAGCGATTTGACCGCATGGAAGCTGTGATGAGCCACAGCCGCAGCGCGCGTTAGCGCGCTGCCGGGCCCAAGGCTTTGGGCCGCATCTGTGATGCGGCGTAAAGGCGCGGGAGCCCCCCCCTTTCTGACTTGGGGGAACAGTCTGGATGTTGTGTCATCCCTGGTTAAACAACACCTGCAGAACGGCAGGCGCGTCTCGCTGAGCTTAACTTACCTTGCGGATCCCCATGACACGGGCGCGGGCACGCGGATCGCTGTCAAAGAGGGCGGCCAGTTGTTCTGTCATGGCGCCGGCAAGCTGCTCCACATCGGTAATGGTCACGGCGCGGTCGTAATAGCGCGTCACATCGTGGCCGATCCCAATGGCCAGTAGCTCTACCTGTTTGCGCTTTTCCACCATGGCGATCACATCACGCAGGTGTTTTTCCAGATAGTTGGCGGGGTTCACCGACAGGGTGCTGTCATCCACCGGCGCGCCATCGGAAATCACCATCAGGATCTTGCGCGCCTCGCGGCGGCCCATCATCCGGCGATGCGCCCATTCCAGCGCCTCGCCGTCGATGTTTTCCTTCAGCAGACCCTCTTTCATCATCAGGCCCAGGTTGTCCCGGGATCGCCGCCACGGCGCGTCGGCGTTCTTGTAGATGATGTGGCGCAGATCGTTCAGACGTCCCGGCACCTGCGGGCGGCCGTCGTTCAGCCACGCCTCGCGCGCCTGTCCGCCCTTCCACGCCCGCGTG
>CAJQNB010000003.1 GCA_905479575.1 uncultured Pseudophaeobacter sp.
CCGCCTTCTGCGACTGACGAACCGCTGACGGCACCCAGGGCGGACTGACCTTTAAACCACAACCTGTTGTCAATCTTGCGTCTGGCTGCGCATTATGTTGCGTTGCTGTTGCGCAAAAGTTCCGAATCTGTTAGCGCTTAAATCCCGTGATACTGCGGATTTTTTCGTCCGTAGATTTCAAAAAATTTGGTAATTTCACGGGGGAAATCCACCGCATGGCGCGTTTTGTTTTTATTACCGGTGGTGTCGTCTCATCCTTGGGAAAAGGTTTGGCATCCGCAGCGTTGGGATCGCTTTTGCAGGCCCGTGGGTTTTCGGTACGTCTACGCAAACTTGATCCGTATTTGAACGTAGACCCGGGTACGATGTCGCCGTTTGAACACGGCGAAGTCTTTGTCACCGATGACGGTGCCGAGACCGATCTGGATCTGGGCCATTACGAGCGCTTTACCGGCGTACCTGCACGCAAGACCGACTCGATCTCGTCCGGGAGGGTCTACACCAATGTGTTGGAAAAAGAGCGTCGCGGCGACTACCTGGGCAAAACCATTCAGGTGATCCCCCATGTTACCAATGAAATCAAAGACTTCATCTCGATTGGCGAAGATGAGGTTGATTTTATGCTCTGCGAAATCGGCGGCACCGTTGGCGACATCGAAGGCCTGCCTTTCTTTGAAGCCATTCGCCAGTTCAGCCAGGATAAGCCGCGCGGCCAGTGCCTGTTCATGCACCTCACCCTGCTGCCCTATATCAAGGCCAGCGGTGAGCTGAAGACCAAGCCAACCCAGCACTCGGTCAAGGAGCTGCGCTCCATCGGTCTGGCACCGGACCTGCTGGTCTGCCGCTCTGAGGGGCCGATCCCGAAGAAAGAGCGCGAAAAGCTGGCGCTGTTCTGCAACGTGCGCCCGGATGCGGTGATTGCAGCCCAGGATCTGAAATCCATCTACGAGGCCCCCCTGGCCTATCACCGCGAAGGTATGGATCAGGCGGTTCTGGATGCCTTTGGCATTTCCCCGGCGCCAAAACCAAACCTGGCCCGTTGGGAAGACGTGGCAGATCGTATCTACAACCCTGAAGGCGAAGTTCGGGTGGCCATCGTTGGCAAATACACCCAGCTGGAAGATGCCTATAAATCCATCGCCGAGGCGCTGACCCATGGCGGCATGTCCAACCGGGTAAAGGTCAAGATCGAATGGGTCGATGCCGAGCTGTTTGATCGCGAGGATGCCACCCCGCATCTGCAGGGCTTTCATGCGATTCTGGTGCCTGGTGGCTTTGGCGAACGCGGCACCGAGGGCAAGATCAAAGCGGCGCAATACGCCCGCGAGCACAAAGTACCCTATCTGGGCATCTGCCTTGGCATGCAGATGGCGGTCATCGAGGCCGCCCGCAATGTTGCCGGCATTGCCGAGGCCGGATCGGAAGAATTTGACCACGAGGCCGGTAAAAAGCGGTTTGAGCCCGTTGTCTATCACCTGAAAGAATGGGTGCAGGGCAACCACAAGGTTCAGCGCAAGGCTGATGACGACAAGGGCGGCACCATGCGTCTGGGCGCCTATGACGCCACCCTGACCGAGGGCTCGCATGTGGCCAGCGTCTATGGCAGCACCCATATCGAAGAGCGCCACCGTCACCGCTATGAGGTCGACACCAAATACAAAGAACAGCTGGAAGCATGCGGTTTGAATTTCTCTGGCATGTCGCCTGATGGCCGCCTGCCGGAAATCGTGGAATGGAGCGATCATCCTTGGTTCATTGGCGTTCAGTTCCACCCCGAGCTGAAATCCAAACCCTTTGCCCCACATCCTCTGTTTGACGGCTTTGTGCGCGCTGCAAAAGAAGCCTCACGTTTGGTCTGATCCACGTGCTGACAGTGTGACTTGTAAAAGCGGGCCCTCTATTGAG
The DNA here is from genome assembly GCA_905479575.1 of uncultured Pseudophaeobacter sp. Classification (GTDB taxonomy): domain Bacteria; phylum Pseudomonadota; class Alphaproteobacteria; order Rhodobacterales; family Rhodobacteraceae; genus Pseudophaeobacter. The sequence goes on from CAJQNB010000003.1 coordinate 1,906, forward strand.
GCCCGTTTTTGCATTCTGTCAGGCGATTGGCCGCGGCTTTGCCCTGATGAGCATAAAACCCCAACCGTTAGCGCAAGCGCATGCAGCCACAACTTGTTTCTTGTGACAGGCACGCTATAGACAGGGCCAGATTAGAAACGATTTTTCGCGGAGAGACCGGATCATGGCGCAAGAGATTAACCAGGAACAGTTTGACCGTATCGCCAATGGCGGCGGCTTTATTGCAGCACTGGATCAATCCGGCGGTTCAACCCCAAAGGCGCTTGGCCTCTATGGCGTCACCGAAGACGCCTATTCCAACGACGAAGAAATGTTTGGCGAGATCCAGAAGATGCGCGCCCGCATCATCTGCTCTCCCGATTTCAGCTCGGGCAAGATCCTGGGCGCGATCCTGTTTGAAAAAACCATGGATAACGCCATCGACGGCACCCCTGTGCCCACCTACCTGTGGGAAAAATGCGGCGTTGTGCCTTTCCTGAAGGTCGACAAGGGCCTGGCAGATGAGGTCGACGGCGTGCAGCTGATGAAACCAATGCCCGACCTTGACGCGCTGCTGGCGCGCGCTGTGGAAAAAGGCATCTTTGGCACCAAGATGCGTTCGGTTGTCAAAGAGGCCAACCCGCAGGGAATCAAGACTGTGGTAGCGCAGCAGTTCGAAGTGGGTAAGCAGATTGCAGCCGCAGGCCTGGTGCCAATCATCGAACCAGAGGTCGACATCAACTCCCCCACCAAAGGCGAGGCCGAAATCTTCCTGAAGGCAGAGATCAAAGACCAGCTCGACGCCCTGCCCGAGGGCACCAAGGTCTCGCTGAAGCTGACCATCCCCAATGAGGCCGGTCTGTATGATTCGCTGGCGGATCACCCTGCCGTGGTACGCGTTGTGGCCCTGTCCGGTGGCTACAGCACCGATGACGCCTGCGAAAAACTGTCCAAGAACAGCAAAATGATCGCCTCTTTCAGCCGCGCGCTGACCGAAGGGCTGAATGTCGCCATGTCCGACGAAGAATACAACGCGGCATTGGGATCCAACATCGAAAAGATCTACCAATCCTCGCTGTAAGCAGTGCAGCGCAGGCTACTGCACGACTGGCCCACAGGTTTCAGGTCGCCCCACCGGGGCGGCCTTTTTTTTATCCTCTTTTCCCTGTGCCACCAGGGATCACCCCATCAAGCGGTAACGCAGTGCAAGACCACTAAACCCTGGCCGTGTGGAGTGGCCTAGAAAAAGACACCCGAAAATTATGATCCGGTCTCATCCTCAGAACGCGCAAAAATCTCTGTTAGCCAATCCTCGAACAGCTGCACTTCGGGCCTAAGCGGCCCACGTGCCGGTCGGCGGATCAGGTAGTGGGACTGCTGAAACGGCATTTCAGGACCGGCAATGGCAATCCCCATGCCCCGCGCGATAGACAACCTGGCAAAGCGGGCCAGTACTGTTGCATAGCCGCCGCCCCCCGCCACCAATTGCAGGGCAGAAACCGTGGTATCCACGCTAAACCGCGCGTGTTCATTGGCATAGGGCAGCTTATGAGCCGCAAAATAGCGGGCCCAGTGGTCCTCGTAGCCCAGAATATGGATCAGCGGCCCCTGCAGCAGCTCTGCCACAGAACCTGGTCGGGCGGCGCCGGCGGCGCAGACTGGTACAATGCATTCCTGCGACAGCTGCAGCGCGCTGCCGTCTTCCCAATTGCCATGGCCCAAGCGAATTTCCACATCGGCGTCGACATCATCGCGCGGTTCTGGCTCGGTCCAGATGTTCGACACCAGCCGGATGTTAATCTCCGGGTGGCGTGTGGCAAAATCCGGCAACAGATGCGCCAACCATAGCGCTGCGGTGGAGACCGGCACCCGCACTGTCAAGGTCCGCGCCGTCTCAGCCCCAAACAACCGCGTGGTAGCAAGCGAGATATCCCCCAGCGCCCGGCGGACCGTCAGCGCATAGGCCTGTCCTATTTCGGTCAACTCTAGCCTGCGTGCCTGGCGGTAAAACAGCGTGCTGCCCAGCCGCGCCTCCAACGAGCGGATATGCAGGCTGACCGCAGTTTGGGTCAGCCCCAGCTCCTGCCCGGTTTCGGTAAAGTTCAACAGCCGCGCTGCCGCCTCGAATGTGCGCAGCCAGGTCAAATTGGAAAGGCGTTCATCCATTTATCACCAAATTTATTTGGGTATTTTGGCTCACAAATATCATTTCCCTTTGCCTGCGTCGCCGGATTTCTTTGTCGTCAGCAATATGCACGATCGGGCGCGACACGGATCAGGGAGAGTAGAATGAAAGTTGGATTTATTGGCCTGGGCAATGTGGGGGCCAAGCTCTCGGGCTCCTTGCTGCGCAATGGCATTGACCTCACGGTACATGATCTGAATCCCGATCTGGTAGCGCAGTTTGAGGCCAGTGGCGCCAAGGCCGGGACCAGCCCCGCGCAACTGATGCGCGATTGTGATGCCGTGATCACCTGCCTGCCCTCGCCTGTGGCATCGGATGCGGTGATGCAGGAAATGCTGCCCGAGGTGAGCGCTGGCAAGATCTGGATGGAGATGTCCACCACCGACGAAGCCGAGGTCAAACGCCTGGGTGCCATGGTTATTGCAGCGGGTGGCGCGGCGGTGGATTGCCCGGTTTCTGGCGGCTGCCACCGCGCGGATACCGGCAATATCGCCATCTTTGCCGGTTGTGAGCGCGCCACATTCGAGCGCATCCTGCCCTTGCTGACCACCATGGGGCGGCGCATCCTGCACACGGGGGAGCTCGGCTCTGCCTCGGTGCTGAAGGTGCTGACCAACTATCTGGCCACGGTACATCTGGTGGCCAATGCCGAGGCCCTGGTGACGGCAAAGGCAGCTGGTATGGATCTCAACACCGCCTATGAGGCGATCAAGATCAGTTCAGGCAATTCGTTTAGCCATGTCACCGAAAGCCAGGTCATTTTGAACGGCAGCCGCGATATTTCCTTTACCATGGATCTGGTGAGGAAAGACGTGGGCCTGTTTCAGGAGATCGCCGAGCGCAACAATGTGCCTCTGGAGATCAGCCCGATGATCGTGCAGATTTTTGACGATGGCATTGCCAAATACGGCCCGCGCGAACTGTCGCCCAATATCATTCGCCGCCTCGAAGACACCACAGGCCTGTCCATCCTGGCACCTGGCTTCCCGCCGGAAATGACCGATGACGAACCCGAAGAGCCTGGCTATGAGGTGATCCCCCAGGGCAAATAAGGCGCAGGATGACGCATGCGCCGAGGCTCAGGCTGAGTCGGTAGAGGAAAAGGCGGCGGCGTCAGGGGGTTGACGCCACCGCTTTCGTCTTCATCCCTTTCGGGGAAGGGAGAGACGTCAAAACAGTCTGGGAGGGAGGACTGTTAAAACTCATATAGGTCGGCCCGGAGCTATTTAAAGACCGGAGCGCGTTTTTGCATTTGCGCGGCGATCACTTCCATTTGTTCGGGTTTGCCGATCAACTTGACCTGTTCGGCGCTCTCGCGCAGCAGCACTTCGGCTTGCGAGGCACCGGATTCCGCATATTCAATCATCCGTTTGGCGGCGCGCATGGCGGTTGGTCCCTTGCCCGCGATTTCTGTCGCCAGGGCCTGGGCGGCAGCCAGGGGATCGTCTGAGATGGAGGTCACCATCCCCCAGTCCGCAGCCTGCTGCGCAGAGATCGGCGTCGCCGTATAGGTCAGCTGGCGCAGCACATCAGAGCGCACCAATTTGGGCAACAGCGCCATGCCGCCCATATCGGGGATGAGCCCCCATTTCATTTCCATTACTGCCAGTTTGGTGTCGGGGGCGGCAATGCGGATATCGGCGCCCAGCGCCAGTTGCAAACCGCCGCCATAGGTGGCCCCCTGCAGGGCTGCAATCACCGGGATTTCCAGGCGGCGCCAGATCATCGACACCGCCTGCATCTCATTGGCATCGTGGTGGCTGCGCTCCATCAGCCAGGTCTCTGGATCAGACTGGCCCATCGACATGAAACTCATCAGGTCCAGCCCGGCGCAAAAGCTCTTGCCCTCGCCCGACAGCACCACCGCCCGCGCGTCCGAGTCCGCCACCTGCGCACCAGCGGCCAGGATCCCCTTGACCATGGCATCATCCAAGGCATTCATCTTGTCACCCCGCGTCAGCGTGACATGGGCAATATGATCTTTGATCTCTACGGAAACCCGCGCCATTGTGGCACCTCCAGACTATTTCATTTGCGCCAGACTGCCCCGATTGCTGCCTGTGATCCAGCCTAACGCCGGGGCAAAGCAGCCCCGGCGCCAGTCAGCTTGGCATCCCATCACGCCCTTAGGCTTACTGCATGGCAGGTAGATCACCGACCGCCCCGCGCCCAAAGCCACGTCCGTCCAGTGACATCACGTAAAACTGTTCCCCCACCTCCAGGGCGCTGGTGGTGACGCCCAACCGTCCTGTAGGGTCCTGCAGGTTGCGCAGGATATTGCCGCTTTCGTCAAATTGGATAACCATGCCCCGATGCACCGGAGCCGGGCGCACCAGATCTCCCAGCCGCCAGATGACCTTGCGCAGGAAGGGATAGGGCATCAGCTTTTCCGAGGGCAGGCGCGGGCTGGCAAAGGCCAGCCAAAAGGTTCCGTCTCCCTGGCGTTCCAGATTGTCGGGATAGCCGGGAAGATTGCCAAGAAACAGCTCCTGCTCGCCGGCCTTGTCACCGGTCAGCCAGAGTTTATGCACCCGCGCCCGCCCGGTTTCATTGATCAGGAGAAAATCCTCATCCTGGGACAGGGCGACCCCATTGGTATAAACAAAGCCACTGGCGATTTTCTCTACCCTGCCATCGGGCAGACGGCGGGCAACATAGCCACTGTCGGATTGCTCCCAGATTGTCATCACCGAGGTCGGTTTGGTCCCGCCAAGTGTTTCCGGGTCAAAGCGATCCGACGAGTTGGAAAAATAGATCGTCCCATCGCGCGCGATATCCAATTGATTGGCATAGATAAGCGGCGCGCCCTCCACCTCTGTCACCAGGGTTTCCAGGCTGCCCGGTCCGGTCCAGCGCAGAATGCCGCGATAGCTGTCGGCAATATAGAGCGCCCCATCCGGCCCCGCTTTGAGCCCCAGCGGACGCCCCCCGAGATCCTCAACCACCTGCGGGGCAGCACCGTCGATTCGGTACAGTTTGCCAGCCAGATCAGTGGTATAGACCTTGCCATCCGGCATAACCGCCAGGTCTTCGGGACCAACGGCCCCCTCTGGCAGCACAATCAGCTCCAGCGCCGCCATGGCGTCATTGGTTTCAAACTCACCGGTCAAAGCAGGGGGCTGCAAAGGCCGATAGACCTGGGGGGTCAGGGGAACCGGCCAAAAAGCCAAATAGCCCAGGCCCAGACCCAGCCCCAAGGCGAGCACCGCCAGCAAAGTCTTTCGCATTAAATATCTCCTTAAATTTGCGCCAGTCTGCTCTGGGTTGAAGCAACACGCAAGCCTTGCCGCAGGATGGCAATTTGCGCTATCTGCGCTGCATGAAAACGCCTCGCTATACCCCGCTTGCCCTGTCGCTGCCCTCCACCGTGCCTTTTGTCGGCCCCGAAACCCAGGAGCGAAGCCGTGGCAAAGCCTTTGCGGCCCGGCTTGGCGCCAATGAAAACATCTTTGGCCCCTCGCCACTGGCGATCAACGCCATGCAACAGGCCGCCGAGGAGATTTGGAAATATGGCGATGCCCAAAGCCATGATCTGGTCCAGGCGCTGGCCGCGCATCACGGTATTGCGACGCAAAACATCCTAGTTGGCGAAGGTATCGACGGGTTGTTGGGCTATCTGGTGCGGCTGCTGATTGGCCCCGGGGATGCGGTTGTCACCTCGCAGGGCGCCTACCCCACTTTCAACTACCATGTGGCCGGCTTTGGCGGCGCCCTGCATATGGTGCCCTATCGGGACGATCACGAAGACATCCAGGCGCTGTTTGCCAAGGCGGCTGAGGTGGATGCAAAACTGGTCTATCTCTCCAATCCCGACAACCCCATGGGCAGCTGGCACCGGGGGCAGGACATTGTCGCAGCATTGGCGGATCTGCCTGAGGGCGCTTTGCTTTTGCTGGACGAAGCCTATGTGGAATGTGCGCCGGCAGGCACCGCGGCACCAGTCGATATCAACGATCCCCGTGTTATCCGCATGCGCACCTTCTCCAAGGCCTATGGCATGGCCGGCGCCCGCGTGGGCTATGCGCTGGCGCAGGCAGATCTGATCCTTGCCTTCAACAAGGTGCGCAACCACTTTGGCATGAACCGCACGGCCCAGGCCGGGGCGCTGGCCGCCCTGCAGGATCAAAATTGGCTAACCCATGTTCAAGGTGAAATTGCCACCGCCCGCAACCATATCACCGAGATTGCTGCGGAAAACGGCCTCACCGCCCTGCCCTCGGCCACCAATTTTGTCGCGGTCGACTGTGGCCAAGACGGGGATTTTGCCAAAGCCGTGCTGGATTCTCTTCTGGCGCAGGATGTCTTTGTGCGCATGCCCTTTGCGGCGCCGCAAAATCGCTGCATCCGGGTCAGCTGTGGCCCCGACGAAGACCTGGCGCTGTTTGCCGCTGCTCTGCCCGTTGCGCTCGCAGCGGCCCGCTCTGCCTGCGCTGCGGATATTGCCTCCTAGAGTTACGTCCTGCCCGTCGCCCAGCCGGTCACACAGGCAAATGCCCAGAAAGGCAACCCAATCGGGTAGCCCAATCAGACCGGCTGCAAAAATCGCGGTGGTTTTACCGGACTTTCATCCCTGGCGCGCTAGGTTCCAGGGGGAGACCCTCAGGAGGCCACGCCATGGACTATAATCAGGACAACAGAAATCCGCCGCAAACGGGCTCTGCCCAGGCGCCGGAACCGATTGATCTCTTTGCCGCCGCACTCTCCTTTACCGGCTTAAACCTGATGTGGGTATTCTTTGCCGGTTGGATGTTGTTTGGCATGGTGCCAGTGCTGATGTTCGCACTGTTTCTCAATCATCTCATTGACCGCCTCGAAGACCACCTGCAGCACCCCGACACCTGACACCCGGTGACCGCCAAGCAGAGCCCAGGCGCAACCTGCGCGCCTGCTGTTCCCCCTGCTCAGGAGCCTGAGGAACACTGCACCGCAGATGTGGCCCCGGCGAGCCAGACAGTGAGGTCTGCCCACCGAGTTCTAGCCCTGTGGTCAGGCACTGGCGCACATGGTCAGGCACCGGCGCACACGCCATAGGCGCCGCTTAGCCCTGCGCGCCCGCTGCCAAGGCCTGCGCCGCCGCGCTCAAGCCGCCAGCCCCATGGGGGATCTCCAGCGCCTGCATCCCGGTCTCGATGCCGCCCAGCAGCCCCATGATCATCTGACCGTTTACATGCCCCATATGGCCAAGGCGGAAATAGCCGTGCCACGCAGGGCTGCCCGCGGGCGCCAAGCCCAGGCCAATCCCCAGCGTTAGCCCCAGGTTCTGCTCCAACCACGCGCGCAGCTCGCTGGCGCGCGGCGCGGGCAGCTGCAACGCCGTGACCGCATGCGAACGCAACGCAGGATCCGTTACATTCATCCGCAGCCCCTGCTCGGGCGCATCAATTTGTCCCCAGGTCTCACAGGCGGCCCAGATTGCCTGTGCCAGGGTGGCATGCCGGGCCCAGACCTGCTGCAGACCTTCGCCGTGGATCAGGTCCAAAGCAGCGCGCAGCCCGTACAGGTGATGTGTCGGGGCGGTGCCGCCAAAATACTGGTAGAACTCCTGCGGGGTGGCCCGTGGGGTCCAATCCCAATAGCGGCTGATCCTTGGCAGGCGGGCGCGGGCCTCGGCCGCTTTGTCGTTGAAAAACACAAAGCTCACCCCCGCTGGGGTCATCAGCCCCTTTTGACAGGCGGCAACCATGACATCGACGCCCCAGGCATCCATCTCAAACCGGTCACAGCCCAGGGAGGCGATGCAATCCGTCATCAGCAAGGCCGGGTGCCCCGCAGCATCCATTGCCGTGCGCAGGGCCGCGATATCATTGCGAATGGAGCTGGAGGTATCCACATGCACCCCCAGAACCGCCTTGATGTCATGCGCCTTATCCGCAGTCAGCCGCTCCGCCACCTGGGATAGGTCCCAGGCCGCAGTCGTACCAAAGTCAAGCACTTCAACCTCGATGCCCAGGGCCTCGGCCATTTCTGACCAGCCGATGGCAAAGCGCCCCGAGGCCGGCACCAGCACCCGGTCCCCGGGCTGCAGGGTATTCATCAGCGCCGCTTCCCAGGCGCCATGGCCATTGGCGATATAGATCGCCACAAAATGAGCGGTGCCAGCCAAGGCCTTGAGATCCGGCACTAGTCTGTCGGTGAGGGTCACAAGTTCGCCTGCATAAATATTGGGCGAAGGCCGATGCATTGCCTGCAGCACCGGGTCCGGGATCACGGAGGGGCCCGGAATGGCCAAATAGGGCCGTCCGCCCGATGGGTTTGAGGTTGCACGCATCTGTATTGTCCCAAATAGGATCGGCCCCGCCTCCTGCGGCCCCGACCAGGTGAATTTCGGGCTAACCCTAGCCTGCACTTTGGCGAGGTCAATTGCGGAAATCCCCTGTCCGCAGCCCGGCAATTGCTTTCAGCGCCGGGGGTGGGAGCGCCAAGAGGAGCAGCACAACGCTTGCACCCCGGCCATGAGCTGCTTAAATGGCCCAATCAAGTCACGAGAAGGCGCCAGATGACACCTCAGTTTCGACGCTCTCCAGCCGGGCAATCCCATTATGAGCAATGAACACACCTCCTCCCGCGAGCTGTTGGGTTGGCTTTGGCGCGGCTATCTGCGTCAGTACATGGGGCTCTTGGGCATCGCGGTTGTCTTTATGCTGGTTGAAGGCGCCACTATGGGCGCGCTTGGCTACATGATGCAGCCGATGTTCGATCTGGTCTTTGTCGCCGGCAATACCAATGCGCTGTTCTGGGTCAGCCTGGCCTTTCTGGCCATCTTCTCCTTACGTGGTATTTCCAGCGTCACCCAGAAGGTGCTGCTCAGCAAGGTTTCGCAGACCTCTGCTGCGGGTCTGCGCAAGGACATGCTGGCGCGTCTGATCCGCCAGGATCCCTCCTTTCACCAGTCCCATGCCCCCGGATTGCTGTTGCAGCGGGTGCAAAGCGATGTCAGCGCGATCAATGCGGTCTGGCAGGCAATGATCACCGGTGCGGGCCGCGATCTGGTGGCCTTGGTCGCGGTGCTGAGTGTCGCCGTCAGCATTGATTGGCGCTGGACCGCCATTTTGCTCATTGGCGTTCCGGGGCTGTTGCTGCCGATCTCCCTGTTGCAAAAATATGTCCGCCGCAGGGCCTCGGAGGCGCGCGACCTTGGCGCTACCCTGGCCACCCGGCTGGATGAGATCTTTCATGGCATTGTGCCGATCAAGCTCAACAATCTCGAAGAGTATCAACTCAAGCGGTTCTCCGATCACACCGACAATTTTGTCAAAGCCGAGGTGAAATCCGCCTTTGGCACCTCGGCGATCTCCGGCATGACCGATATTATGGCCGGTGTCGGCTTTATGGCGGTGCTGCTCTATGGCGGCTCTGAAATCATTGCCGGCGAAAAGTCCGTTGGCCAATTCATGAGCTTCTTCACCTCAATTGGTCTTTCCTTTGAGCCCATGCGCCGCCTGGCCAATATCTCTGGCATCTGGCAGGCCGCCGCCGCCGCCCTGGAACGGATCAAGGCGCTGATGGATGCGCCAATCCTGCTCACCTCCCCCGACAGCCCCAAACCCGCCCCCCAAGGCCTGCCTGGCATTCACCTGAAAGATGTCACGCTGAATTATGGCGAGGCGGAAATCCTGCGCGCGCTGACACTTGACGCCGAAGCGGGCAAGACCACCGCCCTGGTGGGCGCCTCCGGAGCTGGTAAATCCACCATTTTCAACCTGTTGACCCGCATGGTCGATCCTCAGCACGGCACCGTGCAGATCAATGACACCAGCGTTGCCGATCTGGCCACCAATGATCTGCGCGGCATGTTTTCCGTGGTCACCCAAGAAGGCCTGTTGTTTGACGAAACCCTGCGTGAAAACATCGTTCTGGGCCGTACCGATGTCAGCGATGAAGACCTGAAAAAAGCGCTGGAAGACTCCCATGTGGCGGATTTTCTGGAAAAGCTGCCTGATGGGTTGGAGACCCTCGTGGGTCCGCGTGGCTCAGCGCTTTCCGGTGGGCAACGCCAGCGGGTGGTGATTGCCCGCGCCCTGTTGCGCGATACGCCGGTACTGTTGCTGGACGAAGCCACCTCGGCGCTGGATGCACAGTCCGAAAAGGTGGTGCAACAGGCGCTGGACAGCCTCGCAGGTGGGCGCACCACCCTGGTGATCGCCCATCGCCTGTCCACCGTGCGCAACGCCGACAAGATCATCGTGATGGAGCGGGGTCAGGTCGCCGATCAGGGCACCCACCAGGAGTTGATCGAACGCGGTGGCATCTATGCCGATCTCTACCGGTTGCAGTTTCAGGATGGCAAAACCCTGCTCGACCCCAAAGGCATGGCCGCGCAGCAGCCTACAGCCCGGGCACAGGAGCAAACGGTCCCAAATGGCTGGCTCCGGCGCTTGATGACGCGGATCCTGGGCTGACCCCGGTCGCCCTTCCCGGCGCGGCGCTATTCCGAGCAGTGGCTATTTTTGATAGTCGCGCGCCAGTTTGTCGGGTTCAGCCCCCAGGAAATAGCGCAACAGGGTCCAGAGATTGCCCGCACCGCGACGCAGCCAGCCGTCCCGTTGATAGCGCGCGGCGCTGGTCAGGGCGGTGATCGGTAGCGCCGTCAGGCCGGTGAGGCGGCGCACCAGGGCCACATCCTCCATCAAGGGCTGATCAGGGTATTCTCCGGCCGACACATAGACCGCACGCGGGATCAGCAGCCCCTGATCGCCATAGGGCAGCCCAAAGACCCGCGCCCGAAAGTTTGCCCAGCCTGCCACCCATGCGGGCCAGGCTCCTTTAGTGCGAAATTTCAGTTGGAAATAGCCAGGCTGTCCCACGTCTCCCGCGCCCGCCTGCAGATGTGTCGCCACCGCTGCAGCCCAGCCCTGGGCCAGTTGCGTATCCGCATGCAGCACCAGCAACCACTCCCCACGGGCAGCCGCACAGCCCCGGCGCAGCTGCCCACCGCGCGATGCAGCGCCGCTGACCAGCTCCGCCCCGGCCTCTTCTGCCAGTTGCAGCGTTGCATCATCAGAACCGCCATCGCTGATCACCAGCTCCCGGATCAGCCCCTCCGCCAGCCCCTCCATCAAAGCTTCAAGGCAGCGCGGCAGCTCGGCAGCCGCATTCAGGGTGGGTATCACGACAGTAATCGGCGCGGGCATGGTGTTTTCCTGGTTCAACTCAGATCTCATTCCTATATCACTAGGCTACGGGATATAGGAATGGGCTTGACCATACCTCGACGGACAGCCCCGCCCTGAGACTAAGACCACACCACCGCCCGCAGGCATGAAAGCCCGGGCAGCTTTGGAGACAACAGCATGCGCGCGCGCAAAATTCTTCGCCTATCCGGGGCAGATGCCCGCGATTTTCTACAGGGGCTGATCACCAGTGATGTCAGCAAGATTGACCAGGGTTTGGTCTATGCCGCCCTGCTGACGCCCCAGGGCAAATATCTCGCCGATTTCTTTCTGGCCGCTGATGGCGCGGATGTGCTGCTGGATGCAGATGCGGATCAGGCCGAGGCCCTGCTCAAGCGGCTCACCATGTATCGTTTGCGCTCCAAGGTCGACATCTCCCTAACTGACCTACAGGTGATGCGCGGCACCGGCCCCGCCCCCGCAGGCGCCCTGGCGGATCCGCGTCATGGGGATCTGGGCTGGCGGCTGATCGGAACCGAGGGCGGCGAGGATGACAGCGACTGGGAGGCGCTGCATGTCGCCCATTGCATCCCGCGCAGCGGTATCGAGCTGGGACCAGACAGCTATATTCTGGAGGCCGGATTTGAGGCCCTGAACGGGGTGGATTTCCGCAAAGGCTGCTATGTCGGCCAAGAGGTCACCGCCCGCATGAAACACAAGACCGAGCTGCGCAAAGGGCTGCGCGTGGTGGAAATCAGCGGCGCAGCGCCTGTGGGCAGCGACATCACCGCCGGTGGAAAGGTGGTCGGAACCCTGTTCAGCCAATCCGGTGGCCGCGCGATTGCCTATCTGCGCTTTGACCGCGCCAAGGAAGAGATGGCCGCAGGCGAGGCCCAGTTGCACTGGCAGACCTGACGGGCTAGGCTCTATTTCTCGACAGACTGCAAATTTTTTCTCGCCTTATCATTTTGTTACACCTTTACAGCCAAGCCTGTTCCCTAGGACGGCTCCTCTCTCTATTTCTCCAGAGAGGTACGTTTCAGCAAACCTATTTTCTCGGAGTCCCCATGCGCCGCCATTGCCTTGCTCTTGCCCTGACCATCCTGCCAGCCCTGCCCGCCACAGCCCAGTACTGGGAATTTGGCGACTGGCGTGTCTTTGTTGAAACACATGAATCCACCGAACACACCAGCCATACCTGCACCGCCTCGACCGGTGGCGATGGCGACCCCTCGCTGCGATTGTCGGTCTATGATCTGGATGGCGGCCCTCCTGATAGCTATCCGGCGCCAACGCTCTACGAATCCGCCGTCCGCGGCTATCCTACGCAGGTGCAAAACGGCCAGGCGGTGGGCTTTGTCTTTGACCAGCAAGCCGCCTTTTATGCCATCGCCAATGGCTATTTCGACGCCGATGGCTTTGCCCAGGCTGAAGCCGCCCCGCGCTGGCAAGACACTATCAACATGCTGCGCTGGATGAAGGCTGGCCAGTCCATTGATATCCGCACAGTCCAGCCCTACGGTCCCGGCCAGCCGGTCATGCAGGCCTCGTTGCGAGGATTTACCGCCGCCTATGGCAAGATGATGGATGAATGCGGCTTCTCGATCGAGATCACCGATCCCAACTAACAGCTGACCCCGATCCCGGGCAGGCTTTGCCCCGGAAGCCGCCTTTTGCCTTGGATCAGAAATCCCCCGGCGCGCATTGCAGGCAGGTCAGCCCCTCTGCGCGCCACAGATCCACCACCGAGCTGCGATCATCCACAACGATCCAGGGCTCAAAGCCATCCGCCCGCATTTCTGCCAGCAACAGCCGCTTCACATCCGGGTCGCTCATTTCGTCCTGCCCCGTTGGTCGCAGATAAAGCGCATCACAGGCCAGGTCGTTTGCCGCCAGCCAGGCCGCAGTGTAATCTGTCCAGCCCGCAGGCCGCCCGGAACAGATCACGATGGTTTCGCCCACCTGTTTGAGCCGCCTAAGCAGATGCGCCACGGGGGCGATGACTTCGGCCTCGGCCATGGCCTGATGAAAGGCCTCCCAGTTCTTCACCTCGCCATGCACCAGATGCCCCAGCCGGGGCGCATCAAATTGGGCAAGGGTGCCATCGACATCAAAAACGACACAGGGCCGCCCGGTTTCAGAGCGCATGTGCAACCTCCTTATGGCTATCATTCACCCAGACAAACGAAATCGGATGGGCGTTTGGCGCGCGGGCGCCGGTGCTGTGTTGTCCCGCCAACAGGCGGGTGGCGCGGATCACCCCGGAATGACAGACCAGAACCGGCAGGCGATCTTGCGCCTGCGCACAGCACGCGGTTATGGCCTCGGCAACCCGGATGATCATCTCTGACCAGTCTTCGCCGCCTTCCGGCCGCCCCGCGCGCGGTGGCAGCTCTGCCAGCGGCGCGCCTTCAAAACACCCCCAGTCTCTTTCTCGCAGGCCGGGGTGGCAGTGGAATTCCTGATCCGGAAACCCCAGCTGACAGGTCTGTTGTGCGCGCTCCAAGGGGCTGGAAAACAGCGCAATGGCGCCCGGCCATGGATGCCCGCGCAAAGCCCGCGCCTGCTGGCGGCCCAAATCCGTAAGCGAAACATCCAACCGCCCGGCGATAATGCTGTCGCGGTTTGCGGTGGTCTGCCCATGGCGGATCAGGCAAATGCTCTGCGACGGCAGCTTTGGCCAGGATGGGGAGGCCGCGCTCATAGCGGGATACTCTCATGCATAAAGACCTCGGCGCCCAGACCCTCTTCCACCAGATAATCCTCGGGGCTGATACAAAAGGCCGGGGCAAAGCGTTTTGCCCCAAGGCGGCGCAGCATCTTGATCTGATCCCCCAGCGGAGGGTGCACATTCCAGCGTTGGAAATAGCCGCCGGGCACCGCGCAGATGCCACGGGCATGGGCGGTCATATGACCAGTGAAAATCACATGGGCATCGCGCCCCAGTCGTCCACTTTCTCGCCAGGCCCGCACATAGCCCCAAGCCGCGCCCCCATCCGCATTGGGGGTGTCGCAGATCAAAAACCGCGCCTGCTCCAGATCGCCGCGCTGCAGCAGAGGTGCAATCTCCTGCGCCCGCGGGCTTAGACCGCCGCGCGCCAGCGCTGCCGTCAGCGCAGCGCGACATTCCGGGTCAAGGATCACCGCCTCCACACCAAAACGCTGCACCAGATGCAGTGCCATTTCCCCGGCCCGTCCCGAGGGCGGCACCGGCAGCAGGATCTGCCCAGGCAACTGGTCGATCAACTGATCCAAAGCGGCAAAGCGTTCGCACTGCGCAACCGGATCCAGCTGGTACGAGCAATCCAGAATGGCCGTCGCTGCGGCGGGCGGCGGATCAAAGGCAAACCAGTTGGATTCCTCGGACCAATCGCCGGAGTAAAACAGCCCGGCGCCAATATCAAAATGCATCCAGATGCCGCCCAGTGCATGCCCATTGCGGCCGGTGGTCAGGCGAATGCCGTCAATCAGCACCTCGCCCTGTTCCGGCAAGAGCCGCACCTCTGCCGCCGGGGGCAGCGCCTGCGCCGTCTGCGCCGTGGCATAGATCGGCAGTCCTGCCTCAACCGCATAGGCGGCACCACCGATGTGGTCGATATGGTCATGGGTGATAAACACCGCATCTGCCCCGACCAGCCAGGCCGGGTCAAAATGTGCGTTGGCCTCTGGTCCGAACCCGCAGTCCAACAACCAGGTTTTGCCCTCAACACAGAGGCGCATACAGGCTGGGCCTTTGTCGCCAATGCCCGACAATACTTCTATCGTGTTCATTTAGTCCTCGCAAAACGCCCAGGGAGATCCAATGCTGAGCCCCAGCTGGCTGCCCTCAGGGTAGCGCACCCGGCTTTCGGCCATCAGCTCGGCCCCCTCAGGGGTTCGAAGCATGAGCCGATAGCGCCCGCCCAGATAGGTGCTGCGGGTCACTGCAGCCCGCAGATCACCGGTTTCGGTTATGGTGATATCTTCGGGGCGCAGGCAGAGCTGGTTGGGCCTGTCCGCGCTGGTCTGCACCGAAATCTGCGTGCCCAAAAGCAGCGCCGCGCCCTGCCCCTTGCCCCTGCCCGGGGTAAAATCGCTGATCGGCAGCACTGTGCCCTCGCCAACAAAACCCGCGACAAAGCGATTGCAGGGCCGACTGTACAGCGCCTCCGGGGTGTCGAACTGTACGATGCGCCCCTCATGCATCACCGCGATCCGGTCGGCCATCGCCATGGCCTCGGCCTGATCATGGGTCACATAGACCATGGTGGCGCCGGTACGGTGGTGGAAATCCAAAAACACCTCCTGCATCGAGGCCCGCAGCGCCACATCCAGATTGGCCAGGGGTTCATCCAGCAAAACCGCCTGCGGGTCCGACACCAGACAGCGCGCCAGGGCAACCCGCTGCCGCTGCCCTCCGGACAGATCCGCAGGCATACGGTCGGCAAAAGCCACCAGCCCGGTGGCCTGCAAGGCGGCTTCGGTTTGGCGGCTTTGCTCGGATTTTGACAGGCCGCGAACCTCCAGCGCAAAGGAGACATTGCGGCGCACGGACATATGCGGCCAGAGCGCATAGGACTGGAAGACAAAGCCGATATTGCGCGCCTCGGGTGGCACCGCATGCCCCGTCGCCGCATTTGCCATTTCCTGTGCACCGATGGACAGGGCGCCAGAGGTGGGGGCCTCAAACCCCGCCAGCAGCCGCAGCAAGGTTGACTTGCCACACCCCGATGGGCCCAGAAGGGCGACAAATTCACCGTCTTGGATGGTGGCGCTGATGGCATGCAAGGCGGGGATGCCTGCAAATTGCTTTTCAACAGCGTCCAGTTTTATGTCTGCCATGGCAGGCTTCCTTTTGGCAGGTGACGCGCCGAGATCTGCAGGCCGGCCATCAAGCCCATCACCACCAGAACAATGGTCATGGCAAGCGCCGACGCCATCACCGTCTCACCGCTGTCATCCAGGTTAAAAATCATCACGCCGAGGGTCTCAGTCCCCGAGGACCACAACAGCGCGGAAACGGTCAGCTCATTGAAGGCGGTCAGGAAAACCAGGATCGCCCCCGCCGCCGCCGCCGGTGCAGAAAGCGGCAGGATGATTAGGCGCAGGCGCTGAAACAGCGTGGCACCGACGGATTGCGCGGCTTCGTTCATCGCCGGGTCAAGCTGACGGATGCTGGCCTGAATGGGACGAAACATAACCACCAGGAACCGCGCCAGATAGGCGAGGAATATAATCCAGATGGTGCCGTAGAGTGTCGCATCGGTGAACGGCAGATTGATCAACAACAGGATCATCGCAATCGCCAGCACCACCCCCGGCAGCGCATAGGGCAGATCCACAAGCGCATCAAACACCCGCCCCAACCGCGACGGGTTGCGCTCCATCAGCCAGGCCAGCGGCAGGCAGATCAGCACCAACGCCACAGCGGCGCCACTGGCCAGGCCCAGTGAGTTCACAAAGGCCCGCGCCGTGGCTGGTTGGCGAAACAGCGCCTCATGCCAGGAAGCCAGGGTCACGGTCTCAAAGCTCAGCGGCACACCGTAGGCGGGCACCAGCGAGGTGGCGATCAGCCCCAACATCGGCAGCACCAGAATGGCGCAGACAACCAGCCAGAGGCCAATCTCGATGGGCAGGCGCGCAGATCCCAGCGGCATAGCCAGCGGCCGCGCGGTGGAGCCCACCAGATGCACCTTTTGGCGCGACTGGAAAAACCGCTGCAACAGGATGCCGCAGATGGCGACACAGCCAATGACCATGGCCAGAACCGCCACCTCGGCCAGCACAGTCGAGGACAGGCCGGACAGACGCTGGTAGATCAGCGTTGGCAGGGTGGAATACCCCGCTGGAATGCCCAGCATCGCCGGAATGCCAAAGTTCCCCAAGGCGGTCACAAAGGTAATGGCAATGCCCGCCGCCAGGCTGGGCAGACACAGCGGCAGAATGATATGCCACCACAGCCGCAGCCCGCTGGCACCACTGATCCGGGCAGCCTCGACCACGTCTTGTGGGATGGCACGCAGACCGGCGCGCAGGGTCAAAAAGATGATCGCAGTATGCTGGATCCCCAGCAGCAGGATGATGCCGCCCTGCGAATACAGCGGTTGCGGTGTGCCCATGGCTGGCGCCAGTCCCAGGGTTTTTAGCAACACCGAGGACGGCCCCATGATCTGCGTCCA
The DNA here is from genome assembly GCA_905479575.1 of uncultured Pseudophaeobacter sp. Classification (GTDB taxonomy): domain Bacteria; phylum Pseudomonadota; class Alphaproteobacteria; order Rhodobacterales; family Rhodobacteraceae; genus Pseudophaeobacter. Next base: position 19,338 of record CAJQNB010000003.1, read on the forward strand.
GGACAGCGCAGTAATCTGCGGCGGGATCATCATCGGGATCATCAGGCAGAACACCAGGGTTGTCTTTGCCCGCAGGTCGGTCAGGGCCACCAGAAAAGCAAAGGCGCTGCCGATCAGCAGTGACACCAGGGTGCCAAATCCCGCTGTGATCAGCGAGTGTTTCAGCGCCAATTGGGTCTGGCTCTGCATCAACACCTCTGAAAACAGGCTCAGGTTCAGTTGGTCGTCGATGGTGACGCCTTCAACAAACAGCCGCAAAACAGGAGTCAGCGTCAGGGCAATCGCAATCAAGAGGATAAAGGAAAGCAGCCGGTGCTCGGACCGGCTGCCTCCCGCTGTTTGGGGCATGAACATTAGTTGGCCCCAAAGATCTCAGCAAATTTGGCCTTGTTGGCCTCGGCATTTTGCAAGGCAACCGCCGGGTCAAAATCCATCAGCTTGATATCGGCGCGGGCAGGAAAGCCTGCAGGTACGCCCATGTCGTTGCGCGCGGGGATATATCCCATCTCCAGAACCAGATCCTGGCCCTTTTGGCTCAGCACAAAATCAACAAAGCGTTGGGCCGCATCGGTGTTTTTGGCAGTGGACAGGATGGCCACTGGCTCGGTCACATAAGAAACGCCCTCTTTTGGGAAGACAAACTCAACCGGGGAACCCTTGGCCTGGTTGCGGATGGCGAGGAAATCAACAACCATTCCGTAGGGCTTTTCGCCCGCAGCAACAGCTTTGAAGGTGCCGCCGTTGCCGCCTTTGGCACGGGCGTCATTTGCGGCCAGATCGCTGTAGTAGTCCCAGCCCAGGTCCTTGTCGCCGGTCAGGGTTGCCAGGTGAATCAGCGCAGCACCGGAATAGAGCGGCGATGGCATGGCGATCTGCCCCTTCAGCGCCGCATCGTTCAGATCGGCCCAGGAGGTCGGCGCGGTCTCAACACCGGTGTTATACACGATGCCGGTGGTGATCAGCTTGGTCGAGTGGTAAAACCCTGCCGCGCTATACAGCGCCGGATCATAGGCTGTGGCTTCGGGGGACTGATAGGCGGTCAACAGTCCTTCCTGCGCCATGCCTTCCAGGGTCACGGTATCTGCAATCAGCAAAACGTCGGGCTGCGGATTGCCCGCTTCGATTTCGGCACGCAGACGGGCCATCAGCTTGGTGGTGCCATCGCGCACCCACTCTACCTCGGTGCCCGGGTTGGCAGCCATAAAGGCATCTACGGTCTTTTGTGCATCGGCATTGGGCTGCGAGGTATACAGCGTCAGGGTATCCGCAACACTTGCAGTGGATACGCAGGCCAGGGCAGCGGCGGTCAGAAAGCTCTTCATCATAAATCTCCAGAGATTTTGCCTTTCGAACGAAAGACACGTGATGGGGAGCTTATTGCTGCCTGATGCAACAGGTTTATGACAGCCATGTATATGTTTTATTACTGTTTTCGCAACGATCTCTTTACTGTAAGTGACAGGCAGAACAACTTTCGAAAGAAACCTTATGAAGCGCAGTGACTTGGACATTCGACGCGACCAGATTGTTGCCCTGCTGGCAGAAAACGGCAGCCTGTCAGCGCAAGAGCTGTGCCAGCGCCTCAAGGTTTCGGTGCAGACGATCCGCGCCGATCTGCGCGATCTGGACGAGGCCTCTTTGGTGCAACGCCGCAATGGCGTCGCCCGGTTGCGCCAGCAGGCCGAAAATATCGGGTATCTGCCCCGTCTCACGGTCTCCCACAGCGAAAAACACCAAATCGCACAGGCGGTTCAGCAGCTGGTCCCCCATGGTGCCAGGGTGGCGCTGGGAACAGGAACCACCGTCGCCCAATGCGCCCGGCTGCTGGCCACCCGGCAAGATCTCTTGGTCGCCACCAATTCGCTTCACGCGGTCATGGCGCTGCAACATGCGCCGGGGGCGCGGGTCGAAATGGCGGGCGGATCGGTGCGATTGCGGGATCTGGACGTAATCAGCCCTGCCAGCATCGAATTTTTTGCCCGCTACCGCATGGAACAGGCCATATTCAGCTGTGGTGGCATCTCCCAAAGTGGCGAAGTGCTGGACTACAACACAGAAGAAATCACCGCCCGTCAGGCCATCGCCGCCTGCGCCAAACAAAAGATCCTGGTGGTGGACAGCGCCAAGTTCGACCGGGACCTGCCCTGCCAGATGCAGCACCTCTGGGACTACGATGTGGTGGTGACGGGAGCAGAGCTGTCAGAAAGTTTACGCAAAAAATGCGCCGCATCAGGATGCAGGACCATCCAGGTCGCCCTCCCGCAATAACAGGTGCAAAAAAGAAACCCCCGCAAACCAGTCCGGTTTGCGAGGGTCAAATGCGTCGACGACACCTTCGATCAGGCGCGTTCGGCGTATTCCATGGTTTCGGTATTGACCACGATCATTTCGTCCTGGCCAACAAACGGTGGTACCATGACCTTGACCCCATTCTCTAGCACCGCAGGCTTAAAGGAGTTGGCAGCAGTCTGCCCCTTTACCACCGGCTCGGTCTCGACAATTTTGCAGGTCACTTTTTGTGGCAATGTCGCATTCAGGGCTTCTTCTTCGTAGAATTCCATCACAATTGTCATGCCGTCCTGCAAGAAAGGACGACGATCGCCCAGCAGCTCGGCGGACAATTCGATCTGTTCGTAGGTTTCGGTATCCATGAACACCAGCATGCCGTCGCTCTCATAGAGAAACTGCTGGTCTTTTTGCTCCAAACGCACGCGCTCAACCTTGTCGGCGCTGCGGAAACGTTCGTTCAGTTTCGAGCCATTGCGCAGGTTGCGCAGCTCGACTTGGGCAAAGGCGCCGCCTTTACCGGGCTTTACGTGATCGACCTTGACTGCGGCCCAAAGACCACCGTTGTGCTCCAGAACATTGCCGGGGCGGATCTCGTTACCATTGATCTTGGGCATCTGAAAAATCCATCTGGGAAGGTTGATGATATATTAAGCGTCCCTATATCTGTCGTGGTCACAACTGGCAAGACAACGATATCTCGTAGTTACGCCAGAAAAGCTATGCGATTTTTGCATGAAAGCTATGCATATACAGGCTATTCGAATCGTCACAGTTCCGTCATAAGGAACGCCACGCCGAGAATTGCAATAGCAAGAACAATAAAGGAAACGGGATGCGAGATTTCGTTGACGGCACTGCATACAATAATGAACAGGGCAACCGAGCACGCAAGCTCTTTGCCGCTGTTGTATTGGCTGCCTTGGATGATGCCATTGCCGATGATAAAAAATACGGCAACGGCCCCGAACAGATCGCCCGCTGGGCGCGCTCGCGCGATGGTCGCGAAGTGCTCAGCTGTGCTGGCATTGACCCCAATGAGCGGGTTGTCGGTGGGTTGATGGATTTTGTTGGTCGGGGTGTGCGCACCTCTGTTGCCCTGTCGCGCGAAGAAAGCGAACGGCGCAACGCTGCTCAGGCCGAAGCCGCCTGAAGCCGACCAAGGCCCAAAAGGCCGAACAAATGATCACAGATCTATAGAAAAGCGCGTCCTGGGGGGCGCGTTTTTCTTTTGCGCCCCATCCCGTCACAGGCAACTGGTCAAAGGCAACCTGTCGCAGATCCTCCACCCAAAGGCGGTTTTCCCCGCGCTTGCCCGCGCAATTTACGAGATTGATCAAAAAACCCTTTTCCTTGCTGGCTCAATCGGCAATCAGACAGCAAAGACCAGACCGCACGAGGAGAACGCCATGACGGCACGCGCACTGATGATCCAGGGCACCGGCAGTAATGTCGGGAAATCTCTCCTTGTGGCGGGGCTGGCGCGGGCCTTTGTGCGCCGGGGCCTCACAGTGGCGCCATTCAAATCCCAGAACATGTCCAACAATGCCGCCGTCACCCCAGAGGGCGGCGAAATTGGCCGCGCCCAGGCGCTGCAGGCGCGGGCCGCCGGGCTGGCGCCCCATGTGGACATGAACCCGGTGCTCCTGAAACCCGAAACCGACACCGGGGCTCAGCTCATCGTGCAGGGCAAGCGGCGCGGCACCCAGTCTGCGGGCTCCTTTATGCGCGATAAGTCCGGGCTGCTGGAAGCGGCGCTGGACAGCTATCACCGTCTGGCGGCGGGCGTTGATCTGGTACTGATCGAAGGCGCAGGCTCACCAGCTGAAACCAACCTGCGCCGGGGCGATATCGCCAATATGGGCTTTGCCTGCGCCGTGCAGGCGCCTGTTGTTCTGGTCGGAGACATCCACCGTGGCGGCGTCATTGCCCAGATTGTCGGCACCCAGGCGGTGCTTGACCCAACGGATCTAGAGCGCATTGTCGGCTTTGCGGTGAACCGCTTTCGCGGCGATGTCAGCCTGTTTGATGCGGGGCGCGATGATATTGCCCGGCGCACCGGCTGGCCCTCGCTGGGGGTGATCCCGTGGTTTTGGGAGGCCTGGAAACTGCCGGCCGAAGACATGATGGATATCGCCTCGCGCCAGGGCGGAGCCTGCAAGGTGGTTGTGCCGCAGCTGGAGCGCATGGCGAATTTTGACGATCTTGACCCGCTGGCCGCCGAACCCGAGGTCACGGTTGAGATCGTGCCCCCGGGCCGTGCCCTGCCAGGGGATGCGGATCTGGTGCTGATCCCGGGCAGCAAATCCACCATTGGTGACCTTGCCTATCTGCGCGCCCAGGGCTGGGATATCGACATTCTGGCCCACCACCGGCGCGGCGGCCATGTGCTGGGCCTGTGCGGCGGCTATCAGATGCTGGGCAAAACCATCGACGACCCCCTGGGGGTTGAGGGCGCACCGGGCAAGGTGGCGGGCCTGGGCCTGCTGGACGTGCACACCGTAATGTCAGACGACAAACGCGTCACCCTGACCGAGGCCAGCAGCCTGCAGGGTGGCTTGCCCGTGCAGGGCTATGAAATTCACATGGGACGCACCACGGGGGCCGATTGCACACGGGGCTGGCTACAGATCGCCGACCGGGTAGAGGGCGCCGCCTCTGCGGATGGGCGGGTGCTGGGCTCTTATCTGCATGGGTTGTTCAGCGCCGATGGTTTTCGGGCGCATTACCTATCCCAGCTCGGCTATGACAGCTCCACCCAGTATGAAGACAGTGTCGAAGATACGCTGGATGCCCTGGCGGACCATCTAGAACAGCATATGGATCTGGATCATCTGCTCTCACTGGCGACAGAGGTGCCTGCCCCATAAGCGCGAAGGGACCCACTGGTTTTGGCAACCGCATAGACAAAGCGGGGGTCTGAGCGGAGCAAACAGAGTCCACAGGTCCAGTTTCCACTGGACCGCACTCCAGGTCTGCTTGAAACAGCCAGGCGAAGTCCGGTCAGATCAAATCCTGAGCGGCAAGGGCCCGCTGGATTTCACGACGCACCAGCTTGCGCACATTGCGGGTGATTCTCTCGCCCAGGGCGCCCTGCAATTCACTGCGCACGATATCAGCAACCAGCTCGCGCAGGCTCTCCTCATCGAGATAGCTTTCTTCCGCAGCATCGTCCCCCAGGGCGTCCATCGTCGCGCGGGTGACAGCCTCTTCGGCCAGGGCTGCGGCGTCGAAACCGGCGTCGGTTTCATCCTCGGTTTGCGGCGCCGGATCGGCTTCAAACTCAGCCTCGGCCCCAACTTCTTCCGTGTGATCCTGCCACTCAAGCGTTTCGATATTGGTGCCGGCATAAGGATCACTGGAAGCGCCATCTGGCTCCCACTGCCCGGTTGAGCGCGCCACTTTGGCCTCCAGCTCGGCTATTTTTTGCACCACCGCAGACACCCGCTGGCTGCCATCCAGCTCATCAGTTTCAGGCTCAGCCACCTCGGCCTCATCCAGATCCAGGCGCGCGTCATCTGCGTTCTGGCCCTGCTCGGCAACGGTCTCGCTTATCTGTGGAGAAAGCTGCATTTCCGCCTCGGCTGCGTCCATGGGCGGGCTATCCACGCTGCCAAAGAGCGTCGCCTCAGGGTCGCGCCATGGCGCAGCGTCCGCCGGTTCCGTGCCCTCTGCAGCCTGCGCAGGCTCAGCCTCTGATTGCTCAGTTGCGCTGTACTGATCGGCAGCCAGGTCGGCATCCCCGTCTACCTCAACGGTGTCATTGGAGCGAAAGGCAATAACCTCGCCAGGGTCTAATTCTGGCTCAACCTCAAGATCCAAATGGCTGACACCCTGCAGGTCATAGGCAGCCTCCATCCCCCATGACGCCTCAACCTCAGCCTCAGACGACACATCGACGGCCTCAGGCTGGTCCGAACCCGCCTCGGCTGCATCGCAGGTATCCTCCGCCACCCGCAAAGCAGGTGTCAGAACCAGACGCGATGTTGGCTTTGCAGGCGCTTGCGGCGCGGAAGCCGACAGGTTGTCCTGCTGGCTGCCCACCGCTGGCCCAGTCACCGGGCGCGGCCCAGAGCGCCCATCCTCACTCACCAAACGGCGGATTGAGGACAGGACATCTTCGATTTCAGCCTGTGTAACAGGATCGGACATTGTATTTGAACCACTCTAGCCTTTGCGACAAGTGTAGCTCTCCTGCCGCAATCGCACAACATTTAGAGAGACTTTTAGTTTCGACACGGGATGGTTTCTAAACAGGCCCTTTTGCCCGGCCTAGTTTTTACCCAAGGCCCGCAGCACCCGGTCCAAATCCCGGCTTTGACGGCTGAGCTGCGCTGGCGCCTCTTTGACCAGATTATAATACAGGGTCGGATCATAAATCTCGACCGCAAGACCCAGGTGTTCTGCCGTCAAAAGCCCCTGTGCTTGCAGCAAGGAATAGGCCGCCGTGGCCTGGCTGGCCCGTGCCTGCACCCGCGCTGTCAGCGCGTTCAGCAGATCCTGTTCCGCCTGCAACACGTCCAGCGTGGTGCGCGCGCCCAATGTGGCCTCTTCGCGGATACCGTCAAAGGCCACCTGTGCTGCCCGTACGCTCTCATTCGACGACACCAGACTGGCGGTCGCAGCCTCTAAGGTAACATAGGCCTCGGCAACATCCTGAGCCACCGCACGCTGTGTCGAAATCAACACGCCCCGCGTCGCATCAGCGCTCGCCATGGCAGACCGCACCGATGAGGCCAGAGCACCACCAGCATAAAGCGGCTGGCTGTAGGTGATGCTGCCGCCAGTGCTGTCAGATTCAAAACTATTGCTAAAGCTGTTTGTGGCAGAGATTTCCGCCCCCAGCTTGATACTTGGCCCCAGACCTTTTCGCGCCGCATCCGTGGCGAAATCAGCTGCCTTAACAGCATGCTGCTGTCCCAGCAGATTGGGATGATTGCGCACGGCAATGGATTCTGCTGCCTGAAGGGATGCAACCCGTTTGGGCAAGGGAGGTTGTCCTGCTGTTGCGCCAATAGGGTGACCAACCGCCTCCACATAAGAGGCCTGCGCCGACAGCAAATCGCCGCGACTTTGGATCAGGGTCGCGCGGGCAGAAGCCAGGCGGCTCTGCGCCAATGCAACATCCGTGCGGGTCACCTCCCCCACTTCAAATCGATCCTGCGAAGCCTTTAGCTCTTCCTGCAACAGGCGCAGGTTGTTGCCCTGCAGCCGCACCGTCTCTTGTTGCAAAAGGACGTTTACATAGGCCTGCACTGCACCAAACAGCACCTGTTGTTCGACGTTTAGCAAGCTTTGGCGGGTCGCCAGAACGGTTTGTTGCGCCGCAAGCTGCTTGAGCTTTGTCGCCCCACCATCATAGAGCAACAGTTCCAAAGCCAGGCCCGTCGTCAGCTGGTCCACACTCGAAGAGGGCGACTGGCCATTCACAGTATGTGTGTTCTGCGTGCTGGCTCTGATGGTCCAATTGACGATCGGACGCAGGCCAGCAACAGCGGCTGCGACGTTTTCATCCTGAACCCGCAACAAGGCCCGGTTCTGCTCCAGCAACCCGCTGTTTTTATAAGCGCCAATCAGCGCGTCGGACAGATTGTCCGCACTCGCGGGTTTTGGCAGCGCAAAAGCAAGCGCCACAGAGCCTGCAAATACAAACGTCTTTAACAAACTTGCCGAATTCTTCTTCAACATCGGTCGCCCTATTCGTTTGCCGCGCCGCCAGCCGCGGGAGTTTTGTTATGCTTCAGCTCATACCTGCTGTATGGGCTGTTCGTCTTCTTTGTCCTCACCTCATGCAGTGCCAGTAGATCTGGGCACGGCATCACGGGCAAAAAACTGCCAACCCGTTTCTATTACAGGATGTCACAGGCCAGATCCGCCAGTGCAGGTTCAAAATATGGCCCCGCATTTAGGCTGATCTTTTTGCCCCGACCTCACAGAGAAAAGGCTGGGGCGCGTTCAAACCCAGGCATGACCTCGGCGCCGGCATTAAATTCAAAGCGCCAGGAGATCTGCCCCCCCTGTTTATAGCCAACCTTTACCTCGCCCAGCGAGCCGCGCATGAAGATCGCGGCAATACGGCCGCCATCCTTGAGCTGCTGCAGCAGCGCGGCGGGCAGCTCTTCGACGCCGCCCTGCACCATGATGACGTCATAGGGGCCATGTTCAGCGGCGCCTTCTTTCAGCGGGCCGACGTGCACAATGGCATTGTCGGCGCCAGCCTCGGACAGCTGCGCCTGCGCATCGGCGGACATGGTCTCATCTTCTTCGACACCGATCACCATCTCGGCCATTTGCGCCGCGACGGCCGTGGAGTAGCCCAAAGCACAGCCGACATCCAATACCAGCTCATCCCGCTGAATATCCAACGCATCCAGCATCTTTGCCAGCGTACGGACTTCAATCAGGGTGCGCTGCCCCCCAAGGTCCATATTTCGATCCGCATAGGCCCCTTCACGCTGTGCATCAGGGACAAAATCCTCACGCGCAACAGAAAGCAGGGCCTCAATGATCGGGTATTTGGTCACGTCCGAAGGACGAACCTGGGTGTCAACCATCATACGGCGACGTTCGGCAAAGTCAGTCATAAGCTAAACTCTTTTGTTCAGTCTGTTTGCAGGAGTTGTGCCATATCGCTCCATATACGGCAACGGCCCATAGTGACCCTAAGGGCGAATTGCCAACCATGTTGCCGCAGCACCTATTTCTTTTTCACAAACTTGGTCAAAATAACGATCCGCTGGCCTTCAACCCGGCCCTCGATATGTTCGGGATTGTCCTGCACCAGCGAAATGCCACGCACCGGCGTGCCGCGCTTGGCGGTAAAGCCCGCCCCCTTGACCGGCAGATCCTTGATCAGGACCACATTGTCACCCGCCGCAAGCGCCGCGCCGTTGCTGTCAACATGGCCGCCACCGGTGCTCTCATTGTCGGCCCAGGCCCGCGTTTCCTCATCCAGCCACAGCTGATCGGCCAGATCCCGCGCCCAGTCATTTTCCGAAAGCCGCGCCAGCAGCCGGGTCGCCAGAACCTGCACTGCGGGTTCCTGTGACCACATTGACGAGGCCAGACAGCGCCAGTGATCGGGATTCAGCTCGCCATCAATCTGTGTCTGACAGGTATCGCAGATCTGCACGCCAGCCTCTTCGGGGCCACCAACAACAGCAAAAAACCGGGTCGAACCCTCGGCAGAGCACAAATCACAAGACATGGGGAAATCTCCAAAAGAAAAGCCTCCCCTGCCTTACCGCCTTCCCATCGGGATGAAAAGCCACCCAGAGCAACTGCGCCGCGACCAAACGCGCAGCACTCTTGCCGCCCCCGAAAGCCCCCCTGCCTCAGGCGGCGCAGCCACTGCAAAAGGGCGTCGCAGGCAGCAAATCCAGACGTTTTTCCGCAATTTGATCGCCACAGATCTGGCAATAGCCGTAAGTCCCCTCGACCAAGCGCGCCAGCGCTGCATCAATCCGGCGCAGCTCGTCCATCTCATTGAGACCAAGCGCTTCCAGCACCTCATCCCCCTGGCGCTCAGACGAGCGATCCTCCCAGTCTTTTGGCATCGGCGCATCCAAAGCATGTTCGACCTCGCGCAAATGCCCGGCCAAGGCCAACCTGCGTGTTTCAAGTGCGTCCTTACGTGCTGCAAAATCCATCTCTAAACCTCCCAAGTCAGCGCCATTGGGCCACTATACCTAAGGCCAATGTTACGGCATTGACCGATGTCAAAAACACTCGCGGGATCTGGGGAGTTGCGCGCGCTTGACACCAGGAAGCCCCCAAATGCGCGATCTGTGATCCGCACGCCCAAATTTGGGGCTGATAAATGAGAGTGGAATACGGCTTGCGGCCCCAGAGTGGCTCGACATCAAAGCGCAGGTCGGTGCCCTCCCTTGGGGAGGGGGAGGCGCTGCCCGGTCTGACGACCAGCCATTCCTATAGTTATTTAGCCAAGCCCTCAGCCATACCACGGCATGGCGAAGCGTTTGCCGAGCAGGCTCAGGCTGGTGCTCAGCTATCCATTTTCAGGGCTGAAATAAACGCTTCTTGCGGGATGTCGACCTTGCCGAACTGACGCATCTTCTTCTTACCCTTCTTCTGCTTCTCCAGCAGTTTCTTCTTCCGGGTTGCGTCGCCGCCATAACATTTGGCCGTCACGTCCTTGCGCATCGCTGACAGGGTCTCGCGCGCGATTACCTTGCCGCCAATGGCCGCCTGGATCGGGATCTTGAACATATGGCGCGGGATCAGGTCTTTCAGCTTTTCCACCATGGCCCGGCCCCGGGCCTCAGCGCGGTCACGGTGCACCATCATCGACAGCGCATCCACTGGCTCGTCGTTCACCAGCACTGACATCTTGACCAGATTGTCGGTTTGATAGCCCGTCAGCTGATAGTCAAAGGAGGCATAGCCCTTGGTCACCGACTTGAGCCTGTCGTAGAAATCAAACACCACCTCGTTGAGCGGCAGGTCATAGACGGCCATGGCACGGCTGCCGGCATAGGTCAGATCCAGCTGGATACCACGCCGGTCCTGACACAGCTTCAGCACATCGCCCAGATACTCATCCGGCACCAGAATGGTCGCCTTGATGCGCGGCTCTTCCAGGTGGTCCACATGGGTCAGGTCGGGCATATCAGCCGGGTTGTGCAGCTCGATCATGGTCTCGTCACGCATATAGATATGATAGACCACCGACGGCGCCGTGGTGATCAGCTCGATATCATACTCGCGCTCCACCCGGTCGCGGATCACCTCAAGGTGCAACAGGCCCAGGAAGCCACAGCGGAAGCCAAAGCCCAGCGCCGCCGAGGTTTCCATCTCAAAGCTAAAGGAGGCGTCATTCAGCGCCAGCTTGTCAATGGCATCGCGCAGGTCTTCAAACTCGGAGCTGTCAACCGGGAACAGGCCACAGAACACCACCGGCTGCGCAGGCTTAAAGCCCGGCAAGGCATCGTCGGTGCCTTTTTTCTCATGGGTAATGGTATCGCCCACACGGGTGTCGCGCACCTGTTTGATCGAGGCCGTCAGGAAGCCAATTTCGCCCGGTCCCAACTCGTCAATCACCGCCATTGCCGGGCGGAACACGCCGATCCGGTCTACATGGTGGGTGGAGCCATTGGAGAGCATCTTGATCCGCTCACCCTTTTTCAGCACCCCGTCCATGATCCGCACCAGAACGATCACGCCCAGATAGGCGTCATACCAGCTGTCCACCAGCATCGCCTTCAGCGGCGCATCGCGGGTGCCGGTTGGGGCGGGCAGCTCATTGACGATGGCCTCCAGCGTTTCATGGATGCCCTGCCCGGTCTTGGCCGAAACCTGAATAGCGCCAGTGGCCTCGATGCCGATAACATCTTCGATCTGTTCCGCCACCCGGTCACAATCCGAGGCCGGCAGGTCGATCTTGTTCAGCACCGGCACGATCTCGTGGTCGGCCTCCATGGCGTGATAGACATTGGCCAAGGTCTGCGCCTCAACGCCCTGGGTACTGTCCACCACCAAAAGCGAGCCTTCAACGGCGCGCATCGAGCGGGAGACCTCATAGGCAAAATCCACGTGACCCGGCGTGTCGATGAGGTTGAGCACATAGGTCTCGCCGTCATCCGCCTTGTAATCAATCCGTACTGTGTTGGCCTTGATGGTGATGCCACGCTCGCGCTCGATATCCATACTATCAAGCAGCTGCGCCTTCATATCACGATCCTCCACCGTGCCCGTCTCTTGGATGAGCCGGTCAGCGAGGGTGGATTTGCCATGGTCGATATGGGCGACAATGGAGAAATTGCGGATTTTGGCGAGATCAGTCATGATCAGGCATATGATTTGGATTCTTGTCTTGGTCAAGCGCGCGTCTATGCTGCGGTGAAGTTATTTCACCAAATCGACAGTCAAAGGCGAATTTGAACGTGGCAGATGTGGACAAGATCGTAGATTTAGACCAGCTGGAAACCTGGCTGCAAACCCAGGATGTGCGGATCAGCCGCGCCATCGCCGCCCGCGCATCCCTGCGCAGCCTGCCCACGCTCATGGCAGTATCCGATCAAATCATCAACAAAACCGCAGGCGCCGAATTGCTTTTAGCTGGACTACGGGCGACGCTCATATCCGGGGTTGCGAGCACCTGCCCAACCCCAGATATGAAGCGAATAGAAGCCGCCGCCCGCTCCGCCGCCCTCTCCTCCGCCGCCCGCTCCGCCCGCTCCGCCGCCCGCTCCGCCGCCGCCAACGCCGCCGCCAACGCCGCCGTATTTTCAGATGCCAAAGCTGCAAAAAACGGCGATCCTCATCAAATCTTCACAGGGGCGCTTTGGCCCCGCCCACAAGGCGCAGAAAACCTGCTCACCATGTGGGAGACATTTGCGGCGCTCCATGATCCGACAGGCATTTGGACGTTTTGGCGCGACTGGTATCGCGGCATGCTCACCGGCGCGCCCATGGATTGGGACCTGCAATTGCAGGTGGCCCTGATCAAGGATGAGATCTGGGAGGCAGGTCCCGAAGACGTCGCCAAGGAAATCGAGCGCATTCAGGCGAAGTTTGAGTTGGAGCAAGAGGTCAAGCGCCTCAAAGAAGAACTCACGGCTCTGAAACAAGCCACCAGCTCTCCGCTAATCGGTGACAATGGCGGGCCACCGCTGGATGCCCTGCCCGCCAAGGCCTTCAAGAAGGATATTTTGCTGCTCTGGGATGATCTCGACACTTTAGAAGCAGAGATTGCCACCCCCGCGCCCTCGCCTGCCATTCTCAAGCGCATTGCAAAATCGCTCTCCGAAATAGCAATGCGCATCGCAGCCTACTGTGGTGCAACACTGGACGTGGCGATCAAGGCCGGCGCCAAAACCATTGGGGCAGCCACAGGCGGGTTGGTTGTGGCGGACTACGTTCAACCCGAAACAATCCAAGCCGCCGCCCAGGCAATAACCAAATTCCTCGCCACACTTCCCTGATCAGACAAAACCCGGCAAAAACCTGCGCATTTCTGAATGGTTTTTAACCAATATTGAATCTCGTCGCGCCTTTCGCCATATTCGCTCAAATCCGGGCATGCGATCCGGGGCTAAAACACAAGGGACATCTGATGACATTGCTGCCCACCTCCCTGCGCTCTGCGGGGCTTTGTGCCGTATTGGCCGCCCAAGTCTTCACCGCGCAGATGGTTCTGGTGCAGCCTGCCCAGGCTGGTGCCATTGAACGCGCCTGCCGCAGTTCTGATCGCTCTGCCGTCAGCCCCTCCCTGTGTCGCTGCATCCAGAAGGTGGCCAATGTACAGCTGACCTCCTCTGAGCGCAAAACCGTCTCTAGATGGTTTGGCGATCCCCATCAGGCCCAGGTGGTGCGCCAGTCCAGCAACCACCGCGATGAACAGCTGTGGCAGCGCTATAAGCTCTTTGGCGATACCGCTGCCAAAATCTGCGGTTAACCACCAGCTGTTTGCCCCTGCTGCGCAACGCAATAGATTTTACAAAACTAAATCGCTGCGCCTGTGCAACGGCCTCTCCCCATGCCCCCACAGGTACGGCGCCGCTAGGCTGATCCTGCGCTGCCCTGCACCGCGTTAGGGGGAACAGCAGCCAGATTAGCCCCCTTGACCCTGCGGCAGGCGGTGGGGAAACTACGCTGAGATAATAGTTTTGTTGGAGTAACGGTATGTTGATCAAAGGGGTCACCCTCAGGGGGCTCGAGGTGTTCGAGGCCCTGGCAAAGACCGGATCCGTTGCTCAGACCGCCGAAGTGACAGGGTTGAGCCAACCTGCTGTCAGCCAACAACTGCGAAACCTTGAAAAGGCGCTGGGAACGGATCTTGTCGATCACGGCCGCCGCCCCATGGTGCCAACCTCCGCCGGGCGCAATTTCCTGGCCCGCACACAGGCGGTGCTGTCCGAGCTGCGCCTGGCGCAGAGCGAGTTGTCGATGATGGATCTGAGCCACCTGCCGGCGCTCTCCATCGGGTTGATTGATGACTTTGACAACGATCTGACCCCACGCCTGGCCACCGCCCTTGCCGAAAGCCTCACCGAGTGCCGCTTCAAGATGATCACCGCCTCCAGCCATGACATCCTGCGCGCCATTGAGGCGGATGAGATCCACCTGGCAGTGACCGCCACCACCGACGAGCCACAGCAGGGGTTGATCGAGTTCCCCCTGGTGCGCGATCCGTTTATTCTGGTCACCCCCAAGGGTTTTATTCACGACCCACAGGCGCCGATTGGCCAGCTCGAACAGCTGCCGTTTCTGCGCTATGCCGCTGACCAGATGATCTCGCAACAAATCGAGGCGCAGATCAGCCAGCAAGACATAACCTTTGAAAACCGCTTTGAGGTTGGCTCCCACCTGGCGCTGATGGCCATGGTGGCCCGCCATATTGGCTGGGCGGTGACAACGCCACTTGGCTATATGCGGGCGGCCCGGTTCCATGATGACATCGACGCCTTGCCGCTGCCCTTTGGCAAGGCTGCGCGGCGGATTTCCCTCTTCGCCAGCAAGGACTGGGCCGACCAATTGCCCCGCACCGTTGCCCAAACCACCAAAGGCCTGATTAAGCGCCAGATGGTAAATCCAGCCATCGTCAAGCTGCCTTGGCTGGCGCAGGATTTTCAAGTGCTAGACGAGTTGAGCTGAGCTGGCGTTTCACCGCCCCGGCTCCCCCTCACCCTGCGCCACAGCCCGCACCAGCCCCGCTGCAGCCAGTTCAATCAGGTCCAGACAGCCGTCAAAATCCCGCGTGTAATAGGGGTCCGGGACATGATCCATTGCCGCCTCTGGCGCAAAACGGGTGAACAGCTGAACCGGGGTCTGATTACCAGCGGAGCGCAGGGCCTCGATGTTGTCCAGATTGTTTTGGTCCATCGCCAGGATCAGGTCAAAATCGCTAAAATCCGACGGGCTGAACTGGCGCGCCCGCAGATCTGAAACATCAAGGCCACGCCGCTTCATGGCCTGCTGCATTGCCCCGTAGGGCGGCGCGCCCACGTGGTAGTCGGAAGTCCCCGCACTGTCACATGTGACACTGGAACAAAGCGCACGAAACACCCCTTGCGCGGCAGGCGAGCGGCAAATATTGCCCAGGCAGACAAACAGAATTTTTCTCGGATTTTGACCGAAGTCTTGATCCAGGTTTTGACTGGCCTCAAGCCTTGTGGGACGCTGGCGCATGAGCTCTCCTCCTGGGGTATTTATCAAGGTAAAGGTTACATCTAAATGCAAGTGATGTCCGATAAAATTGTCATTCTGACCGGAGCGGGGATCTCCGCAGAAAGTGGCCTTGGCACCTTTCGCGACGAAGGCGGCCTGTGGGCACAGCACCGGATTGAAGATGTCGCCACCCCCGAAGGCTTTGCCCGCGCCCCCATCCTGGTGCACGAATTCTACAATGCCCGCCGGGCCCAGGCCGCCAAGGCACAGCCCAACGCCGGTCATAAGGCGCTGGCGCAGCTGGCGGTGCAACATCCCGGCGAGGTCGTTGTGATCACCCAAAACGTTGATGACCTGCATGAAAAGGCTGGCAGCCAAGGGGTTATCCATATGCATGGCACCCTGTCAGGCGCGCTCTGCTCCGCCTGTGGCCACCGCTGGCAGGCGGAGCTGGTGATGCAGCCACAGGACAGCTGCCCACATTGCGCTGGCACCACCACGCGTCCCGATGTGGTCTGGTTCGGAGAAATCCCCTACGCCATGCAAACCATCGAAACCCATCTGGCGGAGGCCGATCTCTTTGTATCGATTGGCACCTCGGCGCAGGTCTACCCGGCTGCAAATTTTGTCCAAGCCGCAGCAGCAATCGGTGCGAGAACGCTCGAGTTCAATCTCGAACCCTCGGCCATGGCCACACGGTTCGACGACTGTCGCTACGGCCCGGCCAGCAAAACCCTGCCCCGCTGGGTCGCGGAAATCCTAGGGTAACCTCGGCCGCCGCAGGCGACCCACTGAAACCCGCCTCCCCCTATGAGACTGGACGGCAAAAAGCCCGCCAACAGGGCGGGCTTTGGGCGCGAAGGAGGGCTGCAGCGCAGCCTGACGCCGCGCCCGCCCCCTTTGTTACAACAGCCGGTTAGTTAGAGTGCTTCATATGACCGCCTTGGCCCGGCTTGCGCTCTAGATCAACAGGGATCTCGATGCTGATCTCACCAGCGTTTTTGAACACCAGAGTGACAGGCACCATGTCGCCATGTTCCAGCGACTGGTTCAGCCCCATGAACATCACGTGATCTCCGCCACGCTGCAACATGTGGCTGCCCTCGGCGGGGATCGCAAACCCCTCCTCCACATGCACCATCTTCATCACACCATCGCCGCTTTCCATATGGGTGTGCAGCTCAACACGCTTGGCAATGTCAGAGCGCGCGTCGATCAGTTGATCGTCCTCGGTGCCCATATTCATGATCTCCATGAAGGCCGCGCCGCTCGTGGACATTTTAGCCGACACGCGGGCATATTGATCATGCACCATGATCTTGGCGCCTTCAGCAGTGGCGGCCCCAGCAAGTGACACAGCGGCAACTGCCGCAAACAATACGGATTTCAGGGACATTTCTGTCTCCTTTCTTTCTAGGTTGGGAAATTCTTTGGGTAGATCTTGCAGCCCGTCCACCCGTCAGCGAGGCAGGGTCACAGGCGGTCAGACTCTTCGTGGGACAGCTATATCAGCCGCAGCGCGGCGGCGCCCGTGCTGTCGCGGCAAGCCGCATCACAGGGCTGGATCCCACAGCGCCCAATAGGCGGTCAAAGGCCTGCCCGCCATAGGCTGGCAGCACCACAGCATCCGGCCCCGCAACGGCATCCAGCAGATGCATCACACAGTCTGGACAAAAATGCGGCGCCTTGGTGGGTTGACCATCCTCATCGACATAGATGGTGACCGGACCCGTTCCGGAACAAATCACCATCTGGCCACTGGCATCACGGGCACCCTGCGCACTGGCTGAGGCATGCCCCGTCAGGGTCACCACCAGGGCCAGCATCAAGGCCAGAGATATCCGCAGGAATCGTGCCATGGCAAATGATATGCCTCTGCCGCAGCAGAGCCGCAAGGTGAAATGTCCTGAACCCGGAACGGCAAAACGCCGCGCATCTTCTCGATGCACGGCGCTGCAAATTCTCATGTGATCAAAGATCAGGCTGCGGCGGCTTGTGCCTTGGCGATCTCTTTTTTCACTTTCAGGGCACCTGTGGACAGCTCATCGTCCTTGGCTTTTGCCAGGAAAGCATCCAGACCACCGCGGTGGTCAACGGTGCGCAGCGCAGCAGCTGAGATCTTCAGCTTGATGCCGCGACCCAGAGTCTCGGACTGCAGGGTCACATCGTTCAGGTTTGGCAGAAACCGACGACGAGTTCTGTTTTTAGCATGGCTGACATTGTTGCCAGTCATCGGGCCTTTTCCGGTCAGTTCGCAACGGCGCGACATAGGTTCATCCTTCGTATCTGGGGCAGCACCCGAGGATTCCCCCGAATCGTCTGCAAATCTCAAAGGGCGCGGCCAAGAGCCAACGCCCGAAAACTGGTTGGATGCGTTTAGGAGGAATCGCCCCAAGGGTCAAGCCATATGCTGGGGTTTTATGGCCCTGCACCAATGAAATGGCTCAGGCCCGCTCCAACCTGTGATTTTCAACGGATCTATATGCCTGTCTTGCCCACTTGGCCATCCCCATTTGGCCAATGCCTGTCTTCGGCTGCACCTGTTGCCACCTAGCCTGCGACGCCAAGCCCTTTCAGCATCTCCTGTGCTGCGGCCGTTGGCGACACCGCCCCCTGCGCCACCTGATCCGACAATTCTGTCATGCGGCCCTGCGCCCAGGGGGTCTTGAGCCGCGCCAACAGGGCCTGGCGCACATCCTCAGCAAACCAGTAGCGCGCCTGCTCGGCGCGCGTGCCGCTCCAATGGCCCTTGTCCTGGCGCCATTCCACCAGGGTTTTCATATCAGCCCAGGCGCTGTCCAACCCGGCCTCTTGCAGCGCCGAAACGGTCTGCGCCTTTGGGTAGCCTTCGGGGTCCTGCGGGCGTTTACGCAGCAGCCGTAACGCGCCAGAGTAATCGGCACAGGTGCGCATGGCGGCGGATTTCAGATCCCCATCGGCCTTGTTGACCAGAATGATATCCGCCATTTCCATGATCCCCCGCTTGACCCCCTGCAATTCATCGCCCCCCGCAGGTGCCAGCAGCAACAGGAACAGATCCGACATCTGCGCTACCACGGTTTCAGATTGGCCAACGCCTACGGTCTCAATCAGAACCACATCAAATCCAGCCGCCTCGCACAGGGCCACCGCCTCGCGGGTGCGCCGCGCCACCCCGCCAAGATTGGTCTGGCTCGGCGAGGGCCGGATAAAGGCGGCCTTCTGGCGGCTCAGCTGTTCCATCCGGGTTTTGTCGCCCAGAATGGACCCCCCCGTACGGGCAGAGCTCGGATCCACCGCCAGCACCGCCACCCGCTGCCCCTGGGCCACCAACATCATGCCAAAGCTCTCGATAAAGGTGGATTTCCCCACCCCGGGCGTACCTGACAGACCAATGCGCAGCGCTTGCCGCCCGGATTTCGCCAGGAGGTCCAACAGCTCGGTTGCGGCCACCCGGTGATCATCGCGGCCGCTTTCGACCAGAGTGATGGCCCGCGCCAGCGCCCGGCGATCCCCGCTTAGGATTTTCTCACTCAGCTCGGCGGTCTTCATGCCCGGTCTCCAATATTGAACAGCTCGCAAAATTTCCGCCCTAATTGACGCAGGCCCGAACCCCTTGTCCAGTGCGAAGCTGCCGCAGGGCGGGCATTATGCAGCAGGCTGGACCCCGGCGCGCTCTTTGGCGATAAGCAGGCCATGACAAAAGCCACCATGCCACGCCTGCCCATTGATGACGCCCTGCCAGAGCTGATCACAGCCCTGCAACAGGGCAAACGCGCCGTCTTGCAAGCGCCCCCCGGTGCGGGCAAAACCACCAAGGTGCCACTGGCCATGCTGTCAGCCGGGCTGACCACCCAGCGCATCGTGATGCTGGAACCGCGCCGTCTTGCTGCCCGCGCCGCGGCTGAGCGCATGGCGGAAACTCTGGGCGAAGCGGTGGGCCAAACCGTCGGCTACCGGATCCGTGGCGAGGCCAAGACCAGCAAGGCGACCCGCATCGAAGTGGTGACCGAAGGCATTCTCACCCGGATGCTGCAATCGGATCCCGACCTGCCCGGCGTCGGTGCGGTGATCTTTGACGAATTCCACGAACGCTCCCTCAACGCCGATCTTGGCCTGGCCCTGTGCCTTGAGGTGGCGGAGGCGCTGCGTGATGATCTGATCCTGCTGGCCATGTCCGCCACCCTGGACGCCGCCCCGGTGGCGGCGCTGATGCAGGCACCGCTTGTCACCTCCGAAGGGCGCAGCTTTCCGGTGCAAACCCGCTGGCTGGAGCGCCCACTGGGGCCACAGGCACGTCGGCTGGATGCTCTGTGCGATCTGGTGGTGCAGGCGGAAAAGGACAGCCGCGACACCACCAAGGGCGCGCATATGGGCGGCGGCATTCTGGTGTTTCTGCCCGGTGAAGGCGAAATCCGCCGCGCGGCGCAAAATCTGGACAAGAGGTTGCCCGGCGATTGCCTGATCCAGCCGCTGTTTGGCGCCCTGCCCTTCAAGGACCAGCAGGCCGCCATCCGCCCTGCCGTCACGGGTCGCAAAATTGTGCTCGCCACCTCGATTGCCGAAACCTCGCTCACCATTCAGGATATCCGCGTGGTGGTCGACATGGGCCAGGCCCGGCGCGCCCGGTTTGATCCTGGCTCTGGCATGTCGCGGTTAATCACCGAAAAAGTCACCCGCGCCGAGGCCACCCAGCGTCAGGGCCGCGCCGGCCGTGTGGCCCCCGGCACCGCTTACCGGCTCTGGACCAAAGGCGAAGAAGGGGCGCTGGCCGCTTTTCCGCCACCGGAAATAGCCTCAGCCGACCTCACCGGTCTGGCACTGGAACTGGCGCTCTGGGGGGCAGAGGCCGGGGATCTCGGTTTTCTCACCGCACCGCCCAGCGGCACCATGGCAGAGGCCCGCAAATTGCTGCAGATGCTGGGCGCCCTGGACGGGCGCGGCCAGATGACCGCTCACGGCAAGGCGCTTGCCCGATTGCCACTGCATCCGCGTTTGGGCCATATGCTGCTGACAGCCGGTCCCAGAGCAGCCGAGCTGGCCGCGCTGCTGGCCGAACGTGATCCCCTGCGCGGCGCGCCAACAGATCTGGCGCTGCGCCTGGAGGCCCTGAAAGATTCCAAGGGCTTTCAGCGCAAACGCCCCTATCAGCTCTCCTATCCGGTGCTGGACCGTATTCGCAGCGAAACACGCCGTTTGCAAAAACAGGGCGCCACTGCCCAGAAGAGAACAGGGCCTCTCTCTGCCGCCGCCATGGCCGCGCTGGCCTACCCCGATCGCATTGGTCAGCGCCGCAAAGGCGATCAGCCGCGCTATGTGCTCTCGGGCGGCAAGGGCGTGCTGCTGGACCCCAGTGATCCCCTGGCCGCGGCCCCCTTCATCGTGGCGCTGGACACTGACGGCAACCCGCGCGAGGCCCGTGTGCGCATGGCCGCGCAGATTAGTCTCGTAGAAATCCGCGAACTCTTTGCCGATCAGATCGCCTGGCAGGACAACTGCCACTGGTCCAAGCGCGACCGCCGCGTCGTTGCACAACAGCAAGAGTGCCTGGGTGCCATCTCCCTGGAACAGCGCCTGTGGAAAGATGCGCCTGAGGATCAGATCGCCGCAGCCATGCTCGACGGGGTGCGCGATCTTGGTCTGCGTCTTGATGGTGCCGCGGCGCGGCTGGCGGCGCGGGTTGAACTGCTGCGCGCCGATGGTTTTGACCTGCCGGATTTTTCGCCCGATGGCCTGCTGGCGCGATTGGACGACTGGCTGCTGCCAATGCTGGGCGGGGTTAAATCCGCCGCGGCCTGGAAACAGTTCGACTTGCTGCCAGCGCTGCGCGCCGCACTCACCTGGGAACAGACGCAACTGCTGGACCGCGAGGCGCCCGGCAGTTTCACCACCCCGCTGGGGCGTAAGATCCCGATCACCTATAGTGCGGAAGCTCCGGAAATATCGGTGCGACTACAGGAATTGTTTGGCGTCACCCGCCACCCGAGCGTCGGCGGCGTCGCTTTGAAGATCACCCTGCTCTCCCCAGCCCAGCGCCCGATCCAAATCACCCGCGACCTGCCCGGGTTTTGGGCCGGATCCTATGCAGATGTGCGCAAAGACATGCGCGCGCAATACCCCCGCCACCCATGGCCCGAGGATCCGACCCAAGAAGACCCCACCCTGCGGGCAAAGAAGCGTCGCTAACACGAGCCCTGCCGTAGCACCGGCATTGCCAACAAAGGGGGCATTGCCCCCTCGTGCCCAAGGCGTGTTCAGCCACTAAAAGGTGTATCGCTTCAGGATCGCAAGGCGGGCAAACCAATTCCCGTCGCCTCAAAGCCGCCATCGGCAGCCAGGATCTGGCCGGTGATAAAACTCGCATTGTCGGACAGCAGGAAATTGATCGCTGCGGCAATTTCATCCTCTGAGCCATAACGATTCAACGGCAGTGCATCGTGGTATGCCGCAATGATCTCGGGGCTGTGGACCGCCATCGCCAGCTTGGTCGCCACCGGCCCGGGCGCAACGCCATTGACCCGAATCCCCAACTCACCCAGCTCCACCGCCTGCTGCAGGGTCAGCTGCGCCAGCGCCGCCTTAGAGGTGCCATAGGCGACCCGCAGGGTGCTGGCCCGCAGACCGGAGATTGAGGTGATGTTCACCACAGCCCCACCGCCGTCAGCTGCCAGCAGATCGGTAAACCCCTGGGTCATCAGAAAGGGACCGTCCAGATTGGTCTCCATCACCCGGCGCCAGCGATCAAATGTCGTGTCGCGGATTGGACCAAAATCCGCCACGCCCGCATTGTTGACCAACCCATCCAGACGGCCAAACCGCGCGGTGACCTCGGCAACGGCCGCCGTCACATCCTGGGGTTTAGAGACATCGCCCTCAATCACCAAGGCCTCCGGCAACAGATCCGCGGCCTTTGCCAGCTCTGGCCCGTCCCAGTCCATCACTGCGACCTGCCATCCTGCCTCGTGCAGCCCCCGCGCCGTGGCCAGGCCAATTCCGCGCGCCGCGCCTGTAACAAGTGCTGTTTTCATAACGTCTTGCCCATTCAAAATCTAACTCCCGCCACTGAGCCCGTCGGCCTGAGAAGAGTCAATATAGTGCCGTATCATGCCTTTAAACCCTCCCCTGCCACACAGCAGTTTTCCCCCAACTGCCCTCCAGGCCTTTTGCCGGTCACATAGTCCACGGGGCGCTCAACATTTAGGCAGCTGAACATATAAATCGGGTGCGCAATTAATGGGCAGAGGCGTTTTCATCGACACAAGGGTTGTACTTTATCCACAAAGCCCTATTTTAAAGGGAGTTCAGAAACATGCAGCGACTGCGATACGTCAAACTCACCAGCAAAGCTGCCAAAAAAAGTACGATTAAGGCAGTTCAAGATGAGCAACATTATCGCCCAGGCTTGGGAAGAGATGATCAAGCCTATTCTGTTTCGCCCTAAACGCGTTCAGGTTGCAGCCCTGTGCCACCGAACAAACACCGGCAACAAAGAAGTTCTGATGATCACCAGTCGCGGCTCTGGCCGTTGGATTCTGCCCAAAGGCTGGCCAATCAATGGCAAGGATGGCGGCGAATCTGCCCTTCAGGAAGCCTGGGAAGAGGCCGGCGTGCAAAACGGCCGTGTCGATGGCGATCCCATTGGCGCCTTCAGCTATGAAAAAGAGTTGAAAACCGGACTGCCGATCCCGGTGCAGACCTTTGTCTATACAGTTGGCGACGTCGAACTGTCCGACACCTACCCGGAGGCACATCAGCGGCAACGCAAATGGGTCCCTGCTCAAGAGGCTGCAAATCTGGTAAACGAGCCCGAGCTGCAGGATATCCTGCGTCAATTGTGACACTCAGGTGACACTTTTGTAACAGCCCAGCTTGCCTCATTGAGCGGGCTCGCTTAGTGCGTCCCTCAACTGCCTGCCAAAGGGACGATCACTGTGAGCACCCCACCAAACGACGCTGACCATCACGAAACGCTAGACCGAGACCTGCATCGGTTTTCGCATCTCGAATCCGCAACCCAATATGTCGCCCGCCCCATGGTCGCCCCCGGTATCGCCCTGGTGTTCATGGTTATGGCCGGCCTCGGGGCTGCCATGCTGTTTGGTGGTAGCCAGAGCAATCTGATCGTGGTGGCTGCTGCCGTCTTTGGCGCCTATATGGCGATCAATATTGGTGCCAATGACGTGGCAAACAACATGGGGCCTGCTGTGGGCGCCAATGCGCTCACCATGGGCGGTGCCATCGTCATCGCCGCCGTGTTCGAAAGCGCCGGAGCGCTGCTGGCGGGCGGCGACGTGGTCTCGACCATCTCCAAGGGCATTATTGATCCGCAGGTGGTAGCCACCTCGGAAATCTTCATCTGGGCCATGATGGCCGCCCTGATCTCTTCGGCGCTTTGGGTCAACCTTGCCACCTGGATCGGGGCGCCGGTCTCCACCACTCATTCGGTTGTTGGCGGCGTTATGGGCGCAGGTATTGCTGCGGCCGGTTTTGCTGCGGTGAACTGGCAAACCATGAGCAAGATCGCGGCCAGCTGGGTGATCTCACCGGTGCTGGGCGGTATCATCGCCGCGCTGTTTCTGGCCCTGATCAAGGCAAAGATCATTTACCAGGACGACAAAATCGCCGCCGCACGGCGCTGGGTACCGGTTCTGGTGGGGATCATGGCGGGCGCCTTTTCATCCTATCTGGCCCTCAAGGGGCTGAAACGTATCATCAAGATCGACCTGCAGACCGCGCTTTTGATTGGCACCATGATTGGGGCGCTGGCCTATGTCATCACCGCCCCGTTGATCAAACGCCAATCCGAAGGCATGGAAAACCGCAACAAGTCCCTGAAGGTGTTGTTCCGGATCCCACTGGTGATCTCCGCAGCGCTGCTGTCTTTTGCCCATGGCGCCAATGATGTGGCCAATGCGGTTGGCCCTCTGGCCGCGATCGTGCATGCCTCAGAGTTTGGCGACTTTGCCTCCAAGGTGGCCATTCCAACCTGGGTCATGGTCATCGGCGCCTTTGGGATTTCCTTTGGCCTGTTCCTGTTTGGCCCCAAACTGATCCGCATGGTTGGCAGCCAGATCACCAAGCTGAACCCCATGCGCGCCTATTGTGTCTCGCTCTCAGCTGCGATCACAGTGATTGTTGCCAGCTGGCTGGGCCTGCCGGTATCCTCGACCCATATTGCGGTTGGGGCGGTATTTGGGGTTGGTTTTTTCCGCGAATGGCATCACGAGCGCCGCTCGCGTCAATCTGCGGTCAGCCGCCCGGCAGAAAAGCGCATCGCACCGGAAGAACGCCGCCGCCGCAAACTGGTCCGGCGCAGCCACTTTATGACCATTGCCGCCGCCTGGGTGATCACAGTGCCTGCTGCAGCGCTGCTGTCAGGCTGTATCTATCTGCTGCTGGCAAGCTTTACCCATTGAGCCGCTGAGGTGTCGTTGGGCTAACCCCGACCAAAGGCTAGATCTGGCCGGGCTGCAGTTTTGGCAGTCCGGCCTTTTTCATTTCCGCCTGCCGGATCAATTGTATCACCACATCGCAAACTGGCGTGGCCACACCATGGGCCTGACCCAGGCGCTGGATTTCGCCCTGCAGCGCATCCACTTCGGTGATCCGCCCCTGCATCAGGTCCTGCGCCATTGAACTGCGCGCGGTTGGATCAATTGTCAGCATCTGGGCTGCAATACGGGTAAAGGCCCAATTGGGCAGGCGCAGGATATGCGGGGTCATCCAGACGGGCAGCGGTGTCGTCGACACCGGGCGCAAGCCCGCCGCCTGCATCACCCGCAGGGCTTCGGCCATTTGATCGGCCATCAACCGTCGCCAATGACGGCTTTGCAGCTGCGTCATCAAAGGCAGACCCGAAAGGGCATTCAGAGCGTTATTGAGATTGATCAGCAGCTTGCCCCATTGCACCCCGGTTATATCCTCAGTCTCCCCTACCGGCAGCCCCGGCACCGACAGAAACCGGCCCAAATGCCCGCGGCCTTTGGCGATCAGGATCTCCCCGGAGGAGGCCCGGTGATATCCGGGCTGCGCGGATGCAGCCCCTGCCGCGCCTGGGGTCTCTGTTGGCTCTGGGGGCACTGCAGGCCCTGTGGGAACCACATTAAACGGCACCATCGCAGCGCGCAGATCCCGCCCCGGCAACATCTGGCGCAACAGCTCCACATTTGTCACCGCATTTTGAAAGCTGAGCACCGGCGCATCTGGGGGCGCATATTGGGCAATCAAACGCCCCATGGCTGCGGTGCCATTTGATTTCACCGCGACAACCACCAGATCGGCCTCTGCCAAAACAGCAGGGTCTTCGCTACACCGCAGCTGCCGCGCCTCAACCTGCTGCTCCAGCCGGGCATAATCCGTCAGCAGCAAACCGCGCTGTGCAATAGGCATCAAGATACGGCCACGTCCCAGCAACGTGACGCTATGGCCCGCCGCTGCCCAAAGCCCGCCACAAAAGCAGCCAATAGATCCGGCACCGGCAATCACGATACGCAGTGATTTCGCCCCCTGGCCGCTCATACGACAGCGGGCAGCCGGGCGAGGACCTCTTGGCTTGGCAAGACCTCTCCGAACCCCGCTGCCAGAGCTGAAAGCGTCACCTCCAACACCACCTCTGCATCCAGATCACCGCCTTTGCGGGCAGGCATGGCAAAAGCGATAAGCGCGTCTTCGACAACTGAGACTCCAAAGCCCAGGTTGGCCGCAGAGCGCGCAGTGGAGTTGACGCAGAAGGCCGCGACACCGCCCACAATCAACAGGTTGCGGATGCCACGGGCCTGCAGCGCTTCTGCCAATCCGGTGCCAACAAAACCAGAGGAGCCGGTTTTCCAAAACACCGCCTCGCCCTCTTGCGGCGCAGCGCAGGGCATGGGCTGGCCCGAGGGCAGATCGCGGCGAAATTTGCTCTCGGCGCGGGGATCATCATGCATCACATGCAGCACCGGTAGGCCAGCACCGCGAAAACCCGCCAGAAGCCGGGCAATGTTGTCTTCCGCATCCGGGTTGGCCCGCGGACGCCCCGCGGCGGTGGCATTTGCCATCTCCATCTGCATATCAACACTCAAGAGAGCCCAGCTTTGATCCATCTGCTGCGGTTGATGCATGTTCACAATAAAACCCTCGCGCTGAACTGAATAACGCGAGGGTTGCAGAAGTTTTTCAAAATGACCAGTCCCCTGTCACGCCCTATGAACGTGCATGCGGCGTCTAGGACACCCGCCAATGGGTCAATGAGCCAAGGACAGCGCCGGATTAAACTCCGAGGCACCAACGCATGACGGCTTTTTGCGCGTGCAGGCGGTTTTCGGCCTCATCAAAGATCACCGACTGCGGGCCATCCATAACTGCCGAGGTCACCTCTTCTTCGCGGTGCGCGGGCAGGCAATGCATGAACAAAGCGTCGGGTTTGGCATGGGACATCAGCTCCTCATTGACCTGATAGGGGCGCAGCATGTTGTGGCGCCGCTCTTTCGAGGACTGGCTGTCATGCATGCTGACCCAGGTATCGGCCACCACCAGATCGGCGCCTTCAACCGCTTTGACGGCGTCACGTTCGATCACCACTTTGGAGCCTGCCTGACGGGCCAGGCCGACAAATTCGTCCTCCGGGTCCAGCTGCGACGGGCCGGTAAAGGTGAGGTCAAACCCAAATTTGGCTGCCGCATGCAGGAAAGAGGCACAGACATTGTTGCCGTCCCCGGCCCAGACAACCTTTTTGCCTTTGATCGAGCCGCGATGCTCCTCGTAGGTCTGGATATCCGCCATGATCTGGCAGGGGTGGGTGCGGTCAGTCAGCCCGTTGATCACCGGCACCGAGGCATATTCAGCCATCTCGTGCAAAACCGCCTCGTCAAAGGTACGGATCATGATCAGATCCACATAGCGCGACATCACCCGTGCGGTATCGGCAATGGTCTCACCATGGCCCAGTTGCATGTCCTTGCCGGATAGGACCATGCTCTGACCGCCCATCTGCCGCACCCCCACATCAAAGGAAATGCGGGTCCGGGTGGAGGGTTTTTCAAAAATCAGCGCCACCATCTGGCCAGCCAGGGGCTGTTCATCATCAGCCATGCCCTTGGGGCGGCCCTGGCGTGCCTGTTTCATCACCTTGGCCTGGTCAATAATGGCGTGCAGATCTGCGCCGCTGGTTGTGTGGATATCAAGGAAGTGGTTCATAACATGTCGCTTTTTTGGTTACGTGTGGGGCAGTCAAACGACGGGGGCTGCCTGCCCCCGCACCCCCGGGAATATTTAGGGAAAGATGAATGTCAGCCTGGCATCTGTTCAACCGGGCGTTTGCTCCACCTGGGTGGCGGCCTTGTCCAGACGAGAGATGGCCTCGGCGATGTCCTCTTCACTGAGCGTCAGAGGCGGCAGCAGGCGGATCACATTGTCGGCGGCAGGTACGGTGATGACCTGGTTGTCATAGCCGGCCTGCACCACATCCATGTTCGCAGCCTTGCATTTCAGCCCCAGCATCAACCCGGAGCCGCGCAGCTCTTCGAACACCTCCGGGTGCGCAGCCACCAGACCGTCCAGGCGCTGACGCAGCAGACCCGCACGACGGTTCACATCCGCCAGGAAATCCGGCGCCATCACCTCTTCGATCACCGCGCAGCCAACGGCGCAGCCCAACGGGTTGCCGCCATAGGTGGAGCCATGGGTGCCTGCGGTCATGCCGGATGCGGCCTCTTCGGTGGCCAGAACCGCGCCAAGGGGGAAGCCGCCGCCGATGCCCTTGGCCACCATCATGATGTCGGGCGTGATGCCCGCCCATTCATGGGCAAAAAGCTTGCCCGTCCGGCCCACACCGCATTGCACCTCATCCAGGATCAGCAGAATGCCTGCGTCATCACAGATCTGACGCAGCGCCTTCATTTCAGCGTCGGGCACCGGACGAATACCGCCCTCGCCCTGCACCGGCTCGATCAGCACCGCCGCCGTGTGATCCGTTATCGCATTGGTCAGCCCGTCCATATCGCCAAAGGTGAGATGCACAAAGCCCGGCAGCAACGGGCCAAAGCCCTTGACCATTTTTTCCGTGCCAGCCGCGGCAATGCCCGCAGAAGAGCGACCATGGAAAGACCCATCAAAGGTGATGATCTCGACCCGTTCGGGCTGGTCCTTCTCATAGAAATACTTGCGCGCCATCTTGACCGCCAGCTCACAGGCCTCGGTGCCGGAGTTGGTGAAAAACACCGTATCAGCAAAGGTGTGCTCCACCAGCAGATCCGCCAGCTTTTCCTGCTGCGGGATCTTATAGAGGTTGGAGACATGCCAGAGATTCTGCGCCTGGTTGCTCAGCACCTCGACCAGTTTGGGATGGGCATGGCCCAGCGCGTTGACAGCGATGCCAGAGCCCAGATCCAAAAATCGGCGCCCGTCCGCCTCGAACAGCCAGGAACCTTCGCCTTTTACGAACTCCAGCGGAGCACGGTTATAGGTGGGCAGTACGGACGGGATCATTGGATCATCCTTTTTGGAAAGTTAAGGCCAAAGCAGTGCATGAGCAGGGCCTGAGGGTCAATAATGAGAGATTGGTTTTGTGCCAATACGCCGCAAAAGCGCAAAAGCCATAGATCAAAGGTGCCGAACTACGCCAGCAAATTACGCCAGTCGGCGTCGGCGTCGCAACAAAGGGATATGCGTAACTTTGATCATAGGTAGGCTCCATATCGGAGCATTTGACATAAAGAAACCCCTTTCCGCCAGCAAGACCCAACAATTTGGCCTCCCCCTCGTGGGGCTATCGACCTGGCCGCGCCTTTGCCCTAGCTGCGATAGCTCTTGCAAATGCCTGCCAGTCAGCGCAGCAGAGACCCCATGAGCATCACACCCCCACAGAACCCCCGCCTTGCGGCTGCGTTGATTATTCTAGCGACCGTTTTTATTGCTGCGACCACGCTGTTGGCCAAGGCCCTGGGCACTGAGGCTTTGGGGCCTGCGCTACACCCTTTGCAAATCAGCCATGGACGGTTTTTATTCGCCTTCCTGGTGATTTCCATGGCTGTGAGGGCTTTACGGTTCAAATTGCGACCGCCGCAGTGGCGGTCGCATATCGGGCGCACCAGCTGTGGCTGGCTGGGCATCACGCTGATGTTCGCCTCGGTGGCCTATGTCCCGCTGGCGGATGCCACGGCGATTGCCTTTCTAAACCCGGTTTTTGGCATGTTGCTGGCGATCCCGCTGCTCGGCGAACGGGTTGGTCCCTGGCGCTGGGGGGCCGCAGGCATCGCCCTGGTGGGGGCCATGATCCTGTTGCGACCAACGCCGGACAGCTTTCAACCGGCGGCTCTTTTGGCGTTGGCGGCCGCGACCATCATGGGGCTGGAGCTGATATTTATCAAAAAGCTCGCCGGGCGCGAACGCCCGCTGCAGGTTTTGTGGTTCAATAACGCTCTGGGAATGATGATAGCCAGCGCAGCGGTTTTGCCGGTCTGGCAGGCGCCCACCGCGCTGCAATGGGGGGCTTTGGCGGCGCTTGGCACCCTGATGGCCTGCGCCCAGGCCTGTTTTATCAATGGTATGGCGCGGGCCGAAGCCTCATTTGTGGCGCCATTCAGCTATGCCACGCTGATCTTTGCCACGCTTTATGATTTTATTGGTTTTGGCGTGATCCCGGATTGGATCACCCTCATCGGAGCAGCCGTTATCCTATCAGGAGCTGCGATTCTTGCCTGGCGCGAGGGGCGGCACCCCTCCGTGAAAGCACCAGGCATCGTGGAAAAGGGCTCTCTCACGCCTTGAGCCGGTAACCGCTGCGCAGCATGGCCCAGGCCAGTAGGCAGATGGCAAAACTCGCCCCGGCGCAGATTGCCATGCCAACAAAAGGCGCCCCATCAGAGGTGCCGATCATGCCAAAACGCAGCCCATCAATCAGGTAGAACACCGGGTTCACCTGCGCCAGAGCGTGCAGAACGGGCGGCAGCGCATTGATCGAATAAAAGGTGCCGGACAAAAACGCCAAAGGCGTGACAATGAAATTGGTGATCGCCGCCATCTGGTCAAACTTATTGGCAAAAATCCCGGCAACGATACCCAGCCCGCCCAAAAACAATGCCCCCAAAACGATGAAAACAAGGGCAATCAGGGGATGCGCCGGAACAATTTGCAGCACCACAGCCAGCCCCACCGCAATCCCGCAGGCAACCATAGTGCCGCGCACAACCGCGCCGGCAAGATAACCCAGCAGGATCTCCAGCCCTGAGAGCGGCGGCATCAGGGTATCAACGATATTGCCCTGCACCTTGGAAATCACCAAGGACGAAGAGGTATTGGCAAAGGCGTTCTGGATCACCGTCATCATCATGATGCCCGGCGCCAGAAAATGCAGAAAGGGCACCCCCATGACATCGCCGCGTTTGGGACCAATTGCGAGGTTGAAAATCAACAAGAACAGAGCCGCTGTCACCAGTGGCGCCAGCAAGGTCTGGGTCCAAACCACCAGAAACCGGGTGATTTCGCGCTGCGCCAGCGTCTGCAGCCCCAGCCAGTTCACCCGTCCGAACCGGCGCTCACCGAGTGCATTCTGATAGCCCATCTGGCTGTTCGCCCCTTGCTCCGACATGATTTCCCCGCATTTGTTGTGCTTTCACTGCATAGCGCTTGGGTTCTGAGGCGCAAGGTCTCTTGTAACTCTCTGCCCATCGACTAAGATAGGGACCTGAATACGGAACTCGATGGCGGCCGCAGAATTCTGGGGCCGCTATTAGCTTGGAAAGGCAACAGATGTCCTGGACAGACGATCGCGTCGAATTGCTCAAGAAGATGTGGGGCGAAGGTCAGTCGGCCAGCCAGATCGCAAAAGAACTGGGTGGGGTGACCCGCAATGCTGTGATTGGCAAGGTGCATCGCCTCGGCCTGTCCAACCGCGCCACCACCGGCGCCAAGGCCGCAGCCGAACCAAAAGAAAAGCCCGCGGCGGCTGCCAAACCGGCGCCCAAGCCAAAACCGCAGCCCAAGACCGAGCCCGCCCGCCCGGTAACCCCGGCGCCTGCGGCAGCGGCAGCGCCCGCATCGGATGCCCGCCCGATGGTGCCCGCGCGCAAGCAGATCATCCCCGCAGGTCAACCGCTGCCACCGCAGCCCTCGGCCAACGAAATCAGCCCCGAGGCCCTTGCCAAGGTCAATGAGGTCGAAAAGAAGGCCAAGAAGCTGTCGCTGATGGAGCTGACCGAGCGCACCTGTAAGTGGCCCGTTGGCGACCCCGCCACCGAGGACTTCTGGTTTTGTGGTCTGCCGGTGCAACAGGGTAAGCCCTATTGCGAAGCCCATGTCGGCGTTGCCTTCCAGCCGATGAGCGCCCGCCGCGACCGCAAACGGTAGCCAGCAGTTGCACGACCAACAGATTAAGACCTAAAAGCCCTGCGCCCCTCCGGCGCGGGGCTTTTCAATACGAACAGTTCTCCGCTGCACAGCCCCGACGGCGCAGATCTACGCAGATCTACACAGGGCGCTCGGCCGCCATCTCAGCCGCCCTAGACGGTTTGCAGCAGATAGCCTGTAACTGGCCAAGGCAGCAATACGACAGCCCACCCCGGAAACCGGTATTTAGACTGGATTTCGGTGGGTGATTGCACGTCAAAATCAAGCGGACCCGACCTC
This sequence comes from uncultured Pseudophaeobacter sp., assembly GCA_905479575.1. GTDB lineage: Bacteria > Pseudomonadota > Alphaproteobacteria > Rhodobacterales > Rhodobacteraceae > Pseudophaeobacter. The sequence goes on from CAJQNB010000003.1 coordinate 51,336, forward strand.
GGCACCGCGCCAAGGTCAGGACCATTCACAAAAAGTCAGACAGCTCAGTTCCCAGGGGCGCTGGATGTGAAATTGGGGATAGGTCTGCCCGAAGCCTCCTTCGGCTCGATCCCTGGCCAGTTGCCTTCGGCGAGATTGATGTTGCCGCCAATATCCTCTTCCCAAAACCCAACAACGTTTTTGGTGATGTTGAGATAAAGCCGATCGTCAACAATGCGCCACAGGTTGGGGTTGCCGGGCACCTTACCGCCCTTGGAAACACCATAGGCGCAGTGACCGTCATATTGCGGTACAAAATATGCAGGGTTTTCGAGGAATTTGGCCCGGTTTTCTGCGCTGGCAAAGGCGAACTTGGCGCCATTGTATTCTGCCGTGATATCAGCCCGCCCGGGGATCGCCGCCGCCTGCGGCTGTCCAACAGCACTCTGATCGAGGCTGCGATAGGCCACAACGTCGTAGCCAGACACCGCAAAACCGGTCTGATCGACAAACTGCGGCCCGGCAAAGACTGGTCCGGTAAAGACGGGCAGACCAAAACTGATGGCCGCAAGGGCCGCAAATGCAAATCGCTTCATCTGTGTCACACTCCTGAGTTAGATTACCGTCTGACTTTAGACGTCCGAAACATCGGGCGGGCTCTGCCCTACAGCCCCGTTGAGAATCAAACTAGCCCGTTGTGCACAGCCGCGAAACGGGGCTCACGCGACTGTGTTTGAACAGCGCAATTGCGTGAACACACAGAAAGTTGCGGCGATCAGACCTTCCAGTCATTGGAATTTTGGACAAAGCCCCTATTCTCAGTAGACATCGCGCATGGGCGCAGGGCGTCGCGCGCCTCTTACACCACTAGCAAAGACAGGGCTCCTTCAGATGAGTGATACAACCTATACCCCGCCGCAGGTTTGGACTTGGGAAAAGGACAACGGTGGGCGGTTTGCCTCGATCAACCGTCCGATTGCCGGGGCGACCCACGACAAGGAGCTGCCCGTGGGCAAACATCCGTTCCAGCTTTATTCGCTGGCCACCCCCAATGGGGTCAAGGTCACGGTGATGCTGGAAGAGCTCTTGGAAAAGGGCCATTCCGGTGCCGAGTATGATGCCTGGTTGATCAATATCGGCGAAGGTGACCAGTTTGGCTCAGGCTTTGTGGAGATCAATCCGAACTCCAAGATCCCCGCCCTGCATGACCTGAGCGGCGAGGCGCCGCTGCGGGTGTTTGAATCCGGCTCCATGCTGGTGCATCTGGCCGAAAAATTTGGCGCATTCCTGCCCAACGACGGTGCGGCGCGCACCGAGGTGATGAACTGGCTGTTCTGGCAGATGGGCAGCGCCCCCTACCTGGGCGGCGGCTTTGGCCATTTCTACGCCTATGCCCCTGAAAAGTGGCAATATCCTATCGACCGTTTTTCCATGGAAGCCAAACGTCAGCTTGACGTACTGGACCGCCAGCTGGCCGAAAACACATTCATCGCGGGTGACGACTACAGTATCGCCGATATTGCCATCTGGCCCTGGTATGGCCAGCTGGTGCTGGGACGCCTTTATGAGGCAGCTGAGTTCCTGGATGTGGAAAGCTATACCAACGTGATGCGTTGGGCCAAAGAAATCGACGCCCGCCCTGCGGTCAGCCGTGGCCGGATGGTGAACCGGGCCTTTGGCGCGTTGCATACCCAACTGCGTGAACGCCATGACGCAGGTGATTTCGACACCCGGACCCAGGACAAACTGGAACCTGCCGAAAGCGACAGCTGACCCCAGCAAAGGGAGGGCTCCCGCCCCCAGGCCTCTTTTGGCCAAGGCCAAAAGAGGCAGCTGGCGTTGGGCCCGGCACTGCGCGCAAGCGCGCAGTGCGGCAGCGACATACGGCAGAGCATTGTGCGCTTACGCTTTTGTTGAAGAGATCAACGCCCGATCCTCACGCGCACGCCGCGCTTGCGCGGCGCTGGGCCCAACGGGAAGAGCCCTGCAAAGGGCGATGACGGGCGGGAGCCCCCCCTTTTTGCCTTTCCGCGCCAGGGCCCGTTGGGCATAGGCGTCTGTTAAGACCGGGGGGGAGGGATTATTTTAGGATCGGCGGCTTATCCGGGTCGCTGCCTGGAATGACTGGCTGATAGATCTTTGGCTCTTCCAGCTTGGGCAGATCAAATCGCAATCCGACGCGCGCCAGGCTGGCAGCCATTGGATCGGAAGCCGCAAAAAATCCAACATCCAGTGCACCAGCCTCAATCCCGGAGAACGTCAAAGCTTCACTGACCGCCTGCGCCAGTGCCGCCTCGGCCTCTGGCTGCGCAGCAACAAAACCCAGCAGGTGTCCCTGCCCACCGCCCCTGTAGCGCAGCGACACCAGATAGGCGGCCGTGGCCAGTCCGGCAGCTGTCGCCAGTTTTACATCCAGAGCGCTCAGCAATACTTCTGGCAGCCCGGCGGGTGGCAGGAGCTCTTCGATCGCGGCTTCCACCTGATCCGGTGCATTCTGCAACGTCTCCTGCAGCCAGCCCACTGCCTCCGCGGACAAGAGCGTCGACGAGGGTGCCACCTCCAGGTTCACCCCCAAGCCAATGCCCTGCCCGGCCAGCATTTCAACCACGCCGCGCCCGGCAAGCCCCGCATAGGGCACTGCGTCACCGGCAAACTGAGCCAGCCGGTCCTCGCGGTCAAACACCAACACAAATCGCCCATCGGGGGTTTCAAACAATTCTGGCGAGATCCTGTCGCCTTCCGGCTCTTTGCTCAGCATCATGAACAGCTCGCTATCGGCCAGGCGTTCATAAAACCGCAGCCGAGCCGCGCCATCCTCCGGAGCCGCCTGCATCTGCGCATAGGCCCGGTCCAGCGGGGTGATGTCCTCTGGGGGTGTCTCACTCATTTCATCAGCTCCTTTACCCGCCCCCGAAGCACCGGCAGCAGCTCGGCTTCGAACCAGGGGTTTCGTTTCAACCACCCGGTATTGCGCCAGGAGGGATGAGGCAAGGGAAAGACGCGCGGCGCATGGTCCCGCCAGGCCGCCACCCGCTGGCCAACCGGCATTTTGCCGCCCAGGTGGAAGGCCTGCGCCGGGCCGCCAATTGCCAGGGTCAGCGCCACATTTGGCAGGCTTATCATCACCCGGTTCCGCCAGGTTGCGGCACAGATCGGCGGCGGCGGCAAATCTGCATTTTGGGCGTTATAGCCGGGAAAGCAAAACCCCATGGGCACAATCGCCACCTGCTCCCGGTCATAAAACTCTGCCTCCCCAAGCCCCAGCCAATGCCGCAGCCGATCACCGGACGGATCGGTAAATGGCCGACCACTTTTATGCACCCGCAGCCCCGGAGCCTGACCAGCAATCAGGATCCGCGCCGAAGGGGCAAACCAGACGACGGGGCGCGGTTGATGCTGGGTGTGGGTTGCGGCAAACCGGTCGGCGCAGATCCGGCAGGCTCTGATCTCGTCCCCTAGTTTTTCTGCCTGCACTGCCTTCTCCTCGTGTTGCCCGACCCTGCCAGGTTCTGGCGCACAGGACAAACCGCCCCTCACACCGGCACGCAACCCACCACTCCCATTGTTTCCAAAAGAAAAACAGTTAGAAAGCAGGCAACAAGACCGTTTCCAGTGCAGTGAGCGCTGGATCTCACCAGAATGGTTAATCAATCCTTGAAGATTTATGCCATAATTCGACATAATAAAGCCAAAATCGGAACCCATACCCTTAACAATCATAGGATATTCCAGAAATACGGGGGATCCGGCCGTCACTATGACTGGCAAGCATCCCGCCTAGACCCGCCCCACTGGGGCAGCCGATGAAGCACCAGGACAAGCAATGCTTGAGTTTGAAAATGTCAGCAAGTCCTTCTGGACGGGAAGTCAGCGCAAGGTCATTCTTGACCAGGTGTCCTTTCGGGTTGAGCTGGGCAAATCTCTTGGCATCCTGGCGCCAAACGGCACCGGCAAGACCACGCTCATCAATATGATGGCTGGCCTGGAAAAACCTGACGAAGGCGAAATCCGGCGCGGCTGCAAGATCTCCTTTCCGCTGGGGTTTATGGGCGGCGTGGTCAATCGACTTTCGGCACTGGCAAATGCCCGCTACATCGCCAATCTCTACGGGCTGGATCCTGATTACGTCGAGGCCTATTGCCGTTGGCTCTGTGGCCTGGGGGAGTACTTTGACCAGCCCCTTGGCACCTATTCCTCCGGGATGCGGGCCCGGTTCAGCTTTTCGCTGATGCTGGCCCTGGATTTCGATGTCTATCTGATTGATGAGGGCATGCCGAGCACCACGGATGTGGAGTTCAACAAGAAGGCCGGGGCAATCCTGCAGGAACGCCTGCAAACCACCACCATCATCATCGTCTCGCACCAGGCCAAAACGCTGGAAAAATTTGCCAGCTCGGCGGCCGTTCTGCTGGACGGGAAACTCAATATGTTTGAAACCTTGGAAGAAGCGAAGCAGCTCTATGACTACGAAACCCAAGGCTAAAAAGTTCAGAATTCGCCGTAACCCAGCCTCTCCTGATGCCGGGTCCACAGGTGAGACTGCAGCCGCCCGCCCCATTCCGGCGCCCGATGCGCAAAGCAGTGCGGGCGCGGCCAGTGCCTCGGCCCAGCAGCAGCCAACTGGCTCTGAACAGTCCCCCAAGGCCGCCGCAGCCGCAGGCAAACCGCCCCTGTCCGGGCAGGTGAGCTCGGCGCGCGAAACCCGCCTTGAGACAGATATCGACGCCATCCGCCAAGAGGGGCTCACCGGGCGCCAGTTACGCATGGCGCGGCGCGTGGCGCAAAAACATGATCTGCCTGCGACCTCGGATTTTGATGCCGTCCGCCTGCTGCGCGAAAAGGGCATAGATCCGTTTAAACGAGCCAATATGCTGGAACTGGTGGTGCCGCAAAACAAGGCACAGCCCGACAACACGCCAGCCGTGGGCCAGCCCGTGCAGCTGCCCCAGACTGTGCCTGCCGCAAAAACCAACCTGCCCTCAACCGAGCTCAGTCCTGCCCAGCGACGCCAGCATGAAATTTCCGAAATGCAGCGCGAGATCGCCGGACGGCGTCGTCGCAAGCTGGTCCTGCTCCTGGCACGTCTGGGCTTTTTTGTCATGCTGCCAACCCTGATCACCGGGTATTTCTTTTATGCGGTTGCCACCCCGATGTATGCGACCAAATCCGAGTTTTTGGTGCTCAAGGCCGATGGCGCCGGCGCGGTCAGTGGCCTGCTGAGCGGCACCCAGTTTGCCACCAGCCAGGATTCCATCGCCGTGCAGGGTTATCTGCAATCCAAAGGCGCCATGCTACGGCTGGACGATGAAATGGGCTTCAAGGATCATTTCACCCAGGGCTGGATCGACCCCATTCAGCGGCTTGACCCCAATCCGACCAATGAACAGGCCTACAAGGTTTACAAGCGCAACGTCAAAATCGGCTATGACCCCACCGAAGGTGTGGTACGCATGGAAGTCTCTGCCGCAGACCCCGAGGTGTCTGCCGAGTTTTCCCGCCGCCTGATCAGCTATGCCCAGGATGAGGTGAACCACCTGTCCGAACAAAAACGCTCTGATCAGGTCAGCGAATCTGAGGCGGCTCTGGAGCTGGCGGAAAGCAAACGCCGCGAGGCGCAGCGGCATCTGGTGGAGCTGCAACAAGACGGTATGGTGCTGGACCCCGAGGGCGTCATCCTGTCGCTGCGCTCACAGATCAACACCTTTGAGGTTCAGTTGCAGCAAAAGGAGCTGGAACTGGCAGCCTTGATGGACAACACCCGCCCCAACCGCGCCAAGGTTGCCGGTGTCGAGGCCGACATCAACCGCCTGAGCACAGTGATCGAGCGGCTGAATGACCGGATGACCGATGCCTCGGAAGGCGAAAACTCGCTTGCCAATCATCGGGTGCAGATTCAGATGGCTCAGGCCGATCTCGCTACCCGTGATCTGATGCTGCAATCCGCCTTACAACAAGTGGAATCCACCCGCATGGAGGCCAACCGCCAGGTCCGCTATCTGACCACCGCCGTTGCCCCCGTCGCCAGCGAAGAGCCCAGCTATCCGCGCAAATTCGAAAATACGATTTTGGCATTCCTGATCTTTTCCGGTATCTACCTGTTGTGTTCACTCACAGCATCCATTCTCCGGGAACAGGTTTCGTCGTAAGTCATGAAAAACATCCAAGTCGCCAACCTCACCATTGGCAATGATCGCCCCCTGACCATTCTCGCCGGCCCCTGCCAGCTGGAAAGCGCAGATCACGCCCAGATGATCGCCGGCACCCTGAAAGAGGCCTGCGACAAGGTTGGTGCGCAATATGTTTTCAAGGGCTCTTACGACAAGGCCAACCGCACCTCGATCAACGCCAAACCCGCCCTGGGGCTGGACGCGGGGCTAAAGGTGCTGCAATCGGTCAAGGATGAAATCGGCGTTCCGGTGCTGACAGACATTCACGAGGCGGACCATTGTGACCCGGTTGCCGCGGTGGTCGACATCCTGCAGATCCCGGCCTTTCTGTGCCGCCAGACCTCACTTTTGCTGGCCGCCGGGCGCACTGGCGCGGTAATCAACGTTAAAAAGGGTCAGTTTCTGGCGCCCTGGGACATGCCCAATGTGGTGGCCAAGATCGAAAGCACCGGCAATAGCCGGATCATGCTGACCGAGCGCGGCGTGTCTTTTGGCTACAACCGCCTGGTGGTCGATATGCAAAGCCTGCCTGAAATGGCCCGCACCGGCTATCCGGTGGTGATGGATGCCACCCATGCCGTGGCCCAGCCCGGCGGGCTGGGCGGTGCCTCGGGCGGGCAGCGCGAATTTGCGCCCATCCTGGCCCGCGCCGCGGTCGCAACCGGCATTGCCTCGGTCTTTATGGAAACCCATCAGGATCCGGACAACGCCCCCTGTGACGGCCCCAATATGATTTACCTCGATCAGATGCCCAAACTTATTGAAACCCTGATGGCCTTTGACGCGCTCGCCAAAGCCAACCCAATTATTATCTGACCCCTCAAGGGATTATTAAAATGAAAAAACCAAGCTCCCCGGTGCAGCCAAACACCTGGAATTTTCTGCGCGATCCAATGATCACTCCAACCGGTTTTCGCGAATATGATGCCCGTTGGAAGTACCCCGAAGAGATCAACCTGCCTGGCATGACCGCCCTGGGGCTGGGACTGGGAACCCAGATGCACCGGCGCGGTATTCCGCCGGTGATTGCTGTGGCCAATGACTACCGCGACTATTCCCTGGCCATCAAACAGGCGCTTATTCTGGGGCTGATGCAGGCTGGCATCCAAGTCAAAGACATCGGCCCGGCCGTGTCCCCCATGGCCTATTTTGCCCAGTTCCATCTGGACGTACCAGCAGTCGCCATGGTCACCGCTAGCCACAACCCCAATGGCTGGACCGGCGTCAAAATGGGCTTTGAACGCCCCTTGACACACGGCCCCGACGAGATGAGCGAACTGCGCGACATCGTGCTGAACGGCGAGGGCGAGGCCCGCACCGGTGGCTCTTATGAATTTGTCGATGGGGTCAAAGAGGCCTATCTCGACGATCTGGTGGGCGATTTCAAAATGACCCGCAAGCTCAAAGTGGTCTGCGCCACCGGCAATGGCACCGCCTCGGCCTTTGCCCCCGAATTGTTTGAACGCATCGGCGTTGAGGTGGTGCCCAGCCACACAGAGCTGGACTACACCTTCCCCCACTATAACCCCAACCCCGAAGACATGGAGATGCTGCACGACATGGCCGACAGCGTCAAAGCCTCCGGCGCCGATATGGCGCTTGGCTTTGATGGCGATGGCGACCGCTGTGGCGTGGTGGACGACGAAGGCGAAGAGATCTTTGCCGATAAGGTTGGCGTCATCATGGCGCGGGATCTCAGCAAGATTTACCCCAATGCGACCTTTGTGGCCGATGTCAAATCCACTGGGCTCTTTGCTTCGGACCCCGAGCTGCAAAAGAACGGCGTGACGGCGGATTACTGGAAAACCGGCCATAGCCATATGAAACGCCGGGTCAAGGAAATCGGCGCCCTGGCGGGCTTTGAAAAATCCGGCCACTACTTCCTGGCGGAACCGATCGGGCGCGGCTACGATTGCGGCATGCGCGTCGCGGTCGAGATCTGCAAACTGATGGAGCGCAATCCTGACATGTCGATGTCAGACCTGCGCAAGGCGCTGCCCAAGACCTGGTCAACGCCCACCATGTCGCCCTATTGTGCGGATACCGAAAAATACACCGTGCTGGAGCGGCTGGTGGCCAAGCTGGTGGCCAAACATGAGGCCGCAGAACCCCTGGCAGGCCGCCGCATCAAAGAGGTGGTGACGGTGAATGGTGCCCGGGTGATCCTGGACAACGGCTCCTGGGGCCTGGTGCGCGCCTCTTCCAATACACCTAACCTGGTTGTGGTCTGTGAAAGCTCTGACAGCGAAGACGAAATGCGCGCTATCTTTGCCGATATTGATGCGGTCATCCGCACCGAACCCTTGGTGGGCGACTACGACCAGACGATCTAAGGCTGGGCCTCTTCTCAACGATGCCAAATGGTTTCCCCTGCCCTGCGGCAGGCGACCCGGGCCCGCCTCACGGCGGGCCCTTTTCTTTTCAAACCTGTCTCGCCGTGAGGCGAGCCCATTGAAATACGGAAACGGGGCCAAGATACCTAACCGCGAGATACGGGACCGAAAGGAGCAAAAGGCGGGTCCCTGCCCCTGCAAACCTGCCTCGCCCAAAGGGCGAGCCATTAGAGCAACGCCCCCCGTCGAACAGGCGAGCGGGTCCGGCCAGGCGGGACTCAGTCCCCTCCCAGCAAGCGCAGCAACTGATCCTTGGCCTCTTGCTCGATACGATCGCGGATCACCTGGTTCAGATCCTGCTCTGGGGTGACCTCCATATCCAACTCCTCGCTGAGCTTTTCGATCACCCGGTCTTTGGCTTCCTGCTCCACCGCATCAATCTCTGGCTGCAGGGCGTTTTTTAGATCCGGGCGAATTTTGGGATCGGCCCAGGGGCCAGTAATCAGCACCGGAATGGTCAGCCCCGCCGCCCCATTGAGGCCGGAAATGGTTGGCGCAAACCGGTAATCCAGATCCTGCGCGCCCAGCCCGATCCGCCCGCTACCATCCGCCCGGATGCCTTTTAGCGTCACCAGCAGATCCTGGTTCACCAGATTACCCTTTTCAATGGCATAGCTGCCCGACAGCTGGTCAAACACAGTACTGCCACCATTGCCCCGCCCCGAGCGCATCAGCTTTTCAAGGTCAAACCCAGTAAAAAACCCCTTGTTGACCTCCAGCCAGCCCTTGCCCGAGAGCGAGCGCATCAGTGCATCCAGGCTACCACCAGAGGCCAGATACTCCAGCTCGCCCAGCGCCTCGCCATTCAACCTGTCATATCCAGCCAGCTGCCCCAGGCCCTTCTCCAGCCGGATGCCGTTGAAACTCAGCTTACCGCCGGCAGAAAACCCGTTGCGATTATTGGCCACAACTTGCCCCAACACCTGACCACCAAACAGCGCCGCAGGTTGCAGTTTCAGCACCCCGCGCGACCGGTCCAGAGTCAGCGACAGCTTACTGGCGCCAAACTCAAGCCCCGCCGCCTTCAGGCTGTTAAAACTCACCACGGCTGTGCCGTTGGCCAGGGCCAGCGCCGCGGCGTCAATGGGCTCCTTTGACCAACCAGAAGCCGCCACCTCGGAGCTTTCACCTGCCGCCGCAGCTGTTGCGGCAGGGGTCAAACCAGGCACTGTCAGATCGCCGCCATTCAGCTGTGCGGTGAATTGCGGCACATCCGACAACACAACATCCAGGCCACCTTCCAGCCTATTGCCATCCAGATCCAACGCCATGTCGCGCAGCGCCAAGCGTCCATCGGTGGTATAAGTGGCATCAGCGCCGATCACCATCGCTTGCCCCAACCCCTGCGGCAGCGCGATGCCGCTCTGGCCAAAGGCCGTCAAAAAGGCTTCCGTATCCGTGGTCTTTGCGGTGACCCGCCCCGTTGCGGCGCCGGTCAGGTCAGCGCGCCCGTCAAAGCGCAGGCTGCCGCCATCAGCCGCGACCGACGCCCCAACCGAAGAAACTGCGCCGTTCAGAAAGGCGGCAAAGCTGCCCACCTCGGCCTGCACCTGCAAAGGTGCCCCGGCCGGCCTAAGTGTCAGATCAACATTCACCGTGCCGCTGGGATCCGGCCAACGCAGCACCATATCCACCGAAGACATCTCCACCGGCGCGCCCTTATGCGGCTGATAGCGCAGCGACGCCCCGGTCAGGGTCAGCTTTTCAATACTGATCGGCAAAGCCGCCGCCTGGGGTTCGCCAGCGCCCGCCGCCGCCGCGCCGTCGCTCTCTCCGCCCAGCACCCAATTGCCCCGGCCATCCGCGCGCTCCGACAGGTTCAGATGCGGCAGCACCGCCGAAACCTCGGTCACCCGCACCTTGCCCCGCAACAGATCCCCAGCCGAGATGCCAATCGACAGGCGTTCGGCAGTCAGCATCGGCTCTGGCCCGGCCCAGTCCGCATTGGACAGCACCACCCCGTCCGATTTCACCCCCAGCATCGGCCAAAGGGTAAAGCGCACCTCGCCCTGAAACGTCAGCTTGCGCCCGGTCTGTGCCTCAAGCTGATCGGCGGCCAGCCCTGCGACTTTTTCGCCGGGCAGCATAAACAGCACCACCACCAAAACCACCAACGTCGCGATCAGTGCCCCCAAGATCCGCAAAATCAGCTTCATCTGCCCACTCCTCATGTCTTTTCCCCTGGCTTTAGGGGCTTACCACCAGCTTAGCCGCTCCACCCTTGGGCGCAATGCTAGACTGAGCCAAACCCGCGCTCCCAGAGGCCGCTCTTAGCGCAGCCGGAACCGCTGTCGCAGCCCAAGACCCAGGAAAAACAACAGCGGCAGACTGGCGACGGTTTGGAAACCGGCAAGGAGTTTCAAAACTGGCGGCAAAGACGCCATGAACTCCGCCCCAAAGAAGACCCGTCCAAAGCCAAACAACGGAAACAGATTGGAAAAACTCAATCCCATCGCCGCCCCCATCGGACGCGTGACCTCCGCCAGCGGCGCAGGCACACAGCACCCCGCGAAAAAGCCCCAGAAAGCGACAAAGCCAAAGGCCCAGAGTCCTGCCAACCAAAGCGCGGGCCGCGCCATGGAATACCCATAGTCGGAAAACAGACCAAAGAGCAGATAGGATAAGCGCTGTTGCGGTACACCTTGCAAGTGAGGGCCGCGTTTGACCTTGGGGAGGCGAGTGGCGCCTTCCCAGGGGGAAGGTCAGGCGCTGCCCGGCCTAGCGGCCGGGCGGTGGGCTCTTGGCACCTGCCCTGTGTCAGGGGAGTTGCACGCCTTGCATCGCCGTTTTTCTTGCCTACCGCCGCATTCCTGTTATATGCGCGATCATGACCAGCAATCCGCCAGACCTTCGCCCCGACCTCGCCCCCAAAGCCCTGATGGGGGACAGCCCCCGTGCCGGCCAGCCAACGCTTGGTATGGTCTCGCTTGGCTGCCCCAAGGCGCTGGTGGACAGTGAACGCATCCTCACCCGGCTGCGGGCCGAGGGCTATGGCATCTCCCCCGATTATGCCGGGGCTGACGCGGTGATCGTCAACACCTGCGGCTTTCTGGACAGTGCCAAGGCCGAAAGCCTGGAGGCCATCGGCGAAGCGCTGAAGGAAAACGGCAAAGTCATCGTCACCGGCTGTCTGGGGGCTGAGCCGGACTACATTCGCGAGCATCACCCGCGCATTCTGGCCGTCACTGGCCCGCATCAGTATGAGCAGGTGCTGGACGCAGTCCATGCCGCCGTACCGGCTGATCCCAATCCCTTTATTGATCTGCTGCCCGCCACCGGCGTACAGCTGACCCCGCGCCATTTCAGCTATCTGAAGATCTCGGAAGGCTGCAACCACAAGTGCAAATTCTGCATCATCCCCGATATGCGCGGCAAGCTGGCATCAAGGCCCGCCCATGCGGTGCTGCGCGAGGCCGACAAGCTGGTCAAGGCCGGGGTGCGTGAGCTGTTGGTGATCAGCCAGGATACCTCGGCCTATGGGCTGGATCGCAAATATGATGTGAACCCCTGGAACGGCGAAGATCTGCGCAGCCATATCCTGGATCTGTCGCGCGAGCTGGGCAAACTGGCCCCGGCGGATGAGCTGTGGATCCGGCTGCACTATGTCTATCCCTATCCCCATGTGCGTGATCTGATCCCGCTGATGGCAGACCCGGACAACGCGCTGCTGCCCTATTTGGACATCCCCTTTCAGCATTCGCACCCGGATGTGCTGAAACGCATGGCGCGCCCTGCTCATACCGCCAAAACCCTGACCGAGATCGCCGCCTGGCGCGCGATCTGCCCCGATATCACTCTGCGCTCGACCTTTATTGTCGGCTACCCCGGTGAAACCGAAGCAGAGTTCCAGCACCTGCTGGACTGGATGGAGGAGGCGCAGCTGGACCGGGTGGGCTGCTTTAAGTATGAAAACGTCGATGGCGCGCGCTCCAACGCCCTGCCCGATCATGTTGATGAAGACGTCAAGCAAGAGCGCTGGGAGCGCTTTATGGAAAAGGCACAGGCCATTTCCGAGGCCAAGCTACAGGCCAAGGTCGGCCAAACCATGCAGGTGATTGTGGACGACATTGACGAAGACGGCATTGCCACCTGCCGCACCAAATCGGATGCGCCAGAGATCGACGGCAACCTGTTTATCGACGCAGGCACCGAAGATCTATCTGTCGGTGATCTGGTGACGGTCGAGGTCGACGAAGCCGGCGATTACGATCTGTGGGGGACACTCGGCTAAGCCCCCACCAGCCGCTGTTTCGCGGCATGTTTTCCCACCACCGGAGGCAAAAGCGCCTCCGGTGGTGGGTTTAGGTCAGGCGCGCGCACCTGCTTTGGCTGGGCTTCTCTATTCAAACGCTGCTAAGCTCCCCATACCAGCCAGAGTATTCAGCCAAAGAGAGACCCAGGCCATGACAGATGAAATCCCCGAGATCGCCCAGAAAAGCCCATTTGTTGTCGAGGTCAGCGAAGGGAAAAGTTATTTCTGGTGCTCCTGCGGCAAATCGCAAAAGCAGCCGTTTTGCGATGGCAGCCATAAGGGCGGCACCTTTGCACCAGTGAAATACACTGCGCAAAAGACCGGAAAACTGTTCTTTTGCGGCTGTAAACACTCAGCCAAACAGCCGCTGTGTGATGGCAGTCACTCCGGGCTCTAGGGCCAGACCTCCCGTATGGCCTTAGAGCCCCACGCGGGAGCTTTGCTTAAACGGTGGATGCACGCTCCCGGCGCCTGAGGGGGCACGCGTTAGTTACAGTCTGCCCGCAGGCGCAGCAGGCGCGCTGCATTGCAGCAATAGACCGGGGGCTCAACCGATCCCTCCGGCCTCTCTGCCCCGTCCTGCCTGTCCTGCTCGTGCTGCCTGTCCTGCCGGTCCAGTAAGCGTTTGCAGCTTTCTGGCGCATCGCAGCCGCGACAGGAGGTGATCATCTCCGCCCAGTCCTCAGCACTGATTTTGCCGATCGCAAAAGCCTCGGCCAGATCCGCGCCAAGATGTTTGCCCATCCGAGCCATCAGCTGCAAGTGCAGCATCGCGTCCCCAAGTGGGTGCATGAGAAAGCTCCTTTCGTTTGCGAACTATGGCGCCGCCGCTGAATTAGACGCCACCTTCTTCCTTCAGATAGCCCAACAAATCCCGGTTGCGGCAATAGTCCGGCGCGTCAACCAGTGCCGGATCTGCCGCGCCGCCCTCCAGCTGAGCCAGCTGCGCCGAACACTGCCGCGGGTGTGCACATCGACTACAGCGCAATACTGCTTCGGAAATTTCATCAAACGCCAAATGGCCTGCGATGGCCTGTTCCTGCAGATCCAGTCCCAGGGCCTGGCTCATGCGGTCAAATAGGGCTGCATGTGTCTTGAGGGTAGATTGCGCGCGCACAGAGGATCTCCTGCCAATGATGATGGGCAAAAGCTATGAAAGCAGGGGGTAGCCTGCCTTGATGCAAATCAACGCCGGGTCAGTCCGCGTGTTGATCCAGATAGGCCCGTACCGCATCCTGAACCCGGCGAAACCGGTCGCCGCCCAGCTTTTTGCCACCATACCAGCGCGTTACGATAATGACATGGTCCCGCAAACCCTCGCGTTCCAGCATCCGTAAAATCACCATACCCGCACCGCTTTCGCCGTCATCCGCCTTTAGCCCCCCTGTCGGCAGTAGCGCCGCCCAGGTGTTATGGGTGGCCTTGGCGTAGCTGCGATCCCGCTTCAGATTTGCCAGCACCTGATCCACCTCTGCCCGCGAGGTGACCCTGGCCCCACTCACGGCGTAGCGCGACCCACGGTCCGTCAACACGACACCAAGCTGTGTCAGGGGAATGGCCGACATATCGGAAGAGGTCATCGTGGCAAGGATCCGTTGGTCAAAGGCAAGAGCTCCCCCTTCTTATCGGGCAATTCAGCTCTGCGCCAGCGGCAGCAGGACGGAGGTATTGCACCAGAAAGCGCGTTGTTATTCTGCCTTTCCCCATGCGGGCGCTACAGGACAATAGGAACAAATACGATCCGAGTTCCGGCGGGAGCTGCAGTGGTCCACCAGGACTGTTTTGCCGCCCCAGCGCTTGCAAACCGCCACTGATGAGGGCAGTCTGACCTATATGTTTAGCATCGAACATGATTTTGACTGCACCACGGTGACCCTTGTCGACGAAGGGGACCAACCGCTGTTGGAGGATCTCACGCTGCATGCCTTTGCCGAATGCGTGACCATCGAACAATTGGATACACGCACCGATCAGGTGCAGAAAATTACCCTCTCCTATACACAGGTTCGCGATCTCGCTGCGGCCTTGGACCTGCCCGAAGGCGTCTATCGGCTAGTGCCGGAAACGGCAAAAGGCCCCGCCTAAAACCCTAGCGCCAGACTCCCTGTCGCGCCCAGGGCTAGGCTTTGCGCGCCAGAGCTGATCCTGGAGACCTCGCAGTCAGGTTTCCTAACTGTCAGGTGGCTGCCCTTTCTCAGGGGCAATCAGTTAGCGGCCAGCCCTCTCAGGCCAGATCTCAGCCGCGGCCTGTGTAGACAAAGACCTTGTTGCGCGATGTCGCCCCCTGGTGCAGCTCCAGGTTTGAGCTGGCCACTCCCATGGCCTTGGCCAGAAGGCTGCGCACAGCCTCGGTCGCCTTGCCATTTTCGGGCACACAGGTAACTGTCACCTTTAATCCGGTCTCAGACTGTATAATGCCATTGGCAGCTGCTTTTGGCGTCACTTTCACCGCAATCTTTGCGCCGGTGACGGCCAGATCGGAAAGGTCTGGCAGGTTTTTTCTCTTTGGCTTGCCCATGTTGCCCCTGATGCCTGCTGATCCTGCCATTGACCACAGAAAAATCCACCAATAGCCCCTGAAACCCAGGCTCTGCCCCTTGAATTGTGACCTCCGGGTGTTGAGATTAGCCCCATTGATGTAAAAAGGCTTTACATATGACCACAAATTCTCTGCCCCAGGCCAATGCCGCAGCGCTGGACTTCCTCTTGTCGCGCCGCTCACGCCCCGCCAAAACGCTGGTTGCTCCGGCCCCCACCCGCGCAGAGCTCATGCCGCTGCTCACCGCAGCAGCCCGCAGCCCAGACCATGGCAAGCTTGAACCCTGGAGGTTTGTGGTCATCGAGAAAGCTGCCATGGCGCGATTGGCGGCGCTGACCCTGCAGGCGGGCATCCGATTGGGTAAATCAGAGGAAGATATCTCCAAGGCGCGCAGCCAGTTCGACCTGGGCCAATTGGCCGTAGTGGTTGTCGAGGTGCAAAAAGAAAGCGCAAAAATTCCCGCGATCGAGCAGAGTTACAGCGCCGGGGCGGTCTGCCTTGCGCTGCTCAATGCTGCGCTGGCCTCTGGTTGGGGAGCCAACTGGTTGTCGGGCTGGGCCAGCCATGACCGTCAGTTCTGCCAACAGGCCTTTGCCCTTGAGAACAATGAACGCGTGGCCGGGATCATACATATCGCCACCCAGAAAACCGTGCCACCGGAGCGCCCGCGCCCGAACCTTTCAGACCTGACAACCTGGATACCGAAATGATTTTTGACGCCTTTTTCAAAACCCTGAACCAGATTACAGATCCGCGCTTTTTGCGGGTGTTCTTTCTTGGCATCGGCTTGACGCTGGCGCTGTTGATAGGCGCCACGGTGGGCTTTCTGGCTCTGGTTCAATGGCTCACCTCGGCCTCGGTCACCCTACCGCTGATTGGGGAGGTCACCTGGCTCGACGATCTGTTCTCCGCCGGGTCCGTTGTGTTGATGATGATCCTGTCAATTTTTCTGATGGTGCCGGTCGCCTCGGCCATAACTTCGATGTTTCTGGATGAGGTGGCACAGGCTGTTGAAGACAAGCACTTCCCCCATCTGCCACAGGTCGCGCCTGTGCCGCTGTGGTCGGCGATAAAGGACACTGTGAATTTTCTGGGCGTCTTGATCGGTGCCAATATTCTGGCGCTGATACTCTATGCGCTCTTTCCTCCAGCGGCGCCCTTTATCTTTTGGGCGTTGAATGGCTATCTCCTGGGGCGTGAATATTTCACCCTCGCCGCCAGCCGCCGCATCGGCCCGGTCGAAGCCAGGAAACTATGCCGTAAACATACGGGCACCATCTGGATGGCAGGTATTTTAATGGCGATGCCCCTGTCTATCCCGCTGCTGAACCTGGTGATCCCAATCCTGGGCGCTGCCACCTACACGCATTTGTTTCATGCCCTCTGGCGCCAGGGCTAACCAGAGCGCCGCAGCATTTTATCCCTGCCTATTTTATCTATCAACAGCAAACACTTAACCCCCGACCAGCTCTCCCGCGCCCGCAGTTGCGTCGGCTTCGCCGCCCCCCTTTTGCGGCCTTGGGCCCGGCAGCGCACCAAAGGTGCGCTGCCGGGCCCAACGGGAGGCCGTGCCTTTTGTAAAAAGGCCAACGACGGGCGGGAGCCCCCCGCGCTACTAATATCCATGCAACAGCACAGGCTGATCTCATAAGACCAAACTCACCAGGCCAAACTCACCAGGCGGGCCTCAGCGTGCACCCCACTTGGCCTAGACCAGATGATCTAGAAACGGGTCTGTCGGGAAAATGTCAGGCCAGCCCCAGGGCCAGGACCCTAGGAGCGGTCCGGCAACCGATCGAACCAGTCGAAATCATTGACGCTGATCACCCCGGACAGAATGATTCCCGCAATCACCACCCACAACAGACAGGTAACCCCAGTTGTGATCAGCGCCTTTTGCTTTAGGTAGTGGTTCTCTGGCGCGCCAGCATGGGTTCCGGGTTCAATACTGCCCTTTTCGCCCTGTGTCTCGATACGGATCGGGATGATGACCAGAAAGGTCATGAACCAGATCACCGCAAACAGAACCAACCCAGATGTAATGGCCATGTATGTCTCTTTCTCAAAAGCAACGGGCTGCGCCAGTTGCGCAGCCGCTGCAGTTTAACCTCAAACCTGTTCGAGTTCCACCAGACAACCGTTGAAGTCTTTTGGATGGAGGAACAGGACTGGCTTGCCATGTGCCCCGATCTTTGGCTCACCGCTGCCCAGAACCCGAGCGCCCTCGGCTTGCAGATGGTCGCGCGCGGCCAGAATATCATCTACCTCATAGCAGATATGATGGATGCCACCGGCCGGGTTCTTTTCCAGGAAGCCATTGATCGGAGAGTTCTCCCCCAGCGGGTAGAGCAGCTCGATCTTGGTATTTGGCAATTCGATAAATACGACCGTTACCCCGTGATCCGGCTCATCCTGCGGCGCGCCAACCTTGGCGCCCAGCGTGCTGCGGTACTGGGCCGATGCGGCCTCAAGGTCGGGAACGGCAATGGCTACGTGGTTCAGGCGCCCAATCATGATCTGCTTCTCCTTGGTAAAACTTCTGTTGCAGCCTTATGCTCAATTGCAGCAATCCGGCGCAAGTGCGCCAATGCGCCCAGACCAGCAGATCACCAAAACTTCGCCGCCCCGCGCTTCCCCTGCTGCCCTCCGTCAAGACACCGCCGCCTCAAACGCAGCTCACGCGGCTGTTAACTTTGAATTAGCCTCGAATTCATAGCGTCGGTTTGTATTCGGTAAGGAGTATGAGTAATGGACGATTCGGAACTGTTTGCAGCCGCCCAAAGACTACCAAGCGCCCGCCGCCCGCTGTTGGGCCTGACCATTCTGGTCATCGAAGACAGCCGCTTTGCCTGCGAGGCCCTGCGCCTTTTGTGCCTGCGAAGTGGCGCCCGTATTCGACGCGCGGACAGCCTGAAATCTGCGCGCCGCCATTTGCAAGTCTATCGCCCCTCGGTGGTCATTGCGGATGTTGGTCTGCCGGATGGATCCGGGCTCGACCTGATCAAAGAAATGAATGCAGCCCGCCCAAGGGTGCGGATCATTCTGGCCATTTCAGGCGATGAAAACGTCCAAGAAGAAACCCTTGCCGCCGGTGCTGACGGCTTTCTTGCCAAGCCAATTACCTCTTTGGCTGCCTTTCAGAATGCCATTCTGTCGCGTCTTCCAGACGACCGCCAACCCAGTGGCCCGCGCCAGATCACCGATGAGACGGTTGAGCCGGATCCAATTGCCTTCCTCGATGATATGGCCCATGCGGCAGATGTGCTGAACGATACTCAGGAAGAAAAATCCCTGGACTATGTGGCCCAATTTGTCGGCGGCGTGGCCCGCAGTGCCGGAGACACCCCCCTTGCCAAGGCGGCGGAAAACCTGGCTCGTGCCCGGTCCGAAGGCCGTCCCGTCGCCAGCGACGCAGCGGTGATTGCTGGGCTGGTGCAAGAACGTCTGGAACGAAGGATTGCCATCTGATCATGTTCGAAGTCTTTTCGACAACGGCCGCCACGCTGGCAATTGTGCTCTATTTTCAAGCCCGCCATTGTGCGCGGATCATTCGCCGCAACCGTGCCAACGCCCCAGAACCTCTGCGATCCATGCAGATCGACCCGGTGAGCCCTCGCAATAGGTGATGGTGAACAACAGCCCCCAAGGCGGCTGCCCAATTGCGTTTCGGCAGCCCTCGCGACAGTGCCCGCGTGACAGCTGCGGCGCGGCTTTATCTTAGAAAACCGGGATCCTGCGCCATCTGCATTCCTGGAAAAACCTTAGTTTCAAGGTCGCTTATCCCGGTTCCTGTGATCCCACGCATGATCCAGGCACAGACCTCACGAACGTCTCCCGTCGGCATCAGATCGCGGCGATTATACAGCGCCGCTTCCTCCAGCCCTGGCCAGCGCCCATAGACACGCCCACCCCGAATGGCGCCACCAGCCAAGACCATGGTGCCACCGGTACCGTGATCCGTCCCACCAGTTCCATTTTCGCGAACGGTCCGGCCAAATTCCGTCATTGCGACAACCGCTGTCTTATCCCACACGGCGGGACCCACGCCCTGTTTCAAGGCCAAGATACAGCCGCTCAATCGCTTTAGAGCCGCCCCCAGGCTGCGTTTTTGGCGGCTATGGGTATCCCAGCCATTGAGTGAAAACGAGGCAACGCGAGTTTCCCCGCGCAGCTGTTTTGCAGCAAACTCCGCCAGTTTCAAATGGGCCTGTCCTCGGCCGGCGCGCGGCATCTCCATCATGCCGCCTGTGCTCGCGGCCTGTGTCATGTCCCCGGCGCCCCCCGTCCTGCCCGGTGCCAAATCGCTGCGCGACAGGGCCAGCGCCTCCGAGAGGGCGGCGGAGAACAGAGGATCCTCCTGCATCAACACCCCGGCCAGCTGTTCCGCCTGCGGGCTGAGCGCCAGCTCCGCATCCGGCGCCCAGTCAGACACCGGTGCCGCCCCATGCAGCAGCTGCAACTCCCCATGGCCAATGGCAAAGGCGGTGCGGGCGGTCGGCCTGTTTTGCACCTGCAGCATCCGGTTGAGCCAGCCATCGCGTCGCTCCCCCAGGCCCATGGTCCCGGCCTCCAGCAGGTCCTGGCCATCAAAATGGCTGCGCCTGTCCCGGTAGGGGGTAGAGACCGCCTGCACAAAGGCCAGCTCTCCCTGCTGCCACAGCGGCATCACCTCGGCGAGATCCGGGTGCAACGCAAAAAATCCGTCAAGATCCAGGTCAGGCCCGGCCTCCAACCCGCCCTGTCGCACAAGGCCCGGGCGGTGACCGGCAAAGTCCGGATCCCCATAGGGCCGGATCGCATCCAGCCCGTCCATGCCGCCGCGCAGGATGATCACCACCAGCCGTTGATCCCAGGGCGCAGCCGCAAGGCTCACCGGGGTGATCAACGGGCTGGCGGCAAGCGAGCAGCCCACCAGTCCACTGCGGGTAAGGAATGTTCTACGTGAAAGAGCCCTATGTACCATGTCAGATCCCTGTTGTTACCCAGTCATCGCCGCTGAAAGGCGGGGGAGCAAAGCACCAGCCCAATCGCTTCGCTCCGGGTTTCGGCCGCCGAGGCAGCAAACTGCACCCGTGCATTGGCCCGCGCCCCAAGACAGTGTTGCGCAAAGCCCAGTGGATCCGGCAAGTCCTTCACCAGTCGCTGTGGCGCGGCCATGGCCCAGCGCAGCCGCGCCGAAAGCCCCTGCGGGGTGATCCATGCGGTATCCGCCTCCTCCCAGCCATCCGGCCCCACGGGCGATTGCCAGTCCTGCCCCATGAGTTTCAACGGCGCGATAAAGCTGCGGCGGATCTGCTTTGGCTCCCACCCCGCCAAATGCGCCGGAGCAACCCCGAGGCCCCGGCAGGCAGAGGCGAGAAAATCAAAGGGGGGTTTCACATTACGCAGCTCTGGCATCCAGGATGAGCCATGATTCAGCAGCGCTGCGTAGACCTGAAGCAGATCGCCATCGCTGTCGCGATAACTCGCACTCAGCGCCGCAACCAGATCCGGATCGGGCTGATCTTGGGTGAAATGCACCGCCAGCTTCAAGGCAATATGATCGGCGGTCGCCGGATGGCGCGCCAGATCCCGCAGCACCTGCAGCACCGCTTCCAGCTTTGGCTCACCGCCGCCGTATACCCGGCCCAGAATGGTTTCTGCACCGGGCTCCGCCATCCGTTCATCAAAGACAAAGCCCTTTTCGATCCGGTAGCTGAGCCCGGTGAACAATTCGGCCAGTTGCCGCACGTCCTTTTGACCATAGGGGCCACCGACACCAAGGGTGTGCAGCTCCAGCACCTCGCGGGCCAGGTTTTCATTCAAGCCACCACGCCCGCCCTGCCGCCGCGACAGAGCGCTATTTCCCCCGCGCGAGCGAAATTGATCAAGGTAGTGCAGCATCAAAGGGTTGGTGAGCGCCGCGATCAACAGATCCTCAAAACGGCCGGTGATATTTGGCCGAATAGCGCTTTCGACATAGCCATAGGCCAGCGGTCGCATCGCCCTGTTCTTGCCCTTTGCGGTGAAATGATCCGCCCAGAACAGGGTCAGCCGCTCCCGCAAGCTGTCTTGTGTTGTCACATGTCGCAACACCAGCTGTCGAAACCACAGATCGCGCTGCTGCAAATACTCCCGCCGAAAGCGTTTAAAAGTCTTTGCCGCCAGTTTTGCCTCTGGCGTGCCACGCTTGCTGCGGTCGAGTTTGCGCAGCTTGGCAAAGACACGTACCAAGGCCAGGGTCTCATCGGTTTTTGCGATCGGAAAGTAATCTGCGGCCCTGTCCGGCCCCTGCAGCCTGGCCAGCATCGTATCCACCGAAGGGACGGGCGCCAGTGTTGGCGACAAGCCGCTGCCAAAGCGTATTTCAGCCAACTGCGGATCAAATGCCATCGCCTTACTCCCCTGTTTGACCCGACCCGTCCCCGGATCACCTCTGGATCTCAGCTCACCCTAGGCTGTTGCCGTCAGATAGGCACCACGTTTTGTCGTAATCCGCGTGATCCAGCTCAGTAGTTGTTTCCAGGCACATTCCTCGGCCCTTAAGTTGGGCGGCACGGCCCCCGCGCCCAGGGGCGCGCGCCCGGGGATGCTTTGGGCCAAATGAACAGGGCAACCAGTCTGGTTCAACGCGGTTTTGCCCCCCCGCAGGCTTGCGGGACAGGCGGCAAAAGGCAGGTAGAAGGGTAAGAGCAAAAAAAGCCCCCCGAAAGCGGCGCTATCGGAGGGCGGGGTCAAAGCTATTTCGGTGCGGCTTACTGGTCTTGTGGGATCACCCGCAGTCCGAGTTCCATCAGCTGGTCCGACATCGGCTCGGAGGGGGCCGACATCATCAGGTCTTCGGCACGCTGGTTCATCGGGAACATGATGACCTCGCGGATGTTGGCCTCATCCGCCAACAGCATCACCATCCGGTCGATACCGGCGGCGCAGCCACCGTGGGGCGGAGCGCCATACTGGAAGGCGTTGACCATGCCGCCAAAGCGTTTTTCGACCTCGTCCTTGCCGTAGCCGGCAATTTCGAAGGCCTTGAACATGATCTCGGGGCGGTGGTTTCGGATTGCGCCCGAGACCAGCTCGTAGCCATTGCAGGCCAGATCATACTGATAGCCCAGCACCTCAAGCGGGTTGCCGTCCAGCGCCTCCATACCGCCCTGGGGCATCGAGAAGGGGTTGTGCTCAAAGTCGATCTTGCCGGTTTCCTCGTCAGCCTCGTAGATCGGGAAGTCTACGACCCAGGCAAAGGCAAAGCGGTCTTTGTCGGTGAGGCCCAGTTCTTCGCCGATGACGTTACGGGCACGTCCTGCAACGCCTTCAAAGGCTTTGGGTTTGCCGCCAAGGAAAAAGGCGGCATCGCCCACGTCAAGCCCCAGCTGCTGGCGGATCGCCTCGGTGCGCTCGGGGCCGATGTTCTTGGCCAGGGGGCCTGCGGCCTCGTTGCCCAGGGTGATCTCTCCGGATTTGACCAGGGCGTTGACCTCTTTGACGGTGATGCCGCGTTCCTGGGCAATGCTGTCGGGCGACTGTTTGCGCCAGAAGATATAGCCCATGCCGGGCAGACCTTCTTTTTGCGCAAAGGCGTTCATCCGGTCGCAGAACTTGCGGCTGCCGCCTGTGGGGGCTGGGATGGCGCGCACTTCGGTGCCGTCCTGCTCCAGCAGTTTGGCAAAGATGGCAAAACCGGAGCCGGCAAAATGCTCTGAGACCACCTGCATCTTGATCGGGTTGCGCAGGTCGGGCTTGTCCGAGCCATACCACAGCGCTGCGTCGCGGTAGGAGATCTGCGGCCAGTCTGTGTCGACCTTGCGACCACCGCCGAACTCCTCAAAGACGCCCTGCATCACCGGCTGGATGGTGTCAAAAACATCCTGCTGGGTGACAAAGGACATTTCCAGGTCGAGCTGGTAAAAATCGGTGGGCGAGCGGTCGGCGCGCGGGTCTTCGTCGCGGAAGCAAGGCGCGATCTGGAAATATTTGTCAAAGCCCGAGACCATCATCAGCTGTTTGAACTGCTGTGGCGCCTGCGGCAGCGCGTAGAACTTGCCCGGGTGCAGACGCGAGGGCACCAGGAAATCACGGGCGCCTTCGGGAGAGGACGCGGTGATGATCGGGGTCTGGTACTCATTAAAGCCCTTGTCCCACATGCGTTTGCGGATGGATTGCACCATGTTGGACCGCAACAGCATGTTCTGCTGCATCTTTTCGCGACGCAGGTCGAGGTAGCGATAGCGCAGGCGGGTTTCTTCCGGGTATTCCTGCTCGCCAAAGACCATCAGCGGCAGCTCTTCGGCTTTGCCGAGGATCTCGATATCGCGGATAAAGACCTCGATCTCACCGGTGGGCAGCTTGTCGTTGACCAAGCTCTCGTCGCGGGCCAAAACGTTGCCGTCGATGCGGATACACCACTCAGAGCGCACCTTTTCGATCTCGGCAAAAACCGGGCTGTCGGGATCTGCCATCACCTGGGTAATGCCATAGTGGTCGCGCAGGTCGATGAACAGCAATCCGCCATGATCGCGGACACGATGGACCCAGCCGGAAAGGCGAACAGTGTCGCCGACGTTGGATTTGTTCAGTTCGGCGCAGGTATGGCTGCGATAGGCGTGCATGGCGTGACCTTTCGGTATGCGGGTCTAGTCGTGGGGCGGGCCGTCATTCGGAGTATGCGCATTGGCACGCTGAATTCGGCGCAGAATTCGTCTGGGCCGATACACAGGGTTGTGTCGCTGTTGTCAAGCAATGTGCGACGTTTTCCCCCTATTGAGCGCACAGATTGATGGTCCAGAGCAAGCGTAGATGGGATCCCCTTTGCAAGGTAGCGCTCCCGCAGCCCCTGAAACCCTGCCGCCAAGGCGGCACCGCTGTCGGGCTTTGGGCCCGGCGCCGCGCCTGGGGCGCGGCGCTGTTGGCGCCTTACAGTTTTGTTTCGTTCCAATACCACTGGCGATCACAGAGCAACCGCAGCGCGCCACAGGCGCGCTGCCACCCCCAAAGCGCAGGCCTGGTCCGGCGCCAGCCGGGCATGGCCTGCGCGCGGGAGCCCCCCCCCTTTTTTGTGAACACTTAGGCCAGCAGGTCTGGTGACCGTTGGTAGGCTGCCGGGATCTCACCACGCAGGGAATTGCCCAAGGTAACCGCCTGGGCCTGGCGCAGATCACCCAGGGTGACCACCTGTTCGACGACCTGCCCCCTGTGCAGCAAGTCCTGGCGCAACACCCCAGGCAGCACCCCCGAAGACAGCGGTGGGGTCACGCGCCTGCCAGAGCGCAGAGTTACAAAGAGGTTTGTTATCGTGCCTTCACATATTTCGCCGCGCTCATTCAAAAACACCAGCTCATCAAGCCCGCGTGGCATCTCTTGCCGCACCCGATCATAGAGCTCGCGACAGGTGGTTTTATGGCGCAGAAACACATCATCCGACCGGAGTGTACTGGCAGCAATGGCAAATCGCCACTGTGCGGGGCTGGGGGGCATCGCTGCGCTTTCCAGGGCCAAACTACCATCCATCGCCAGTGTCAGACGACAACGCAGCGCAGTTCTATGATCCGCCAGCGCTGCAATCTGCAGCTCGGCCCGCTGCCGGTCAAAGCCGATAGAAAACGCCCGCGCCGAGGCCGCCATACGCGCCAGGTGCAGGTTTTGGCGGATTGCCCCCTGCCCCGGATAATGGCCAAAGGTCTCGATCAGGCGGAAACTGGCATCTTCTTTGAGGGCTGCGAGGACATCAGCTGGGCAAAACGCGCTTTCCATAGGGCTTCCTCATATTCCGACTGGGCGGTACTGTCCCAGACCACACCGCCACCGACATTCAATCGGGCCTGTCCCTCCTCAACCATCAGCGTGCGAATGCCGACGTTAAAGCTGCTCGCCCCATCCGGAGCCATCCAGCCGATGCTGCCACAATAGATGTCGCGCGCCCAGGGCTCCAGCTCTGACAGGATCTCCATCGCGCGGATTTTGGGTGCCCCGGTGATCGAACCGCAGGGAAACAGCGCCTGCAGGATCTGTCCCAGCCCCACACCGGGGCGCAGCTGCGCCTGCACCGTCGAGACCATCTGATGCACCGTGGCGTAGCTCTCTACCGCAAAGAGTTCGGGTACAGTGACCGAGCCCAGTTTGGCAATGCGCGAGATATCATTGCGCAACAGATCCACGATCATCAGATTTTCGGCGCGGTTCTTTTCGTCCTGTCGCAAAAAATCCCGCGCTTTTTGATCCGCAACCGGATCGGCGCTGCGCGGCTGGGTGCCTTTCATCGGCCGTGTCTCAATCCGCCCCTCCGCATCGGTGCGGAAAAACAGCTCGGGTGAGCGCGACAGCAGATCTGGCAATCCCTCCTGCAGCACCAGGGCACCGTGGTCCACCTGCTGGCGTGCCGCCAAAGCCGCATACAGATCTTCCGTGCGGCCCCTGACAACTGCATCAATCGGGAAGGTCAGATTGGCCTGATAGATATCCCCCGCCCCGATGGCCGCCTTCACCACGGCAAAGGCCTCGGCGTAGGTGGCAAAACCCCAGCGGGGCCGCAGCTCGCCCAGACTACGCAAGCCCCCCAGGCCAGCAAATTCCCCGCGCGCGGGGGGCTCTGGCTGGTGTTTCGCGCGCGAAACAACCTGCGGCTGCGTATAGACACCAAAACACAGCAGTGGCAGGCGACGGTCCGCGGGCATCCGCTGCGCCAGGCTGGGCTCCAGCGCATAGCCTAGCTCATAGGTGGCGTAGCCTGCCAGCCAATGCCCCTGCTGCTGCACCGCCTCCAGGGCGGCCAGTGCTGCGGGCACCTGCTGGGCAGAATCAGCGCGGATCACCCGCAGGGGATTGCAAAACTGCACCCCCTGCCCCCGGCGTTTCCCCCGTGGATTCCCCAGGTGTTTCCACTGATCTGGTCCCTGATCAAAACGGATCTGCACAGATCACCTCTCAAATTTCGGTTATTTCTCTTGCCTCCGCATATATCCGTTCGCTATGCGAACAAAAGCCATAAAAGCGGCAATTCGAAGCGCGTGTCCGATCCCTCTTGCACCTTTTTGCGCTACCCCTATAACGCAGGACAATTTGGGCGCTTGGGGCTGCCCGACTCGCCTAACGATCTCTGACCGACCTGAGCACACCGCTTGGGCCTGCCGCTCGCACATAACGAAGGAAGCTTACCCATGCCAAAAAGAACCGACATCCAGTCGATCATGATCATTGGTGCGGGGCCCATCATCATTGGGCAGGCCTGCGAATTCGACTATTCCGGCGCCCAGGCCTGTAAGGCCCTCAAGGAAGAGGGCTACCGGGTTATTCTGGTGAACTCGAACCCCGCCACCATCATGACCGACCCCGGTCTGGCGGATGCCACCTATATCGAACCCATCACCCCCGAGGTGGTCGCCAAGATCATCGAGAAAGAGCGCCCCGACGCGCTGCTGCCCACCATGGGCGGACAAACCGGCCTAAACACCTCGCTGGCGCTGGAAGAAATGGGCGTGCTGGAAGAATTTGGCGTCGAGATGATCGGCGCCACCCGCGAAGCCATCGAGATGGCCGAGGATCGCAAACTGTTCCGCGATGCCATGGACCGTCTGGGCATTGAAAATCCCCGCGCCACCATCGTCACCGCGCCAAAGCTGGAAGACGGCAAAGCCGACCTGAATGAGGGCGTGCGCATCGCCTTGGAAACGCTCGAAGATATCGGCTTGCCCGCGATCATCCGTCCCGCCTTTACCATGGGCGGCACCGGCGGTGGCGTTGCCTATAACCGGGAAGACTACGAGCACTTCTGCCGCACCGGCATGGATGCCTCGCCGGTCAATCAGATCCTGGTCGACGAGAGCCTGCTGGGCTGGAAAGAATTTGAGATGGAGGTGGTCCGCGACAAGGCGGATAACGCCATCATCGTCTGCGCCATTGAAAACATCGATCCCATGGGCGTGCACACCGGGGATTCGATCACCGTGGCCCCGGCGCTGACGCTGACGGATAAAGAATACCAGATCATGCGGACCCATTCGATCAACGTGCTGCGTGAGATCGGTGTCGAAACTGGCGGCTCCAACGTGCAATGGGCGGTGAACCCTGCTGATGGCCGTATGGTGGTCATTGAGATGAACCCACGGGTGTCGCGCTCCTCGGCGCTGGCCTCCAAGGCCACCGGCTTCCCGATTGCCAAGATCGCCGCCAAACTGGCTGTGGGCTACACCCTGGACGAGCTGGACAACGACATCACCAAGGTCACACCGGCCTCGTTTGAGCCCTCGATCGACTATGTCGTCACCAAGATCCCAAAATTCGCCTTTGAGAAATTCCCCGGCTCCGAGCCCTATCTGACCACCGCGATGAAATCCGTGGGCGAGGCCATGTCTATTGGCCGCACCATCCACGAATCGATGCAAAAGGCGCTGGCCTCGATGGAATCGGGTCTCACCGGCTTTGATGAGGTTGAAATCCCCGGCCTGACCATTGGCACCTGGGACATTGCGACCGACAAGGCTGCGGTGATCAAGGCGATCAGCCAGCAAACCCCGGACCGGCTGCGCACCATCGCCCAGGCGATGCGCCATGGGCTGACAAATGACGAGATCCACAGCGTCACCAAATTCGACCCCTGGTTCCTCGACCGTATCCGCGAAATCATTGATGCCGAAGCAGAGGTCCGCAGCAACGGCCTGCCCGCAGGTGAGAAAGCTCTGCGTCACCTCAAAATGCTTGGCTTTACCGATGCCCGCCTAGCCAATCTGACCGAAGCTTCGGAAAAATCCGTGCGCGATGCGCGGGTGGCCCAGGGCGTCACCGCTGTGTTCAAACGCATCGACACCTGCGCCGCCGAGTTCGAGGCCCAGACCCCCTATATGTATTCCACCTACGAGGCCCCGATGATGGGCGAAGTGGAATGTGAGGCGCGGCCTTCGGATCGCAAAAAGGTCGTCATTCTGGGCGGTGGTCCCAACCGGATCGGTCAGGGCATCGAGTTTGACTACTGCTGCTGCCACGCCTGCTATGCGCTGACGGACGCGGGCTATGAAACCATCATGGTCAACTGCAACCCTGAAACAGTGTCGACCGACTATGACACCTCGGACCGCTTGTATTTTGAACCGCTGACCTTTGAACATGTGATGGAAATCCTGCGAGTTGAGCAGGAAAACGGAACCCTACACGGGGTCATCGTCCAGTTTGGCGGTCAGACGCCGCTGAAACTGGCCAATGCGCTGCAGGACGAGGGCATTCCGATCCTGGGCACCACCCCAGACGCCATCGACCTGGCGGAAGACCGCGAGCGCTTCCAGGAGCTGGTCAACAACCTCGGCCTCAAGCAGCCCCATAACGGCATTGCCTCGACAGATGCGCAAGCGCTGGAAATCGCGGAAGAAATCGGCTTCCCGCTGGTCATTCGCCCCTCGTATGTTTTGGGGGGCCGGGCGATGGAAATCGTGCGCGACATGGATCAGCTGCGCCGCTACATCGCCGAGGCGGTGGTGGTGTCCGGTGACAGCCCGGTGCTGCTGGACAGCTACCTGTCTGGCGCGGTGGAACTGGACGTGGATGCGATCTGCGACGGCACTGACGTGCATGTGGCAGGCATCATGCAGCACATTGAAGAGGCCGGCGTGCACTCGGGTGATAGTGCCTGCTCGCTGCCGCCCTACTCCCTGTCCAAGGACGTAATCGAAGAAATCAAGACCCAGACCTATGCGCTGGCCAAGGCGCTGAATGTTGTCGGCCTGATGAACATCCAGTTTGCAATCAAGGACGGGGTGATCTTCCTGATCGAGGTCAACCCCCGCGCCAGCCGTACTGTGCCCTTTGTGGCCAAGGCCACCGACAGCGCCATCGCCTCCATCGCGGCCCGCGTCATGGCAGGTGAAAAGCTCACCGCCTTCCCGCACCGTGGCCCCTACAAGCCCGATGCCGGTTATGACGTGAACACCCCAATGGCGGATCCGATGACCCTGGCTGATCCCGATATGCCCTGGTTCTCGGTCAAAGAGGCGGTGCTACCCTTTGCCCGCTTCCCCGGCGTTGACACCCTGTTGGGGCCAGAAATGCGCTCCACCGGTGAAGTCATGGGCTGGGACCGCGATTTCCCGCGGGCCTTCCTCAAGGCGCAGATGGGGGCCGGCATGGTGCTGCCAAGCGAGGGCCGTGCCTTTATCTCCATCAAGGACGCCGACAAGGGCGCGCCAATGCTGGAAGCGGCCACTGTGCTGATCGAGCAAGGCTTTACCCTGATGGCCACTGGTGGCACCCACAAATGGCTGGACGGTCACGGCGTCGCCTGTGAGCTGGTCAACAAAGTCTATGAAGGCCGCCCGCATGTGGTGGACCTGCTGAAAGACGGCCATGTGCAGCTGCTGATGAACACCACCGAAGGCGCCCAGGCTGTGGAAGACAGCAAGGAAATGCGTTCAGTCGCGCTGTATGACAAGATCCCCTACTTCACCACCGCCGCCGCCTCGAATGCGGCTGCGCTGGCGATCAAGGCCCAGGCCGAAGGCGATGTGGAAGTGAAGAGCCTACAAGGCTAGGTGACGCGTTTACAAAACAAAGAATTCAAACCCCGGTTCATTGAGCCGGGGTTTCGTTTTTTGGCTGGTCCCAATCCTGGCCTTCAAAGCTTTGTGTAAATCGCGCGCCGTTAAATGTATGGGTGCAGCAGGGGCACCAGGGCTTCATCTGATCCACCGTCAATTCGGGATCGACCAGCGCGAGGCGATTGTCCTCATCGACAAACAGGCCGCTGAAATAGGTGCTTTCCCCCGTGCGCACGTAGCGTTCGCCATCCTCTGGCTGCAGCGCAACCATCCTGAAAATGGGGTCTTCCGTGTCAAGCCGCGCCACCGCTTCGCTATAGACATCATCCCAGTCCTGCCCCACCTTTGACAGCAAGAACCTATACAGCGGCGTGTAGTCCAACCCGTGGCGGTGTTTCTTATGCATCGACCCGCGCGAGGAGGCATTTCTCTTGGTCTCCTTGGTGTTGCGCTCCCAGCGGGACTTTCCACCATCACCATGCTCAACCCGGTGAGTTTTGGTGTTCACCCGCCGAAACAGTGGTTTTTTCTCTGGCCTCATGGGGGAGCTCCTGCGTCCATCAGTCTTTCAGGCCAAGATACTAACCTCGCTGCAAAAAGAAACAACGCCCGCCGGTTTTACCTTGGTCAGACGCGTGTTTGCCTTGGTCAGACCCAATGTCCGGATCTAACTGGGGCGCGGATCTGACTGGGGCGCGGATCAGTCTGGGGGCTAGTGCTCGATCACAGACAGCAGGTCGCGGTTGATCACCAGATTGCGCACCCCATGGGCATGGTCTTCGTCAAACCTGTTGTAGGACAGCCATTTGGCAACGGACTGGATGCTGACCTTGGCAACCTTGGGCCGCACGCCCCAGGTCACTTGAAAGGGCGAGCCCTTTTCATTGTAGCCGGGACCGGTTGTTGAGCCGGAATACTCCACCACCCGACCGGTATCTGTGGGAATATTGATGGCCTGGGTCAGGCCGTTTTGCTTTTGCAGCCGGGTGAGTTTGGTGAAATCCAGCGCGGTTTCGTCGTTGACCAGCACATAGACCTGGGCCTCGACGCGCAGTTGTGGGTTCTTGATCGCATCGCTGAGACAGGACCCAAGGGTCGGGCCTGGGTCAACCCGCGCCGTGGTGTGGACATAGTGCACCTCAATGGTGTCTCCGGGCACCAGGCTGCCATGTTCGGTGACCCCGACGTCCTGCTCCAGCGGCATGAGTTCAGTCTGGCTCAGCGTGCCTGAGTATTTGTAGCCACTGCCAAAGCCATGCCCGTCCCCATTGCCGGCATATGTGGTGAACTCGCCCCCGCGATGTTCCGCATTCTCATGGAAGTGGATGTTGCACAGGTTCATCTCTGTGTAGGGAGGGGCCGCTTCAAACTCCACGCGGTTACTCCCGGCCGGGCTGTCGATATCACGCGGGGACTGGGGACCAAAACCTGCAAAAAGCGTGTTTTCCAACAGATGTGCGCGCTGTGTTTCCACAACTGCGTTCGGCACCTCTTCCGCCACCGCGCCATGCCCGTCAGACGCGGCCAACGCCCCCCCACTCCAAACTGCCATCGTGACGAGTGTCGCGGAAATCAAAGATGTCGTTTTGTGCATAGCGCGTCCCCTGACCGGATACTGAGGCTTATGACGTAAATAGCCTGCCCGCCAGTATATCCCTAGGCTCTTAAATTTTCGTATTATTGCCAGTTTCTTGGATTATTTTATGCACCTGCCTCAGCAACTCTCTGTATCGCAGACTGAGCTGCTCCCTGTCCGTTGAACAAGATCTGGCGTAGATTATGCCACTCTTTTCACCTGCTGATCAGGCTGGGGTTCCACTGATCCGCCTTACCTTGGCTCAGCTCTTTCACACTGGTCCTGACCCAAAAAAAGGCCCCGATCTACGGGGCCTTTTGTTTTTTGATCAATATTCTCAGGCCTTTATTCTCAGGCCTTTGCCAACCTGCGCTTTTCGTCGCGGGCAAAGAATATCAGGTAGAACACCGGCGCCGCCACCAGGGTCAGCACGGTGGCAAAGGCCAAGCCGCCCATGATGGTCACCGCCATGGAGACAAAGAAGGCATCCCACAACAGCGGGATCATCCCCAGAATGGTGGTGACCGCCGCCAGCATCACCGGGCGCAGACGCGACACCGAGGCTTCGACAATGGCCTCGCGCAGGGGCTTACCCTCTTCGCGCACCAGGTCGATTTCCTCGACCAGGACGATACCGTTCTTGATCAACATGCCGGACAGGCTGAGCAGCCCCAGAAGTGCGGTGAAGGTAAAGGGCAGTCCGGTCCCCAACAGCCCCATGGCCACGCCGTTGACCGACATCGGCACCAAGAGCCAGATGATGATCGGCTGGCGAATGGCATTGAACAGAAACACCGAGATCATCACCATAATCAGCGCCGTCACCGGTAGCTGCTTGCCCAGACTCTTGTTGGCGTCGCCCGAGCTTTCATGGTCGCCGCCCCATTCCATTGTGTAGCCCGGCGGCAGCTGCATCTCCTCGATGGTAGACTGGATCTCGGAAAAGACCGACGCCGCAGTCAAATCGACAGGGATATCAGCCCCGACCGTGAGGGTTGGAACCCGGTCGCGGCGGTGCAACAGGGTATCCTCCAGCTCCAGATCCACCCCGTCGATCATCTGCTCCATCGGCAGAAACTTCTGGGCGGTAGTGGAATAGACCACCTGGTCCATGAAGTTGTAGGTGTCCCCCTGGTGACGGCGGATCACAATCGGGATCAGCCGGTCCTGCTCGCGAAACACGCCCGCCTGCAACCCATCGGTCGAAAACAACAGCGTATCGGCAATATCTTCGCGGGCAATGCCTGCGGTCTGTGCCCGGTCGGTGGCATAGCGCGGCGTCAGGACAAACTCGCGCTCCCGCCAGTTCTGCCGGGTGTTGAGGATATTGGGCGACGCCGCCTCGAGGCGACGCATGGCCACTTCTCCCAGCTGCCGCAGTACAGTTGAGTCGGGACCAGAGAAGCGCACCTGGATCGGATCACCGCCACCGGGTCCAAAGACCAGACGTTTGGTACGGAATTCGCCCTCCGGCAACTGTGCCTGCCCAAAGGCTTCGAGATCGGCCTGAAGGGGGGGAATTGCAGCAATATCCGCCGTACGAATGATCAAATGGCCATAGCTCGGGTTTGGTTTCTGCGCATCATAGGTCAACAAGAAGCGCGAGGCCCCCTGACCGATATAGGTTGAGAAATCCACCACGTCGTCACGGTTGGACAGCCAGTCCTCGACAATCTTCAAATGGGCTGAGGTCGTCTCGATCTTGCTGCCCTGTGGCAGCTTGTAGTGCACAAAGAACAAAGGCGTATTGGAGTTCGGAAAGAACTGCTGTTTGACGGTGCCAAAGGCTGCAAAACAGACAACCGTCAGGCCGATAAGCCCGGCCACCACCAGCCAGCGCAGCTTGAGCGAGATCCGCAGCAAGCCGCCATAGGCGCGAAACAGCAGCCCACCGTAGGCATCGGCGCCCCCCTCTTTCCCCTGTTTAAAGAAGTAATGACCCAGGATCGGCGTCGCCGTCAGGGCCAGAACCCAGCTCAGCAGCAGCGAAATGGCAATCACCGCAAACAGCGAGAACAGGAATTCACCAGCCGAATCCGGGCTGAGCCCGATGCCGGCAAAGGCCATGATGCCAATCACCGTCGCCCCCAATAGCGGGATCTGGGTCTTGGCTGCGGCATCATGCGCGGCATCGCGTGAATTGCGCCCGCGCTGCATGGATATTTGCATACCTTCGGCAACAACAATGGCGTTATCCACCAGCATCCCCATAGCAATGATCAGTGCGCCCAGGGAAATCCGTTCCATTTCAATGGAAAACAGGTTCATGAACAAAAGTGTGCCAACAACCGTCAACAACAGCGTGGCGCCAACGACCACAGCCGCCCGCCAGCCCATGAACAGGGCCAGAACCGCTACAACAATTGCAACCGAGGTCGCCAGGTTGACCAAAAAGTCATTGGAGGCCTGATCCACCACCAGGTGCTGCTGGTAAATCGGCAAAAGCGCCACCCCAAAGGGAATTTGTGTATCCAGCTCTGCCAGACGCGCATCGACCCGGTTGCCCACCTCAACGATGTTTTCGCTGGCCAGACCCGCGATCCCAAGCGTGAAGGCTTCGACGCCGTTAAAGCGGATCATCAGGTCGGGGTTGCTGGTTCGCCCCCGGTAAACCTTTGCCATGTCGACAACATTGATCACCTCCCCCTGGGCGCCAATAGACAGACCCGCAATCTCGGACACGGTATCCGAGCCTTCCGGGGCGCTGATGCGGTTTTCGGCGGCGTCACCGTCCAGATACCCACCGGAGCGCACCGTATTGGAGGTGGCAATAGAGTTGGCAATGGCCGCAATCGAGATATTCTGATTGACCGAAATCGCCATGTCAGGCTCAACAAAAACCGCCTCATCCGGCAGGCCTGAGATCTCGACATCGGCGACACCGTCCACTGCCAGCAGCTCACGACGCAGGAAGGTGGCGAGCTCGTGGCGTTCCGCATCGGTGTAGCCTTCGGCGGTGACCGCATAAAACAGGCCAAACACATCGCCAAAGCTGTCATTGACATAGGGCTGCGACACCCCATCCGGCAGCCCCCGCGCGGCATCGCGGATCTTGGCGCGCAGATCGGTCCAGATGGCTGGCAACTCGGTGCCATCATAGGTGTCTTGCATCTCCACTTCGATCAACGAGTTGCCGGGGCGGTTGATCGAGGTGATGGTTTTGACTTCCCCCATTTTCTGAATGGCGGATTCCAGCGGCTCGGTGACTTCGCGCGCCACCTGTTCGGCGCTGGCCCCGGGGTAGTGGGTAACCACCACCGCCTGTTTGATAGTAAAGGCCGGGTCTTCCAGCCGTCCGAGGTTCAAAAACCCCCAGATGCCGCCCAGCAAGGCCACCAGCATGATGATCCAGGTGTAAAGCGGCCGGTCAATCGAGGCGCGTGCGATATCCATGTTCTCAGCCTCAGTTCGTAAAGCCGCTGAACCGGCGGACCTTTTGTCCGTCGATCAGGGCACTGCCACCGGTAGAGACAATTTCCTCCCCACCTTGCAGACCGGAAGAAATGGCAAAATCGCCATGTTGGGTTGCCACCAGCTCAACCTTGACCCAAGTCACCTCGCCGGTCTCGCCGCCTTTGGGGGTAAAAACCATAACGCCGGTGTCGCCTTCAGGTGTGGTCACAATCGCGGTGGAAGGCACCAGAATTCCCTGTTCACCGGTATCAACCTTGACCCGCACCGAGGCAGAGGCCCCCGGCAGGATCTGGCGGCCCTCTGGGGGCTGCATGCTAAAGGTCACCCGAAACGTCTGGCCAATATTGCTGGCCTCCGCGGTGAATTCGAGGATCTGAAGCGGAAAGCTTTCGTCGCTGCCGGGAAAGATGGCGATGGTTTCAACATTGTCACCGCGATCGGCGCGCTGAAACAGCACCTCCGGCACATCCACTTCGATATGCAGCTCTGACATGTCGTGCAGGCGCACAATTGGCGCCCCCGCCGCAACGGTGGTGAAATTCTCCACTTCGCGGGTGGAGACCAGGGCCTCAAACGGGGCGTTCAAGGTGGCATGGCGCAGTTCATATTCCGCATTGCGCAGGGCCACCTGCGCCAGCCCAGCCTGGGTTTGGGCATCTTCAATCGAGACCGCACTCACGGTGCCTTTCAACTGCTCCAGACGGCTGACAGTTCTGTCAGCCTGTTCTTTTTGCAGCCGCGCCTGTTCCAGGTTCAGTTCAAAAGGTTCCAGATCCAATTCAGCGATCAGCTGCCCCTGGGGCACAATATAGCCTTCGGCAACCGGAAAGCGCATCACCTGTCCGGGCACCTGAAAAGCCAGATCAACCGTCTGTTTGGCCGCCACTTGGCCAAAGAACTGCCGTTCCAGCAAGCGGGTGCCAGATTGCGTTGTCATCAGTTTCACCGGCTTGAGCACCTCTTCCGCCTGCACAGCTGCGGGCGCGGTGATCCCAGCCACCAGCAACGCTGGACCGGCCAATACCGGCATCAGAGCCACGGCTATCTTTTGCAATAGGGGCATGTCTTATCTCTCCTTGCCGGGACAGCGGTTGGCAGCCCCCAAAAACGTCTTTTGTAGTTTATCTGATAACACAGAAAATTTCTGTATATCGTCGTCATTAAGGTCACAAATCTCGCGAAAGGCCTGCTCTGCCCGCTTTTCCAGCGCCGCGCGCAGGCTGCGGCCCTTGGCGGTGAGCTGCAGCAAAAAGGCACGTCGGTCCTGGGCATCACGCAGCCGCACTGCCAGGCCATCCTGTTCAAGCCGGTCGGCGGCCATGGTCACGCTAGAGGGCACCAGCATCAATGTCTTTGCCAGCTCTCCCAGGCGACGCGGGTGGTCCAGCTGCAGCAAAAGATAGCATTCCGCCCGTCCCAGGCCGCTGATGATTTCCTGTTTTCCCAGGGCATCTTCCATACGCCAGTATAGCGCGAACATCGCAAGCAATACCCTCATTTCAGGGCTGGCCTGCTGGTCAACAGTGGTGGGCGGTGCGGTTTTTGACATTTTGGACCGGATCAATTTCTGGTGATTCCCATGCTATAGTTCAGTCGCTGAACCTTTCATGTGATGAACATCACACTTCTGTTGCCAAAACCCGGCAACCAGCCCCGTCGTAAACCTTGACCTTTGGGTAAAAAAAGCGCCACAAATGTAGCGTTTCTTCCCCATAGGGTCTCTGTCATGTACACAGCCGCAATTACCGGCACCGGGGTCTTCACCCCCTCCGAAACCATCACCAATGCTGAGCTGGTCGAGGCCTATAACGCCTATGCCGACAGGATAAACGCCGAAAACGCCGAGGCCATCGCTGCAGGCAGCTTTACCGCCCTGCCGCAGTCCTCGGAGGAGTTCATCTTTAAAGCTTCTGGTATCGAACAGCGCTATGTGCTTGATAAAAAGGGTATTCTCGACCCCGAAATCATGTACCCGCAGCTGCGCCAACGTGATGATTCAGAACCCGGCATTATGGCAGAAATCGCTCTGGACGCGGCCAAAAAGGCGCTAAAACAAGCCGGAAAGACCGCCGAGGACGTTGATCTGGTGATCTGTGCCGCCTCCAATATGGAACGCGCCTACCCTGCGGTTGCCATCGAAATCCAGGACCTGTTGGGAATCAAGGGCTTTGCCTTTGACATGAATGTTGCCTGTTCCTCTGCCACCTTTGGCATTCAGACCGCCGTTGATATGATCCGCTCGGGCAGCATTCGCGCCGCCCTGGTGGTCAACCCAGAGATCTGTTCCGGCCATCTGGAGTGGCGCGACCGCGATTGCCATTTTATCTTTGGCGATGTGGCAACCGCCACCCTGGTGGAACGGATCGAGAATGCCAAAGGCGACCATTTCGAGGTGATCTCAACCCGCTGCGCCACTGAGTTCTCCAACAATATCCGCAACAATAACGGCTTTCTGCGTCGCTCGCGTCCCGATGGCGTGGAAGATCGGCGCGATATGCAGTTCATGCAGAATGGCCGCAAGGTGTTCAAGGAAGTGCTGCCTATGGTCAGCCAGCATATTGCCAACCATATGGCAGATGAAGGCATCCAGCGCGATGCGCTGAAACGGCTCTGGCTGCATCAGGCCAATAAATCCATGAATGACTTCATTGGCAAAAAGACCCTGGGGCGGACGCCTGCTGCGGATGAGCAGCCCAATATCCTGCAAGACTATGCAAATACCTCTTCTGCAGGCTCGATTATTGCCTTCTCAAAATACTCCGAAGATCTCGGCGAAGGCGATCTGGGGCTGATCTGTTCCTTTGGTGCGGGCTACTCTGTTGGGTCGGTAATTCTGCGCCGCCACAGCGCCTAAGACAGGATTGCCCGTAAACAAAAACTGCGCGCCACTGGCGCGCAGAAAACCTGCTGCAAAGCATTCAACCCTACTGGTCTAGGTGCTTTCTTCTTCGAGGTGGAGCTTCATGTCGAGCAGCACATGTTGCAGCATGACTGTTTCCCGCAGCAGCCTCTTGGCCTCATTCACTGTGATAATCCCGTCTTCGATGGCGGTTTGATACTCGCTCATCAAAAAAGCAAATCGCTGGCTCAGCGCGATCACATCGGCATTCACCCCACCGCTGCGGGCGGTGTTGCTGCCATCGCTGTTGCTGCCGGCTGTGGTGCCGTAGGACAGCGTGATGTTTTTCAGATCCGCCAGCGCAGAGGTCACATGCGGATAGGAAGCCTCTTTCTCCAGCTTAGCCACGGCATCAACCGGCATAAACCGGTCCGTATGTTCTGAATTGTCGGAATAATATCGTCCCAAAGTCGCCTTGGACTTACCGGTGATCTGGCAGGCTGCCTCGATCCCAACATCCTTTACCAGGGCCTCAGTATGCTTTTTCAGGTAGGTACCAATCTCTGCCATAAATTCTCACCAGCCATGCCGTGCCAAAAGGGGAAGGTCGGGAATAATTTCCCATGATGATGTTGTAAAGTATTTGCTAATATTTCACCATCCCTAAGGTTTTCAGGGATTTAGCAAGTAACGGTGGGTATATTCTGGCCCGCCAAGGTGTTTCAGAGCCAACTTAGTGAGTGGGTTTGGTTATGACACGGGATACATTTCCCCGTGCTTTTAGAGTGGGCAACGTTATTCGCCTAAGTACCCTTCCTGATGTGTCGGCATCTTATGCCGACCAACCCTTGGACAGCAGGTCCTGGGTGTCAGGGAGGGTATGACCATCGCGCGCCGCCTGCAAAATCACGCCAGAAAAACGATCTGGATTCCGCTTAACACATTAATAATAAGTGACATTATTCTAAATCCTCCAGAGGTTCAGATCCTTTTGGTCTGGGATTTTCACCCTGCCAAAGTCCCCCAGCTGCAGCGGTCATCTACTATGAGATTTTCGCAATTGCCCCGCGCCTACCTCTTGCTCCCGCTGTCTGTGACGCAGTAAGGGGACGGCATGGCAAAGCTCTATTTCAACTACTCGACCATGAACGCCGGAAAATCGGCGGTTCTGTTGCAGGCGTCTCATAACTACCGCGAAAACCACATGGATACCTATCTGCTGACGGCGCAGATCGACTCGCGTGCGGGCGAAGGGAGAATCGCTTCGCGCATTGGCATCAGTGAAGCGGCCGACACCTTTGCCCCCGGCGAAGACCTGTTTGCCAAGATCAAAGCACGTCTTGCTGAAAGTGACGTCGCCAGTATCTTTGTGGATGAAGCCCAGTTTCTGACCAGCGATCAAGTCTGGCAGCTGGCCCGGGTGGTGGACGATCTTCGGGTGCCGGTGCTGTGCTACGGGCTGCGCGTGGATTTCCAGGGGCAGTTGTTTCCCGGCTCAGCTGCCCTCTTGGCGCTGGCCGATGAAATGCGCGAGGTGCGCACAATCTGCCATTGCGGCAAGAAGGCGACCATGGTGATCCGTCAAGATGCCACAGGCCGCGCCATCACCAAGGGCGACCAGGTCCAGATCGGCGGCAATGAAAGCTATGTCTCTTTGTGCCGCCGCCACTGGCGCGCCGCTGTCGCTGCTGAGAACTAGACCGCGTTTGGCAGGGGCGCTCCTGCCACAAAGGCGGCGATATTGTCCAAGGCCATATGCCCCATATCACTCCGCACCTCTTCGGTTGCGGTGCCCAGATGCGGCAGCAGCGTCACATTATCAAGATCCCGCAGTGCCTGCGGCACCTCTGGCTCGAACTCATAGACATCCAGGCCCGCTCCGGCGATACGCTGTTCTTGCAAAGCCGCAACCAAGGCCTGCTGCTGAACCACTTCGCCGCGCGCGATGTTGATCAGATGGGCGTGGGGCTGCATCGCTGCCAGCACATGTTCATCCACCAGATGCCGCGTCTCTGCGCCGCCGGGGACCGCCACCACGAGAAAATCCACCGCCGCCGCCAGCTGCTGCAAATCCGGCAATCGCGTGACAGGAAAGCCCGGGGATTTGTCACTGCGCGCGGTGTAAAATACCTGCATGCCAAAACCAAAGTGGCAGCGCCGGGCAATAGCCGCACCAATGCGCCCCATGCCGATCACACCCAACGTCTTGCCGGTCACATGCTGGCCCAGCATCTGCGTCGGATGCCATCCCGGCCAGTCGCCACTGCGCACCAGACGTTCGCCCTCAGCGGCGCGACGCGCAGACATCAAGAGCAGGGTCAGGGCGGTATCCGCCGTCGCATCGGTCACAGCACCTGGCGTATTGCTGACCAAAACCCCAGCAGCAGAGGCCGCCGCCACATCTATGTGGTTAAATCCAACGCCAAAATTGGCCAAAAGCCTGCACCGCGGCTCTGCAACCTCTGCAAAGACCCCAGCATCAAAGCCATCGCCCAGCGTTGGCATCACCAAATCATAGTCCCGCAGCGCGCTGACCATCTCGTCATGGCTTAGCACCGTGGTCTCCGAACGGATCACCACGTCAAACTCTGCCCGCGCCCGCGCCTCTACCGCCGCAGTCATCGGGCGGGTAATCAACAGTTTCATCGTCAATGCATCCTACCACCCAAAGGCACCGGACCATCGGGGCCAACCAGCCGGATTTCTCCAGCCTCATCCGGCAGGCCCAGCACCAGCACCTCTGACATGAATTTGCCAATCTGGCGCGGCGGAAAATTCACCACTGCCATCACCTGTTTGCCAATCAGCCCCTCGGGGGTGTAATGCGCCGTCACCTGGGCCGAGGTTTTTTTCTCGCCAATCTCGGGCCCGAAGTCGATCCAGATCTTGATCGCCGGTTTGCGGGCCTCCGGGTAGGCCTCGGCCCGGATCACCTCGCCGACGCGAATATCCACCTGCAGAAAGTCGTCAAATGTAATCTCAGCCACGGGACAGCTCCTTGGAGCGCTGGGTCGCCGCCGCCACCGCGCGGGTCAGCAGATCGGGAAAGCCGCTCTCTTCATTCATCAGCACCTCAAGCGCCGCCTGGGTGGTGCCATTGGGGCTGGTGACATTGACGCGCAGCTGGCTGGGAGTTTCCTCGGCCGCCTGCGCCAGTGCCCCGGCCCCGGCAACCGTCGCCTTGGCCAATTGCATCGCCAGATCTGCGGGCAGCCCCTGTGCTTCGCCAGCGGCGGCAAGGGTCTCAATCAAATGAAACACATAGGCCGGACCAGAGCCACTGACCCCGGTGACGGCATCCATCTGCGCCTCACTGTCCAGCCGCACGGTCTGGCCAATCGCCGCCAGCAGGGCCTCAGCCATATCCAGATTTGCTGCCGAAGCATGGTCATTGCCGATGATCGCCGTGATCCCCTGACCAATGGCCGCCGGAGTATTGGGCATGGCGCGCACAATGGGGGTCTGCGCCCCCAGGGTTTCCTCAAAACTGGTGATTGATGTCCCCGCCGCAACCGAAACAAACAGCGTCTCGCCATTGCCCAGCGCCTGCAATTTTGGCAAGGCGTCGCCCATCATCTGCGGTTTGACCGCAACCAGAACCAGGGCAGGCATCGCCGGCAGGTCGACATTGATATGTACACCCGTGGCCTGCAGCCAGTCTGACGGGTTGGGATCCAGCACCCAGACCGAAGAGGCAGGCAATCCCCCCTTCAGCCAGCCCGCCAGCATGGCCGAGCCCATCTTGCCACAGCCCAGCAGCACCAGCCCACGTGTTTCAATATCACTTGTGATCATCCGCTCACCCTTTGCCACTCAATTGTCTTCTCAGCACAGAGACTTACGCCCGACCATAGGCCTCTGCAATGGCAACCTGTATTGCCTCATGCGGGGATTTGTCTGCCCAGGTAGTAAGCTGAATCGCCGGATAGTAGCGCTCGCAATTGGACACAGCCGCA
Organism: uncultured Pseudophaeobacter sp.; assembly: GCA_905479575.1. Lineage (GTDB taxonomy): Bacteria > Pseudomonadota > Alphaproteobacteria > Rhodobacterales > Rhodobacteraceae > Pseudophaeobacter. The sequence continues at coordinate 92,946 of CAJQNB010000003.1, forward strand.
TGGATCATCGCATCAACCTGCTCCGGGCTGGCAGACTGTCCACCGGCCAGAACCAACCCATAGCGATACAGCATCACCTTGTGATCAGCCCAATAGGTAAAGCCCCCCGCCCAGCATTGATCATTCATCAGATTGATCAACTCATATAGCTGCGGGATCTTGGGCGCAGGCGGTTCCATCTCATAGCTACAAACCAGTCGCAGCGTTTCCTCATAGGCCGACCAGGCCAGGGTGAGTGAATAGGTACGCCACTGGCCTTCTACCGCCATGGCAATCTGGTCATCCCCGATACGATCAAAATCCCAGTCGTGATGGGCCGCCAGGTTTTCGACAATATCAATCGGGTGAATATCGTCGTCCAGATGAAATTCGGAAAGGGCCATGTCTCACCTCTCAGGTCTCTAGCCGTTGGGACCGATTTTACCCCCTACAGCTAGGTTTCTGGTCAACGGACCGGGGAGCATCCCCGCCTCCATACTAGATATGGTGGCAAGGGGTGTAGACTCTGGCAACCCTTTATTTGGGGATATCTTCAATAAGTTGTGGACGAATAACTGTGGGCCGCAAGATATCGGCACTTTTGCGCGCCAAATATGCTGTTTGGAGAAACTCCAGCGCCTGGTTCCAGATTACGCCACTTAACGTAACGGGCGCGGCAGGCCGGCCAATGGCCCCTACCCTGCTCTGATCGGCAGCCGCCCACCCGGTGACGCGCCGCAGCGCTTTGCACCAGCCCCCAAGCAGGCTCCGTGCCGGGACAAGGCCACATCAACCACAGGTCCACAACAAGACTGGCCTACAGCAACCTCAGGCCAACACCGAAACGGAGACCTCTACAGAGACTTGTGTTTCATCTTTCTAAAAATACCTCCGCCGGAGGCAACCCAGATCTCGGCTTGATGCGGCCAACAGCTCTGAAGCGGCACAGGCAGCTTCTGCAGCAAGACAGGCACCTCCTGGTGCCCCGCAGGCCCGACATGTCACAACAGGGCCTTCTCCAGCCGGGACTATTTCAAACTGAAAGCTCCGCCGTTCTCCCGCCAGGATACACAGGATTGTCAGCCTTTATTCTCAAGCGCGTCCAGGCGCGCCTTCAGGGCTTCATTCTCTTCCCGCGCTTTCTGAGCCATAGCGCGCACAGCATCAAATTCCTCACGGGTGACAAAATCGTGATCCGCCAGCCAGCGGTCCATCAGGCTCTTCATCGCGGTTTCTGCCTCGTCCTTTGCGCCCTGGGCCACGCCCATTGCATTGGTCATCAGCTGCGAAATGTCGTCCATGATCTTGTTTCGGCTCTGCATCATCTTCTCCGTATCACTCATTCCCCCTATATGGAGGCGCAAAGGGTCGCGGGCAAGCCGTTGACTTTCAATTGCGCGCAAAGGCATTCAGGACCACATGCAGGCCATGATCCACTTCCCCGACATTTCGCCCGAGATTTTCTCGATTCCCCTGTTTGGCATGGAGTTTGCCCTGCGTTGGTACGCTTTGGCTTATATCGCAGGCATTGTGATTGCCTGGCGCCTCGCTGTCAGCGCGCTCAAATCGCCTGCGCTCTGGCCGGGGCAAAAGCCACCGATGCGCCCCGAACAGGTCGAAGATCTGCTGACCTGGATCATTCTGGGGGTGATTCTCGGCGGGCGTCTAGGGTTTGTGCTGTTCTACCAGCCCGGCTACTACCTGTCGCATCCCAGCGAGATCCTGCGGATCTGGCAGGGCGGCATGGCCTTTCATGGTGGCCTGCTCGGGGTCATTGTCGCGGCCTGGGCCTATGCTCACCGCCACGGGGTTTCCAAACTGCAGATGGCTGATCTGGTAGCCTATACGGTTCCGGCCGGGCTGCTGCTGGGGCGTCTGGCCAATTTCATCAATGCCGAGCTCTGGGGCCGCCCCACCGATCTGCCCTGGGGCGTCGCCTTTCCCGGACAGGCGGCTCAGGCCTGCGGTCAGGCCCTGGGAGAGCTCTGCGCCCGCCACCCCTCGCAGCTCTATGAAGCCGCGATGGAGGGGTTGCTGCTCGGCGCGGTGCTGATCTGGCTAACCTGGCGACGCCAAAGCCTGCTGCGGCCCGGCTTGAACCTGGGCGTGTTTCTGGCCGGCTATGGCCTGGCCCGGTTTATTGTCGAATTCTTTCGCCAGCCCGATGCGCAGTTTGTCACCCCCGGCAATCCCCTGGGCCTGGCCTGGCAGCTGGGGGGCTATGGGCTCACCATGGGGCAAGCCCTTTCCGTGCCGATGATCGCGCTGGGGCTTTATTTTGCCCTGCGGCGCAAACCCAGCCCGGATCCGGCCCCATGAGCCCCCTAAAAGACCAGTTAATAGCCCGGATCAGCAGCGACGGCCCCATCAGCCTGGCCGACTATATGAGCGAATGCCTGCTGCACCCCGACCTGGGCTATTACACCAGCCAAACCCCTTTTGGCGCCCAGGGGGATTTCACCACCGCGCCGGAAATCAGCCAGATGTTTGGTGAGCTCATCGGCCTGTCCCTGGCCCAGTGCTGGTTGGATCAGGGCGCGCCCGCCCCCTTTACCCTGGCAGAGCTCGGCCCCGGACGCGGCACCCTGATGGCGGATCTGCTGCGGGCCACCCGCGGTGTGCCCGGCTTTCACGCAGGGCTCAGGCTGTATCTGGTTGAGGCCTCGCCCGCCCTGCAACAGCAACAGGCACAAGCGCTGGCAGGCTATGACGTCACCTGGGTCGATAGCGTCGACGCGCTGCCACATCAGCCGCTGTTTCTGGTCGCCAATGAGTTTTTCGACGCCCTGCCCATCCGCCAATTTGTCCGCGACAGCGACGGCTGGCGCGAAAAACGTGTTGGCCTGGTGGCCAATAGTCTGAGCTTTGGACTGGGACCAGAAGCGCCGCAACCTGCGTTGGAGCACCGCCTGCAGGACACCAAAGCCGATGACCTGGTCGAGCTGAGCCCGGCAACCGCCCCCATCACCGCCGCTTTGGCCCAGCGCATTGCCAGCCAGGGCGGCGGCGCCTTGATCATCGACTACGGCGATTGGCGCTCTTTGGGCGATACTCTGCAAGCGCTAAAAGCCCATGCGCCCATCGACCCGCTGCAAACCCCGGGCGAGGCAGATCTGACCGCCCATGTTGATTTTGAGGTGCTCTGCTCTGTCGCGGCAGGGGCGGGCTGCGCCTATAGCAAACTCACCCCGCAGGGCGTGTTTCTGGAACGGCTCGGCATCACCGATCGCGCCCGCGCGCTGGCCGCAGGGCTGGAGGGCGCGGCGCTGGAAAGCCTGATCGCGGCACATCGACGGTTGACGCATCCGACGGAAATGGGAAACCTGTTCAAAGTACTGGGTCTGACCCCGGCCAATATCGCCCCACCACCAGGATTAAATGCATGACGCTGGAAATACTCACCTCTGAGCTGTTGGATACTGTGCACCACGGGTTTTTCACCCGTCGCGGCGGTGCCTCCTCGGGAATTTTTCAGGGGTTAAACTGCGGCGTTGGTTCCAGCGACCAACGTGGGGCGGTGACGCTCAACCGCGCCCGTGTCGCCGAGGCGATGAATGTGGCCCCCACGGCGCTGGTTGGCGTGCATCAAATTCATTCCCCGGATGTGGCCGTCATCACCGGCCCCACCGCAGCGCGCCCCCGCGCCGACGCAATGGTCACAAACACCCCCGGTGTGGCGCTGGGTATTCTGACAGCGGATTGCCAGCCCGTGCTGTTTGCCGACGCAGAGGCCGGGGTCATTGGTGCGGCCCATGCCGGCTGGCGCGGGGCGCTTGACGGGGTGTTGGAGGCAACATTGCAGGCGATGGAGGATCTGGGCGCAGACCGTGCCAAGACCTGCGCGGTCATTGGCCCCTCGATCTCGCAACGCGCCTATGAGGTCGGCCCTGAGTTCTTTGACGATTTTCTGCAAAAAGACCCGGATCATAGCCGTTTCTTTGCCCAGGGCCGGGAGGGGCGCTATCAGTTTGACCTGCCTGGCCTGGGGCTGCACCTGCTGCGGCAGGCGGGCATTGGTCAGGCCGAATGGACACGCCACTGCACCTACAGCAATGCAGAGCTGTTTTACTCCTACCGCCGCACCACCCATGCTGGCGAAGCCGACTACGGAAGGTTAATTTCCTGCATCACCCTGTGAGGGCAGATCTGGGCAGTGCTGCGCCATTTTTGCCCAAATCCCCCGGCTTACCAGCCGGGATTTTTCTAAAAGCGCCAAGAATTTTATATAAAACATAATGACTTGACGCCGCGCACGCCAGACCTGCGTCTGGTGCGGCTCTGCCTGGCGGGCAGTCACACAATTCCACCGATGAGCCACATTCTGGGCGTAATGATTACCGATAAAGGGATCAACAGAGCCGCGACAGCACCGCTCATCCCAGGTAGGAGACGCACAATGAAAGCCAGAGAACGGTTTTTGAAATCGGCAATTTCGACTGCAAAATCAGAGACTACGAAAATGCCCTGGAGCCGAGGATCGGTCCGTGAGGCGCATCTGGTCCAGCGGCGAACATCGCAAAAAGACCTGCCTGCCGCAGCGCGGTTGAAACGCGCCTAAGCGCGGATTCCTGTGGCCAAAGATCCGCGCAGCCCAAGTCAGACTGTCTCATGGAATTTTATATGAGCCCGCTGCAGCCCCCGGATCCCGCCAAGGCCCTCCGTTTGCGGTGACCCTTTTTTAGTCAATACCCGCCACAGTCTTTACGGAACCAACCTCCAGGTCAGCTCCCTTGCAGCACCTTCTGGGCCGTTGAGACATTACATACAAGGCACCGTCGTGCACATTTTTACGATGCAGAACACAGCGCACTTCTCTGGCCAGTTTCAGGCCCCCATCCCTGGCCTGCCTCCCCGGCGCCAGGTCTCTCCATTTTCTGCCGATGGAGGGCGCGCGCCCCTGACGTGTTTTGCCAGAAAGGTCTTAAGCCAATGACACTTCCGCATTCCCTGCAACAGGCCGCTGCCAAGGCCGCAGAAAGCAGCGCACTTTTGCAAGATCCCGCCGCGCTGCGCCTGCCCAACAAAACGCAGTTACGGCGCTATGAGGTCAGCAGCCTGCTGCCCAATGGCGGCATCGCTGAGACCCGCCACATCGCCCCCGCCCTGCCGATCTTTGAGGATGCTTTTTGCGCCTTTACACGGGGCTCTTTGGTGGAAACCACCCAGGGGCCCATTGCGGTTGAAGACCTGCTGCCCGGCGACGAAATCCTCACCCAGGGTGGCGGCAGCCAGCCGCTGATCTGGAAAGGCTCCACCAGCCTGGTTCCCTCGCGCAGTGATGCCAAGGGGCGCTGCCATCGGCTGACCAGTTTCATGCCCGACAGTCTGGGGCTGCAAAAGCCCGCCTCCTGCGTTGTGGCCGGACCGGCGGCACGGCTGCTGCGCATGCCGCCGCAGATGCGCGGCACCACCGGTACACCGCTGCTGCTGACCCTGGCAGAAGAATTCCGCGATGGCATGAACATCTTTGAAACCGCGCCCCCCACCGTGGTCGACCTGTTCCACCTTTGTCTGCCAAAACATGCGGTGATCAAAGTCGGCGGGTTAGAGTTTGAGACCTATCACCCCGGCCCGGAGGCGCTAAAGCTGGTGAGCTATGCGATCAAGACGCTCTACTTCAATCTCTTTAGCCATGTGGATTCGCTGAGCGGATTTGGCCCACTGGCCTACGCGCGGGCAGCCGAAGCAACAGATAGCCCGCTGCGGGGCTAGTGCGCGCACTCGGGGGATGCCGGGGGAGCCTGTGCTTTGGCGCCCTAAAGCATAAAGCACCACTGCGCCGATACCAGGCTGCGGTCTGGGACCAGGTTGGGGTTTATCCGCCCTCAGGCTTCCCGTTGCAGGCGCTCTTCCAGCACATCAAAGGGAACACCTGGTTCATCCTTGGCGCCGCGAATAACCAGCGAGGTCTTGACGCTGGCCACATTGGGTGTGGTCAACAACTCTGAGGTCAGAAAGCTCTGAAAGGTGCTGAGATCTGGCGAGACACATTTCAAAATGAAATCCACCTCCCCGTTCAGCATATGACATTCGCGCACCAGCGGCCAGCTGCGGCACTGTTCCTCAAAGGCGGAAAGCTCTGCTTCGGCCTGGCTTTCCAGCCCGACCATGGCAAAAACCTGCACCTCAAAGCCCAGCTCCCGGGCGTTGACCTCTGCGTGGTAGCCGCCTATCAGGCCAGCCTCTTCCAGCGCACGGACGCGGCGCAGACAGGGCGGGGCCGAAATGCCGACCCGCTTGGCCAGTTCGACATTGGTCATGCGCCCATCGGCCTGCAATTCCGAGAGTATCTTGCGATCAATCGGATCAAGACGGGTTGTGACCATATGAAAAGCTCCTGTCGATTTTCGTTTCTTATAGCACCGCCGCAGGGCCACGCAATATTATTTCACAGAGGCGACCTAATCTTTGCAACAGCCAGATACAAGCGCCAATACGGGCGGCAAACGGGGCGGTGCCAAAATCGCAAAAGCGTGATCCCTGCGGGCTCCTGCCGTGCCCCTGGCGCGTCATCAGGGGTTTAAGAGCCGCAGCCCTGCCGCTATATGCAATGGCGACGGTGGCCGCAGCCACCACTTATAGCATCATGTGCAGCCTAGCTTGCAAATTTGGGGATACGAGATGAGCGACACGCGTCACACCAAGGTTCTGATCATTGGCTCCGGCCCGGCAGGCTATACCGCCGGCGTCTATGCGTCCCGCGCCATGCTGGAGCCGGTTCTGGTTCAGGGCATCGAGCCCGGCGGTCAGCTGACCACCACCACCGAGGTGGAAAACTGGCCCGGTGATAGTGAGGTGCAGGGGCCGGATTTGATGATCCGCATGCAGGACCACGCAAAGGCCATGGGCTGCGACATCATTGGCGACATCATTACTTCGTTGGACACCTCCCAGCGCCCCTTTGTGGCCAAAGGCGATAGCGGCACCACCTATACCGCTGATGCGGTGATCCTGGCCACCGGCGCCCGTGCCAAATGGCTGGGGCTGGAAACCGAAGAAAAATTCAAAGGCTTTGGCGTCTCGGCCTGCGCCACCTGCGACGGGTTCTTCTATCGCGGTCAGGAGATCGTGGTCATCGGCGGCGGCAACACCGCCGTTGAAGAAGCGCTGTTTTTGACCAACTTTGCCTCCAAGGTCACCCTGGTGCACCGCCGCGACGAGCTGCGCTCAGAAAAGATCCTGCAGGACCGCCTGTTCAAGAACAAAAAGATCGAGCCCCTGTGGTTTCATCAGCTGGAAGAAGTCTATGGCACCGACAGCCCCCTGGGCGTCGAAGGAATAAAGGTCAAAAACGTAAAGACGGGTGAAATCACCGATATCCCCTGCAAGGGCGTCTTTGTGGCCATCGGCCACGCGCCCGCCAATGAGCTGGTGAAAGACACCCTGGAGCTGCACAATGGCGGCTATGTCTCGGTTAAACCCGGCACCACCGAAACCTCGGTGCCCGGCGTTTTTGCCGCCGGCGATCTGACCGACCACAAATACCGCCAGGCGGTGACATCGGCCGGTATGGGGTGCATGGCGGCGCTGGATGCGGAACGGTTCCTGGCCGAACAGGAAGACTAAACCCAATCCCCCAGTGAAGCCTGCGACAGGCCGGGGGACACAGCTGCGCGTTTGCTGGTCGACCAATAGCTTTTTTGGTCGACCAGACCATCAGACCGCGGGACCGGTCTGCCCTGCCCCTTTTCCAGACTGCCAAAATACCTTGACCTGCCCAGGGAGTTCCAACACCTTGACGTGGTGCAATTGAAGGGGCCGTTCGCGTGACACATGTACTCTGGCGTGGGGATCTCATTCAACGCAGCCGCACGGTGAGCGGTGTGTTTCTGCTTGCCTATGCTTTGCTGCATTTCCTGAATATTGCCGCCGGGCTGGTCTCTGCTGATTTCATGTTTCAGGTGCAGGAATTCCGTCGCCTGCTCACCGGCCACCCACCTGGCCAGATACTGTTGTTTTCCGCGCTTTTCACGCATTTCTCCCTGGCCCTGTGGCAGGTTGCCAGCCGCAGAACCCTACGGATGAGCCCGGCACAAGCACTGCAGTTGATCCTGGGGCTTTTGATCCCTCTGCAATTGATCCAGCACCTGATCTTCACCAGCTATGCATCCAGCGCCTATGGGCTAGATGACGACATGCCCTCGATCATATTATTGATGTGGAATTCCCCAGAGATCTGGCAACAGTATCTGCTGCTGCTGGTGGTCTGGGTGCATGGCTGTATTGGGCTGCATATGTGGCTGCGGATCACCGACTGGTGGTCCCGGCTGTTGCCCTACATGATCGGCCTGGCCGTTCTTGTGCCCTCTCTTGCCCTGGCCGGACTGCTGACCGAAGGCCGTCGCATCTGGTCAGTCTTTATCCGCCCCGGCAATGCCTCGGTGATCCGCGACAGTTTTAACTGGCCGAATAACACGGCCTTTGCCCGCCTATATGAGATCTATGATTTTGCCTTTTGGCTGTTTATTGCCCTCCTCAGCGCGGCTGTGCTGATCTTTTATCTGCGCCGCTTTATCCGCAAACGGAAATCCCTGCAGATCCGCTATGAAAATGGCACCCAGATCACCATCGAACACGGGCTTACCCTACTGGAGATTTCTCAGCTCAACGGCATGCCGCATACCTCGCTTTGTGGTGGCAAGGGGCGCTGCACCACTTGCCGGATCGAAATCACCAAGGGGCTGGAAAACCTCGCCCCGCCCAGCAGCGCCGAGGCGCGGACGCTGAAAGCGATCAAAGCCCGCGATAATGTGCGGCTGGCCTGCCAGATCAGGCCAACTGCCTCGCTGTCGATCCAGCGCGTCTACCAGGCAAAAGGACGCCGCCAGGTCCATTCAGCCCAGGGCGTTGAAAAAACCATCGCGGTCCTGTTTTTAGATATTCGCGGCTTTACCGCACGCTCGGCCGGGTTGCTGCCCTATGACATTGTCTTTCTGCTGAACCGCTTCTTTGATGCTATCGTGCCTGAAATCACCATGGCCGGAGGCACCGTCGACAAATACATGGGCGATGGGCTGTTGGCCCTGTTTGAAATGAACAGCCCGGAACAGTCGGCCCAAGCAGGTATCACTGCCGCGGGCAATATTGGCGTCGCCCTGGCGCGCTTTAACAGGATGCTGGCCTCAGAGGGCGAAGACCCGGTGCGTATCGGCATGGGGCTGCATACCGGAACCGTTGTATTGGGGGAAATTGGCACCACCGACAACGCCCCCCGCACGTTGATCGGCTCCGCAGTAAATGCCGCCAGTCGGCTGGAGGCCAAAACCAAGGAGCTGGGGGTCGAGCTGCTGATTTCGGACTCTGTGGTGCAGGCGGCGGGCATGGTCGCGCCACAAGCGATGTTGCAGGATTTTTCCCTGCGCGGCGTCGACCATCCCGTCCGCGCCCTGCCGGTTGCCCAGGCCTCCACCCTGGAACAACTGCTGTCTCCCCTCACAGATCCAGAGGCGACCACATTTGCTGTCGCAACCGACCAGGAGCGCTGACCTTCGCCTCCCCGCCCTTGCGTTGCCCCCAACACCAAACGCTCAAACAGGCCAAACTTATCGTTCCTAAGTTTTGCCCCGGTGCGGTCCTGTGTCCCCCTCTGGGGAGCCCACCAGGAACAGCGCCCCCAGAACACCCGATAAATCAAACCAGACTGCGTTGCAGCCCTGCAATGCGGGCCTTTTGCACTAATTTGTGAGATTTTCCCCTTTGCAGCTGCAGCAATTTATGCGATGCGTTCACGCGTGAACATACACTGATCAAGACACCATGACTGCAGCCAACTCAAATCTTACCCCGGATGAGGAAGACCTGCTCTTCCGACTCCTGCGCCAGCTGGACCTGGCGCCGGAGGCCTCGCAGCGCGCGACGGCCTCGGCTTTGGGTATGTCCCTGGGCGGGTTGAACACCCAGCTGCGCGCGGCTGCGGATGCCGGATTGATCGCAATCAGCGACCGCCCCGGCCCCGACAAACGGCAGCGCTATACCTACACATTGACCAGGGCTGGCGCCTCCGAAAAACGTCGCCTGACCGATCAATTCCTCTCCCGCAAGCTCGCTGAATACAACGCGCTTTATGCGGAACTCACTGGCACAGCCAGCGGCTTGCCTCCCATTAAACACAGGACTCATCCAATGCAGAACAATCTGGCTCCTATCCCCGAGCTCTATGTCTCTTATGACTCTGCTCAAAAGCTGAAAATTGACGCAGGCGAACTGAAAAGCCACGACCTGACACCGCGCCAGATCTGCGATCTTGAGCTTCTGATGAATGGCGGCTTCAACCCGCTCAAAGGCTTCCTGACCGAGGATGACTACAACGGCGTTGTGGAAAACATGCGGCTGGCCGATGGGTCGCTCTGGCCGATGCCGATCAACCTGGATGTGTCCGAAGAGTTTGCCGAGACCCTGGAAGTGGGCGAAGACATCGCCCTGCGCGACCAGGAAGGCGTGATCCTCGCCACCATGACCGTTACCGACCGCTGGACGCCAAACAAGGCCCGCGAGGCCGAAATGGTATTTGGCGCCGACGATGACGCACATCCCGCGGTCAACTACCTGCACAACCAGGCTGGCAGCATCTATCTGGGCGGCCCTGTCACCGGCATCCAGCAGCCGGTGCACTATGATTTCCGCGCCCGCCGCGACACCCCAAATGAGCTGCGCGCCTATTTTCGCAAACTGGGCTGGCGCAAGGTCGTGGCCTTTCAGACCCGCAACCCGCTGCACCGCGCCCACCAGGAACTGACCTTCCGCGCCGCCCGCGAAGCTCAGGCCAACCTGCTGATCCATCCGGTTGTTGGCATGACCAAACCCGGCGACGTTGATCACTTTACCCGCGTGCGCTGCTACGAGGCCGTTCTGGACAAATACCCAGCCTCGACCACTGCGATGAGCCTGCTGAACCTGGCAATGCGTATGGCCGGCCCACGGGAAGCCGTCTGGCACGGGCTGATCCGCAAAAACCACGGTTGCACCCATTTCATCGTTGGCCGCGACCACGCCGGCCCCGGCAAAAACTCTGCCGGTGAAGATTTCTACGGCCCCTATGATGCGCAGGAACTCTTCCGCACCCATCAAGAAGAAATGGGCATCGAAATGGTCGATTTCAAACATATGGTTTGGGTATCGGAACGCGCGCAGTATGAGGCCATCGACGAGATCGAAGACAAGGATGATGTGACCATCCTCAACATCTCGGGCACCGAACTGCGCCGCCGTCTGGCCGAAGGTCTGGAAATCCCCGAGTGGTTCTCCTTCCCCGAGGTGGTCAAAGAACTGCGCCGCACCAAGCCACCGCGCTCCAAGCAGGGCTTCACCGTTTTCCTGACCGGGTTGTCTGGGTCGGGTAAATCCACCATCGCCAACGCGCTGATGGTCAAGCTGATGGAAATGGGTGGTCGGCCGGTGACCCTGCTGGATGGGGATATCGTGCGTAAAAACCTCAGCTCCGAGCTGGGCTTCTCCAAAGAGCACCGCGATCTCAACATCCGCCGCATCGGTTATGTCGCGTCGGAAATCACCAAGAACGGCGGTATCGCCATCTGTGCGCCCATTGCCCCCTATGCAACCACCCGCCGCGCCGTGCGCGAAGACGTGGAAGCCTTTGGCGCCTTTGTTGAAGTGCATGTCGCCACCTCGCTGGAAGAATGCGAGCGCCGCGACCGCAAGGGGCTGTATAAACTGGCCCGCGAAGGCAAGATCAAAGAGTTCACCGGGATCTCCGACCCCTATGATGTGCCAGTCAACCCAGAGCTGAGCGTAGAAACCGAAAATGTTGATGTGGACAACTGCGCCCATCAGGTTCTGCTCAAGTTGGAAAACATGGGGCTGATCGCAGGCTAAGCCGCCTGCCCGAACTGCCAACCCGAGCAGCCTGGGCAATCGCCCTGAACAGATAAACGGCCCGTCCTTCCCAAGGACGGGCCGTTTATTTGTCAGTCTCAGTCTCACCGTGGTTTTCCGCGATTACGGCGCGCCCCGGCGGACCTGAGTAAACTTCAGTTAATTGCGAAAGCCCTGCCTGAAACAGACCGCAGCTACAGACTGTCACGCAGGGCACGGGCGGCGCGCAACGACAGGTCGCCATAGTCTGCTGCGGCCTGTTTCAGGCGCCGCAAAGCAGGCAATCGCCGGGCATAGTCCTCTGGGCCGATCTGCTGAAACGCAGCCTCGAACTCCGCTTGGTTGCGGCAAAGAATGATTCCCTCGCCCTCAAAGAAATCACTGATATTCGGACAGCCCCAATACAGCGGCACCGTTTCACAAAGAATCGCATCAATCAGTTTTTCCGTGAAGCAGTTTTGCTCGCGCACATTTTCGATCACCACGGAATAGCGATAAGGTGCCAGCCCTTCCGATTTATCCTCAAAGGCCTTGTAGCCACGGCCCAGGATCTCCGCCTCGGGCATCTGCGCCTGCAGGTAGGCCACAATCTGATGGCGCAGCTTATGGCCAGGGTGATCATTCTTGGCCGAGGCGATCAGCGACAACTCTTTGGTTTTGGCGATCTGCAGCTCTTGCCACTCCGGCACCCAGGTGGTGCCAAAGGGCAGCATCAGCCCATTTGGCAACCGCGCCAAGAGCTGGGGGTCATAGGTAAAGACACGGAAAAAGCGCCGCGCACTTAGCCGCAATATGCGGTGGTGATCCGCAGACATGATCTTGGGTTCTGCCACAATCATCGAAATCCGCGCCGGGCAGCAGCGATGCGACTGGATATGCATGGCCCGCTTGGCAAAGACGATCAGGTGATCATGCGGCGCCATGTGTTTGACCTGTTTTCCAACCAGCCGATCAGGGCAGCCCAAAGGCCACTCCATCTCGCTGAGCGGGCGTTCGGCCAGGGCTTTGCCCAGTTTGCCACCATAGGGCATCACTGCAATCGCCGGCGGCGCGACATGGGCTGTCTCTGGGCCTGTCATAGTCATCGGTTCCCGTCAGTTCAGGATCTGAGATCAGGTTTGATCCGGCAGGTCAACAGAGCCGCGCATCAAAACAAAGCCGGTGCCGGACACCTTTATGCCCTGCAAGGCATCACAAGGGCCCAGCCGGGTGACCCGCGCCATGCCCGGTCGCCCCATGCCGTGGCCCTGTTCCGCGACAAAACTGTCCTGTTGCATCAGGCCATTGCGCCACAGATAGGCCGCCATCGCCCCGGTGGCAGAGCCGGTAAAGGGATCTTCGGGCGGGCTGGGCGGCGCCATCAACAGCCGCGAATAGGTATCCCCCAGCTCGGTTGCCCCCTGCAGGGTCACCAGAAACGGCTCCATCATATCAATGCCATCCGCCCCCAGCGCCTGGCCCAGCCTGGCCAGCGCCGGAAGATCAAGCTGCGCCTGCGCCAAGGCGGTCTGATCTTTGAGCACAGTTATGCAGAAGGGCAATCCGGTTGACACCTTTTGCGGCGCGCCCAAAATCGCCTCAACCGGCAATGAAATTGCCGCTGCCACCAGGGCGGGATCGGGTTTTGGCCCGAACTCTGGCGCAATCTGGGTCATTTCAATCTGATCGCCTGCAATGGTCACCGGCACGATGCCGGCGCCGGTCTCCAGCCGGATCTGACCCTCGCCAATCAACCCACGGTCGCGCATCGCGGCCACGGTGGCAATTGTGGGGTGACCCGCAAAGGGGATCTCGCGGCTGGCCAGAAAATAGCGCACTCGGATTTCGGCCAGATCAGACGGGCCGGTAAATGTACATTCAACCAATGACGTTTCACGCACATAGGCGGTGCAGGTCTCCACTGGCAAATGGGCGCCACCATGTACAACAGCGCAGCCATTGCCGCCAAAGGCCCGGTCCGAAAAGGCATCGACCCAGTCAAAATCAAATCTGCTCATCGAGCCGCCCCTATCTGCTTGATTCATTTGCGGGAAGCCTAGCCAAGATTGGGCTGAGGTTAAACCTCCCGCAAGAGCCAAGCCAATCGCCCGGGATCAGCTCAGTTCAGGCACGACAGTCGCGACCTGCGCCTTAGTGCACCGCAACCGGCGAGAAATCGTTTTGCCGGGCCAGAACAAAGGCCAGCTTGCGGTCGGTCACCACGGCGAGTTGTTCACCTTCGGCATCATGCACCGCATAAAGCTGTTCGCGCCCCTCGGCACTGGCCTGCATGTCTTTTGGCAGATCACCAACGGCAACCGTTTTTACATAGACAATGCGCGCGCCAGACGCGTCGGAAGTAGAGTTGTCAAACGGAGTATGCATGTTTCTTAACCCTTCTTGATATTGATTGTCTGAACCACGGTTTCCGGACGCGATCGCGTAAGATCCACGTGCAAAAGCCCGTTTTCCATCACGGCCTCGCCAACATCGACCCCATCGGCCAGCACAAACATGCGCTGAAACTGCCGGGCAGCGATTCCACGGTGCAGGAAGACCCGCCCGTCACTGTCTTCGCCCTGACGACCCCGGATCACCAACTGGCGATCCTCCACAGTTATGGCCAGATCATCTTCGGCGAACCCTGCCACCGCTAGCGTGATACAATAGCTGAAATCAGAAGTTTGTTCGATGTTGAAAGGCGGATAGCCTTCGTTTCCAGTCTTGGCGGTGCGTTCCAGCACCCGCTCAAGCTGCTCAAATCCCAGCATATGGGGAT
>CAJQNB010000004.1 GCA_905479575.1 uncultured Pseudophaeobacter sp.
CAGGAAATGACCCGTTACGACGCGGTCAACTTTATCGCGCACGGCGTGGCCAAAGACCCCGCATTTGGCGAACAACGCCCCGTGTCCGGTGCCCCGACCGACGGCGAAACCGTCGATGACGCAGGCACCAACGAGAAAGAAAGCGCGCTGGCGAAATACTGCGTTGATCTGAACGCAAAAGCCACCAAAGGCGATGTTGATCCGCTGATCGGGCGTCACCACGAGGTCGAACGCTGCATTCAGGTGCTTTGCCGCCGCCGTAAGAACAACCCGCTTTTGGTGGGCGACCCCGGTGTGGGCAAAACCGCCATCGCCGAAGGTCTCGCCTTCAAAATCGTGAACGGCGACACGCCAGAGGTTTTGGCCAACGCCACAATCTACAGCCTCGACATGGGTGCACTGCTGGCGGGCACCCGTTACCGTGGTGATTTCGAAGAGCGGCTGAAGGCCGTGATGACCGAAATGGAAGACCATCCTGACGCGGTTCTTTTCATTGACGAAATCCACACCATTATCGGTGCCGGGGCGACGTCCGGTGGCGCAATGGACGCATCTAACCTGCTGAAGCCTGCGCTTCAGGGCGGCAAACTGCGCTGCATGGGGTCCACAACCTACAAAGAGTTCCGCCAGCATTTTGAAAAAGACCGCGCCCTGGCCCGTCGGTTCCAAAAGATCGACGTCAATGAACCCTCGGTTCAGGATGCGGTTGAGATCCTCAAAGGGCTGAAACCCTATTTTGAGGAGCACCACAGCATCAAGTTCACCGCCGATGCGATCAAATCCGCTGTCGAGCTGGCCGCACGCTATATCAATGACCGCAAACTGCCCGACAAGGCCATCGACGTGATTGATGAGGCCGGTGCTGCACAGCATCTGGTGCCGGAAAGCAAACGCCGCAAAACCATCGGCGTCAAAGAGATCGAGGCCGTCGTGGCCAAGATCGCCCGCATTCCCCCCAAGAGCGTCACCAAGGACGATGCCGAGGTGCTGAAGGATCTTGAAAAAAGCCTCAAGCGGGTTGTCTTTGGCCAGGACGATGCCATTGATGCGCTGTCCAGTGCCATCAAACTGGCCCGTGCCGGTCTGCGTGAACCCGAAAAGCCCATTGGCAACTATCTCTTTGCAGGCCCCACGGGCGTCGGCAAAACCGAGGTGGCCAAACAGCTGGCCGACACCCTGGGTGTGGAGCTCTTGCGCTTTGACATGTCGGAATACATGGAGAAACACGCGGTGTCTCGTCTGATTGGCGCCCCTCCCGGCTATGTGGGCTTTGATCAGGGTGGCTTGCTCACCGATGGGGTGGATCAACACCCGCACTGCGTGCTGCTGCTTGATGAGATCGAAAAGGCGCACCCGGATGTTTTCAACATCCTGCTGCAGGTGATGGATAACGGTCAGCTCACCGATCACAACGGCCGCGCGGTGAACTTCCGCAACGTGGTGCTGATCATGACCTCCAACGCCGGTGCCTCGGATATGGCAAAGGCTGCGATCGGCTTTGGTCGTGATCGCCGCGAGGGTGAAGACACCGCCGCGATTGAGCGCACCTTTACGCCGGAATTCCGCAACCGTCTGGACGCTGTGATCGCCTTTGCGCCACTGCCCAAAGAGGTCATCCTGCAAGTGGTCGAGAAATTCGTGCTGCAACTGGAAGCCCAGTTGATGGACCGCAATGTCTCGATTGAGCTGACCCGCAAGGCTGCGGAATGGCTGGCGGAACGGGGCTATGATGATCGCATGGGCGCACGGCCTCTTGGCCGGGTCATCCAGGAGCACATCAAGAAACCTCTTGCCGAAGAACTGCTCTTTGGCAAGCTGGCAAAAGGTGGGCTGGTC
The DNA here is from genome assembly GCA_905479575.1 of uncultured Pseudophaeobacter sp. Classification (GTDB taxonomy): domain Bacteria; phylum Pseudomonadota; class Alphaproteobacteria; order Rhodobacterales; family Rhodobacteraceae; genus Pseudophaeobacter. The sequence continues at coordinate 1,837 of CAJQNB010000004.1, forward strand.
AAGGTTGGCATCAAGGATGGCAAGCTGGATCTGCGGATCGAAGGGCCAACCAAGCCACGGATCTCTGGCGACAAACCGCCATTGCTGACTGCTGACTGATCATGCGGCTATCTTTCGGAGCGTTTCTCCTTTCGCTCGTCGCGGCACCTGCCGTGGCGAGCGATTTCACCTTGCAATGGCCGCTGGATTGTCGCCTGGGGGAAACCTGTCACATCCAACAATATGTCGACCATCTTCCGGGCCCGGCGACCCAGGATTACAAATGCCAGGGGCTAAGCTACTCGGGACATAAAGGCACTGATATCGCCCTGCCCTATCTGAGCGATATGCAGGCCGGAGTCGCGGTCCGGGCCGCAGCACCAGGGGTTGTCCAGGGGGTGCGCAACACCATGCCGGATACCTATTCCACCCAGGAAAACGCCGAGCTTCTGAAGGGGCGCGAATGTGGAAACGGCGTTGTCCTACGCCATGAAGGCGGCTGGGAAACCCAGTATTGCCACATGAAACAGGGCTCTGTCCGGGTGCAAAAGGGCCAGCAGATAGCAGCTGGAACCGCCCTGGGCGAAGTCGGGCTTTCTGGCAAGACCCAGTTCCCCCATCTACACCTGTCACTCCGCCTAAACGGCGCGGTTGTAGACCCCTTTGCCCCGGAAGGGCGCCCATCCTGTGATCTGGATACAGAGGCTACCCCCGCCACTAGCCTATGGGCCGAGCCGCTGCCCTATCAGCCAGGGGGCTTTCTGGGGGCCGGGTTCTCTACCCATGTTCCAGAGTTCATGGAAATCAAATCCGGCGCGGCGACGCGTGAGCGGTTGAACACACAATCGCCGGCACTGGTGTTTTGGGCCTATGCCTTTGGTGGCCAAAAGGGCGACCGTGTGCGCCTGACCATTTCCGGGCCCAAAGGCGTCTTTTCCGTTCACGAAATCACGCTTGAACGCGATCAGGCGCAGTTTTTCCGGGCCTCTGGCAAACGGTTGCGCAGCGAAGCTTGGGATTATGGGCGTTACACGGCATTGGCGGTGCTACTGCGCGATGAAGAAGAAATTGACCGGATAGAAGAGGTTGTCGACCTTCGCTGAGCGCCCTGCCCGGGAAAACCTGACTGCTGGAGCTTGGCTGGAGCGAGTTGACTGAAGCGCCTGGGCCGTTGCCCCGGTCAGCGCTCAGTGAACTTCAGCTCGATCCGGCGGTTTTGAGCCCGCGCTTCCGGGGTATCATCGGTATTCACTGGCTGGAACTCTCCAAAACCATTGGCCGCCAGGCGATCCGGCGCAATGCCTAGGTTTTCGATCATAAAGCGCACCACCGACAGCGCCCTGCCCTGGCTGAGTTCCCAGTTATCGCTGTATTTTTCGCTGCCTGCCATAGCCGTATTGTCGGTGTGACCATCCACCCGGATGATCCAGTTCAGCTCTGGTGGGATCTCGGCGGCGACGCTCTGCAAGATCTTCGCCACCTTGGTGATCTCGCCCTTGCCCGCGCTGGACAGATCTGCACTGCCCGAGGCAAACAGCACCTCAGAGGCAAAGACAAAGCGGTCGCCCTCGATCCGAACACCCTCCTGGCTGCCCAGAACATTGCGCAGGCGCCCAAAGAACTCTGAGCGGTAGCGCTCCAACTCCTCAGCCTTGGTTTCCAGGCTCTCTGCCTTGCTGGCCAATTCTGCTGCCTCAACCTCCAGCCGTTTGCGTTCGCTTTCTTCCAGCAGGCGGCGGCGGCGCTCTTCTGAGGCGGCCCGCGCCAGCGCCGAGTTCAAATCCTGACCGAGGTTCTGCAACTGCACCTGCTGCGCCGCATCGCGCGCTTGGTAGTCGTCCAGAATGGCCTGCAGTCCACCCAATTGCTCGCGCAGGGCAGCAACCTGCTGGTTCAACAGCGCAGTCTCGCGCTGCGCTTCGGCTGAGACGGTTTTCTGATCTGCCAAGGCGGCCTGGGCCTGGGCCAAAAGAGCCGCCCGGTCCTGCGCCAGGCTGCGATCCGTTTTGGCGCTGCTTTCGGCCTCTTGCTGGGCATTTAATGCCGCCAGAAGCCGTTGCTGCAAAACCGCCTGATCGCTGGCCGCCGCCTGGGCATTTTCCAAAGCATCCAGCGCTTCCAGCAGGCGCAGCTCAACCGAGGCACGTTCCTCAGCGGTTGAACTGGCAGCGCGGCGGGCAGCTGCCAGTTCGTTCTGCGCCTGCAGCAGTTCTGCCTCCAGCCCGGACATCACCGAGGCCGTATCGGCCTGCAAACGGGCCAGTTGCGTCTCAATCTCAAGCTGGGCCTCTTCTGCCTCAGCCCGTTGTGCCGCCAGTTGCTGCTCCAGCTGCAAGACCGTTTCGGCCTGCTGCCGCTGCAGGTTGGCCAGCTCGCTTTGATACTGGGTTTCAGTCTCCACATTGGCGGCGCGTTGCCGCGCTAGCTCTGCCTCTAGTGCAGCCTTGTTTTCAGCGGCCAAGCGGCGGGCGCCGTCCAGCTCAGCATTCAGACGCTCTTGTGTGGCGTTGCCGTCCTGACGCAGCCGGTTCAGCTCGATTTCAAGCGCTGCGACACGGCCTTCGGCGGCGGATTGTGAGACCTGCATCTGCGCCAACACCCGCGTCAGACGTTCGGCCAGCTCATCCCGCTGCTGCCCCTGCGCCTTGGCCGTCTCCAGGGTTGTCAGGGCCTGTTCCAGATCGCTGTTCAACTGTTCCTTGGCCTGTTCAGCCGCCGCCAACAGCGTCAGCGTATCCTCCGCCTCCTGCCGCTGACGTTCCAGCGACAGGGTCATCGCCGTCAATTCTGCATCCGCAGTTTCAAGACGCGCCCGCAGGGCTTCGGCGGCGGCAGCTTCGACCAGACGGGCTTCTTCTTCGGCGCTCAGCTGCGCAGTCAAGGCCGATACCGTGCTTTCCTGCTGCGCGCCCTGCGCCTCAAGATCAGCGATCAGCGCTTCCAGGGCTTCGCGTTTAGCCGCCGCCAGGCGGGCGTTTTCAACACCTACGTCGATCTCTTCACGTGCCTGGGCCAGGGCGATATTCATCGCCTCCGCTTCACTCAGCAAGGTGCTGCGCTCCAGCTCAAGGGCGTCCCGGTTTTCAGTCAGCTCCGCAATCCGCGCCTCAGCAGCATCCCGCCCGGCAATAAAACTCGCAACCTGCGCCTCAAAGGCGGTGATCTGGCTTTGTGCCTGCGCCAGATCCGCCCGCTGCTGATCCCGTTCAGCCGTCAGCCCGGCAATCACCGCGCGCTGCTGGTCCAAGGCGTTTTGCGCCTGCGCCAGATCGCTTTGTGTGGTGGAAAGCGTCGAGCTGAGCGCCCCGAGCCGCGCATTCAGGCGGCTGTTGTCGCGTTCTTCCAGCCCCAGCGCATTGGCCAGCGCCTGCACCTCGGATGACAGATCATCCAGCTCGGTTTCCTGGCCGCTGATGGTCTCGCGCAGCACAAATTGCACCACCATAAAGATGGTCAGCAAGAACATCAGGACCAACAACAAGCCCGTCATGGCATCGACAAAACCGGGCCAGATAGAACTCTGAAATCGCTGCCCGCTGCGCCGCGACAGGGCCATGGTCTAGTCCTCGCCCTGCAGAAAGGTGGAGCCGGCGCTCTGCTCGGGCTCTGGCGCCTGGCGCTCGCGCCCACGGGGCACCGCAAAGGCCTTGACCATGAGGTCAATATCTTTGCGCAACTCTGCTAGGCTTTCCTGGCGACCGGCGGAAATCTCTTCCAGGATGCGCAGCATCTGCACGTCGATTGAGCGCAACCTCATGCGGCTTTCGGCATCCATGCCAACATCGCCATGTGCGCGCATGATCTCGGTCAGGGTCTCCTGCCCCACCGCAACCCGGTCCAGAGCGCTGGAAATGCTCGCTGCCTGGTCCTGACGGGCGTTCATATCGGTTATCGCATCCACCAGCTGGGACAGCTTGTTGTCGATCTCGGCCCGACTAGAGGCGTTCTGGGCAAACATCGCCTGCAGCGCATCCATCTGCTCCGCCATGGTGTCCAGCACCTCAGAGACCACGCCGGTTTCACCACTGCCGCCCTCCTCGCCTGAGGAAAAGCTGACCCGGGTGAAGGAAGACAGCCACTCCTCTAGCTCGCGGTAAAACCGGTTTTGACCGTGGCCGGCAAACAGCTCCAGCAAGCCAACAATCAGCGATCCCGCCAGCCCCAAGAGAGACGAGGCAAAGGCAACCCCCATGCCACCCAGCTGGGCCTCAAGCCCGGTCATCAGACGGTTAAACACCGCAATGCTTTCTTCGCCCTCCTGCGGGGCCAGGCTGCGAATGGTATCCACCACCGCAGGAACCGTGGTTGCAAGACCGTAAAATGTCCCCAAAAGGCCTAAAAAAATCAGCAGGTTGACGATGTAGCGCGTGATCTCGCGCTCTTCATCCACCCGCTGCGCCACGGAATCCAGAATGGAACGTGTCGAAGACGAGCCCAACTGCATCCGCGCCGCCCGCGAACGCAGCAGCGCCGCCAGGGGCGCCAGCAGCGAGGGCGCACGGTTCTCCCCGCGGCTGCCACCAGAGGCAAAGCTTTCGATCCAGCGCACCGAGCCAATCAGCTGCAGCACCTGCCAGAAACAGGAGAGAACGCCGATGACAAACACAATGACAATAAAGCCGTTGAGCCAGGGATTGGCCTGGAACACCGGCAGCACCTTGGGCAGGGCGACAAAGATGCCAAAGCCTGCAAGGCCAAGGGCGATCAGCATCAGGATGATTTGCCGAACGGGTTGCGAAAACTGCGGCCTGGTCTTGCGTTCGGTATGGGCCATATTCGGTGCGATCCTGTCAGGTTTTCAGCTCAATTCCCTTCGGAGCTTAAAGGCAAAGAGACAAAAGCAACAAGGCTTTATGCCGTAATTTCCCGCACACGCATCATCAACCACTCCAGTTCGGCGTCGCCCAGGCCAATCTCGCTGAGATGTTCAGCCGTATTGTACAGATATTCGGTATTGGGACCACGCCCGCCCACCGCAGTGGCGATGATCTGCGCCTGGTTTTCCAGCGCCATCCCTCCGCAATACTGCACGTGATGCGGATCGATGACATAGGTCACGGCCTCAACCTCTTCACCTGTGTGCAAGGCAACCGTCAGATCACGTTCCAGATAGGCCGAAGAAACCAGTTCACGTTCGCGCAGATAGGCCAGGGTTTGGTCCTCTTCACCGGCCGCAACCGCCAGTGCCAGCCCGTGGCATTGTGATCCTTTGACCTCATCCAGGGCAAGCACCAGTCCTGGTGCCTCTTCGCTGCCCCGGTGGTGAATCGAAGTCATGCAAAAAGAACGCGCATAGCCCTGTAGGGTTGCTACCTCGCGGCGCGCCACCGGAAACCCCGGGTTCCACAGCAGCGATCCATATCCGAATACCCACATTGTCATGATCTATGGCCCTTTTTATCCGCCGCCTATAAACAGCAAAATGCAGGCTAGAAAAAGAGGGTCTTTGCAGAATGCGACTGCTGAAATGGCTCAGCCTTGGGGCGGCTGTCTGGATAGTGTACTGGGGCCTGGCGGCCTGGGGGCTGCGCACAGGCTTCGAGGCCTGGTTCGGCGAACAGCAACGACAGGGCTGGCAGGTCTCTTATGGGCCAATGACCACCCGCGGGTTCCCCATGCGCCATGTCACCCGCCTGAACCAGCCACTGCTTGCCGATCCCGGTACCGGCGCGGCCTGGAGCGCCGATTGGATCGAATTTGACAGCCCGGCGCTCTGGCCCGGTGCACAAAGCCTGCGGTTTCCCGCAACGCCGCAACACTATTCCTTTTTTGACCAGACCCGCAGTGTGACGGCAGAGCAAATGCGCGCGGATCTGCAACTGGCCCCCGGGCTGGCGCTGGAACTGGAAAAGCTGTCGCTGACCAGCCAGGATTGGCAGATCAGCGATGCCTCTGGCGTCATCTGGCAGGCGCAGGACCTGTTCCTGGAGATGCGGCAGCTGGCGCAAGCCGAACAATACCACCTCACTGCCGTGGCGACCCATTTTGCTCCCCGGGGGCTATTGCGCACAGGCTTTAGCGGTTTAAGCCCGACACGGGAGGATCTGCCGCCGCGGTTTGATGCTCTGCGCCTGCGGGCAGATCTGGGGTTTGATACCCCCTGGGATCGGCGCGCCATCGAATTGCGACGCCCACAGCTGCGCCAGATCAACCTGGCTCTGGCCGAGGCCCATTGGGGAGATATGCTATTCCGGGCAACTGGAGCGCTGGAGGTGGATGAGACAGGCCGTCTGAGCGGCGCGCTGGATCTGCGCGCGGAAAACTGGCCGGCCATTCTGGACATGGCTGAGCGCCTGAGCCTGCTGCCACCAAGCAGTCGCAGAGCGGTGGAGAAAGTCCTGGCGCTGTTTTCGACCGGAACCGGGCGCGCCGCAAAAATTGACATCTCTTTGCGCTTTAAGCAGGGACAGGTCTGGGCTGGCCCGCTGCCACTTGGCACGGCACCGCTTTTGGTGCTTCGATGAGAGCAAAACAGCCGGACTGTCTGTAGCCGCCCGACTGGCTAACTGGCTAACTGGAAAGTGGCGGGCCAGAAACACCAAAACACAGGGCAAAATTGAACAAATCCACAAAACAGCGGCGGGCTCCCGCCTGATTGGCGGTATTCTTGCAGAATGCCACGTCTCAGTTGGGCCGGGCGCCGCGCCTATGGCGCGGCACGGCGCGGCACCGACCGTGGCTAAAAATTCACAGAAAACAAACCATTGGCCGTGATGCAACCCTGGGCGCAGGTGCCGCCCGTTCTGCTTAGCGGCAATAGGAACCGCTGCGGTAACTGGCAACATCCAGATGGAAATGGTCGCGGTGATAGCGGTCTGCTTCGGGGCCGAGCACAGTGCCAAAGGGGCCACAGGCCGCCTTCCAGATCCGCGTCAACGGTTTGCGGGTTTGGCGCGCCCCCCAGCCATGGAGCACTGTTACCAGTGTGCCGTCCTCCAGCTTGAAGCCGGAAATATCAATCGCCTTGCCCCGCCCATGTTCCGAGATCCGCGCCCCGGGGCGATTGTTGCGGGGACGGCAGGCATAATGCGCCGCGACGCGCAGGCTAACAACCTTGTTGCGGCGACCAAAGGCGGTTTCTACATCCTTGGACACCCAGCGTTTCAACGCATCAGCCGTCTCGCAAGTCATCACCGAGGCCTGGCTCAGCCTGACCCCCGCGACAGAGGTCACGCGCACCGCATCCCGCGCACCACAGCCCGGCAGGGTTGCCGCCACTTCGCCAACCGCCTTACCCTGGATTTCAATGTCGCCACAGACAGAGCCTTTGCGCAGCCGGCGCCGTTTGAACAAAGCCTGTTCAACAATGGTATCCGGGCGCACTAAAGGCACCAGTGACTGATCCAACACCGGCGGCACCAGATCCGCAGATAAATCGGCAGCGGCCAGAATTTGGGCTGAAACCGGACGCTCAACAGGGCGCAGGCCGCCCCCCAAGGCTGGGCCACCCTGTTCCAGATCCGCCAGGGCAGCAACCGAGGACTGCGGCAGCACCGCCGCCGAGGCTGCACTCCCGGGCAAGGGGCGATCAATCGGGCGCAGCGAGACCTCTGGCGCCGAAGCGTGCAGCGGGGCCAGACCCGCAACACAGAACAGCCCAGCAGCCAAAGCGGCGTTCCTGGCCCCGGACCTGGCCCCGTTCATACCACAGTCGCGAGCCCAGACCCTGACCCGCACAACTGCCGCCTGAAAACGCCCCCATCCGATCATGGTTTATGCGCCCTGCCAAAGTCAGCCGCAGCAGTGTCCTGCCCGGCTTCGATAATGCCGCGACGGATGGCACGGGTACGGGTAAAGTAATCATGCAGGTGATCCCCGTCACCGGTACGGATGGCCCGTTGCAGCGCAAAGAGCTCTTCGGTGAAGCGGCCAAGAATTTCCAGCGTCGCCTCTTTGTTGGTCAAAAAGACATCGCGCCACATGGTCGGATCCGAAGCGGCAATCCGGGTGAAATCACGAAAGCCCGCCGCCGAATATTTGATCACTTCGCTATCGGTCACCCGGCGCAGGTCATCTGCCACCCCAACCATGGTATAGGCGATAAGGTGCGGCGCATGGCTGGTCACGGCCAGCACCAGATCATGGTGATCGGCATCCATTTCATCAACATTTGCGCCCATCCCTTCCCAAAGCGCACGCATGCGCGCAACCGCCTCTTCGTCACTGCCTTCAACCGGAACCAGCAGGCTCCAGCGGTTATCAAACAGCTCGGCAAAGCCCGCTTCAGGACCGGAATGTTCGGTGCCGGCCAGGGGGTGCGCAGGGACAAAATGAACGCCATCAGGGATATGCGGCGCCACAGCTTCGATCACATGGCCCTTGACCGATCCCACATCTGACACAGTTGCACCGGGTTTGAGCAGCGGTCCAATTTCGGCCATGACTGGCCCCATGGCCCCTACGGGCACACAGAGCACCACCAGATCAGCATCCGCGACGGCCTCGGCGGCGCTGTCGCAGACGCGATCACACAGCCCGATGCGCCGAGCGGTCTCGCGGGTTTCGGCGCTGCGGGCATAGCCCGTGACCTCGCCCGCCAAGCCGCGCCGTTTCATCGCCCAGAACATTGAGGAGGCAATCAGGCCCAGACCGATCAGCGCCACCCGGTTGTAGACAACCTCACTCATGCGGCACCCTGCTGTGTTTTGAACTCAGAAATGGCCTTAATCAGCCGGTGGCAGGCCGCCTCGTCACCAATGGTGATGCGCAATGCGGCGGGCAGGTTATAGCCGCCCACCCGGCGCACAATCAGCCCCTGGGTTTGCAGGTAAGTGTCACAGGCCTCAGCCTCGGTCTGGCTGGCAAACCGCGCCAGAATGAAATTGGTGCAGGAGGTATCCGACGCCACCCCCAGCTCTGCCAGTGCTCCCGCCAGCCAGCTGCGCCATTTGGCGTTTTCATTGCGGCAATGGTCGATATAGGCGCGATCACGCACTGCGGCCTCTGCCCCGGCCAGGGCTGTGGTAGAGACATTAAAAGGCCCGCGCACCCGGTTCAGCACATCAATAATGGCTGCTGGGCCATAGCCCCAGCCAACGCGCGCGCCGCCCAATCCGTAGATCTTGGAAAAGGTCCGCGTCATAAAGATGTTGTCCCGGGTCGCAATCAGATCCGCGCCAGCGTCAAAGCCCTCGACATATTCCGCGTAGGCACCATCCAATACCAACAGCACGCCTTTGGGCAGCCCATCGGCGAGACGAGCAACCTCAGCGGCAGAAATCATCGTGCCCGTGGGATTGTTGGGATTGGCGATAAACACCAGCTTGGTATGTTCCGAACATCCCGCCAGCAGGGCGTCCACATCGGTCACCCGCTCACGCTCCTTGACCTCGACCGGCGTGGCACCAGCGGCCAGGGCACTGATGCGATACATGGCAAACCCATGTTCGGTATAGAGCACCTCATCACCGGGACCTGCAAAACACTGGCACAAAAAGGCGATGATCTCATCGCTGCCCGCACCACAGATGATATGCTCCGGGTTCAGTCCCTCGACTTCACCAATGGCCTGACGCAGAGCCTGATGGTCCGAGCTGGGATAGCGATGCATATTTGCCGCCGCCTCTTGCATGGCTGTAATCGCAAGCGGGCTTGGCCCCAATGGGTTTTCATTGGAGGAGAGCTTTACGGTGTTGCTCACCCCCGCCACATGGGCCGCGCCGCTCTGATAGAGAGCGATATCCATAATACCGGGCTGCGGCGTAATCTGGGTCATACTTCGGGCTCCTTGGTTCCCACCCGTAATAGCGAGGCGCAAGCCAATGGGAAAGCCGCAAGATGCCCCCTCTCAAATCCAGCTGCGTCAGATCCAGCCGCCGGGAGAAGGCGCGAAAGAGCCGCCTATTGCACAGCCCCCCGCGCCCCCGGCTGATTACTTGGCTTTTTCCAGCTTTTTCAACTTGGCTTCGGCCTGTTTTTCCACCATGTCGGTCAGCTCTTTGCGCAGTTTTGCATCCTTGCGCATGGCCTCCTCCATGGTTTTTTGCAAAACCTTGGCAGATTGCGTCCCGTCTGAGCTTTCAAGAGCTTTATTGGCGTAGGCCACAAAGACCTTGTCCTGAAGCCCCTCGGCGATATCGGCATAGATCTTTGGCCCGTGCTTTTTGGCAAATTCCTCTACCGCATCAGCGCCATATTTTTTGACCAAATCCCCTTTCCAGACCGAATCCATTGCCCGGGGGATTAGTTTCTGGGCCAAAAAGCCCTGGGAATTTGCCACATAGTTAGAGCCAAATTGCGAAACCGACTTCATCGGTCCCGAGGCCATGATGCCCCCCGACAGGATCTTGACCACCGCGTCTGTGAACTCTTTCTGGTTCGGCGCGCGGCCCTTTTCAACCAGTGGTTTGAACAGCATGATCGCCTCTTTGGCGGCATTTTTGATCATTTCCTGCCCAATAGTGGTGGTGAACACCTTCTCCATAAACACGGTCAGCGACTTTTGTGAGAAGGTCTGGAACATCTTGCCCGGCAGTTGCGCGGCGACCTTGCCGGCTACACCTTTCAGGAAAGCACCGCCCAGCTTACCCCCGGCGGCACCAGCCGCCCCTGCAAACATCGTATCCAGGGCAACTTTCTTGGCTGCGCCCTCCCAGGTGACCTTATTGCCGGCAAGGTATTCCCCGTACTGGCCAGCGCTGGATTTCATCGCCTCGGTGCCGGCAGCTGCGATCGCATGGGCCTTGACCGGGTTCATGCCTTTGGTGGCCACCAACCGCGCCGTGGCGTAGACCTCGATCACCGTAAAGGAGGTTTCGCGCACGATCTCCAAGGTGAAAACCGCCTTGCTCGCCGTGCCAATGCGGGCCTTGATAAATTTGTCAAAGGCCTTTTGCCCGGTGTTATAGACCCGCGTAGCCTTGGCATCCTGTTTTTGTATCTTGGCCCAATCCGGTTTGGAGCGGTTCACCAGGGCTTTTAGGCTGCCGGCTTCGGAGCGGGCGTTCAAAATCGGGGTCCAGGGCGGGTCGGTGTCATCGTTCAGCGTCGACATGGTGAATTCGGCAATCGCCATCATCATGCCATCCTCGGCCTGGCGGGTTTTCTCCACGTCATTGCAGAAATCCACCCAGGTTTCCGCCTGCCCCAGCATCATGTTGGCCTTGGACAGGATCTCATGCTTGAGCGCCTTCTCTTTGGCCTCGAACTCGCGCACTTCGACCTGTTTGGTCTTGCCCTCTTCCTTGACCTCATAGACCGCGACCTTTTGGTCATTGGCAATCATCGCCTGCAGTTTTGCCAGCCCCGCCTTCCAGGTCCGCATTCCCGGATCCACAATACCATCCGGCTTTTTGAACCCGAGCGCGTTTTTCTGGAAGCTGCGGATATCCTTAATCAGGCCCGCGTCGCATTTTTTAGAGATCGCAATATTGGCAAACCCATTTGCCTTCAGCATCAAACGCACCAGCTCCACATCTGCGGGGGCATTTTTTACGGGCTTGAACTTTCCCTCGCCAGATTTGGCGTCAGGTTTGGTAATACGGTTCTTGTCCCCCACAGGGGCAGATAGATTAAGTGCCATAACAAGGCTCCGACCAATAACAAAATAATCAACGCTGTGATCCTGCCATAAAGCCCTTGCCCCTGTCATGGGGGTTTTGACCGGTGCTTTCCCCGTCAGGCTGCGCGGGGCTGGAACCGCGCGGTTTTGGGATCCGCCAGATAGCTTTGGGCCAGATCTTCGGCGCGCAGTGTCAGCTCGTTCACGCTGTCGATGATGTATCGCACTGTTTCATCTGTCATCAGGTAGGAAAAATTGAGCCTGACCCAGCCCGGTTTTTGCAGCTCTTGTCCCGACTGAAGCGCCGCAAACAAGGCCTCGGACTCGGCCTGTTCAATCCCCAGCAAGCGATGGGCATAGGGCCCGGCGCAGGCACAGCCGCCACGGGCCTGGATACCATAGTGATCGCTCAGCATACGGGTAAACAGCTGCTGATGCACAGGTGCCCCCGAGTTCCCCCTGACCGTGAAAGAGAAAATCGGCAAGCGGTGCGCCTGCGCGTGCCCCAACAGCGTTAGCTGCGGATTATCCGCCCAGCCCGCCCGCGCCATTTTGGCAAACTGCGCCTCTTTGGCTGCAATCTCTGCCTCGCCCACCGCTTCCTTGACCAAAAACGCCAGGGCGGCGCGGATATCACCAATGACATTGGGTGTTCCCGCCTCTTCCCGCGCGACCAGGTCTTCGCTGTATTCGTGCCCCCAGGGAGACACAAAGCTGACGGTTCCACCGCCGGGCCAGGACGGGCAGCGGCGCTGAACCGCCAGCCTGTTAACCAGCAGCACCCCGGAGGCCGCTGGGCCCCCTGGGAATTTATGGGGGGAGACAACCACCGCATCCTTATGGGCGCCATGGTCCCCGGCCATCGAGATCGGCAGATAGGGGCCGCCGCCAGCGTAATCCCAGATCACCAGCCCGCCCGCAGCATGCAGCAAACGGCTGACCGGATCAGGATCAGTGAGGATCCCTGTGACATTGGAGGCCGCCGAAAAGCTGCCAATCATCAAATCAGAGCTTGCGTGCTGCACCAGGGCCTGTTGCAAGGCTTCCAGATCAATTCCGCCCTCTGCCGCCTCCGGGATCTCGACAACCTTTGCCTTGCTTTCGCGCCAGGGCAGAATGTTGGAGTGATGTTCATAGGGGCCGATAAAGACCACCGGATTGCGCGCCTCATTGACCCCAAAAAGACTGACAAGCCGGTTGAGCCCGGCCGTGGCGCCGGCGCCGGCAAAGATCACCGCATCCTGCGCGGTGCATTGGGTCACCCGCGCGATTTCTTGCCGCGCAGCGCGGCGCATCCGGGTGACATAGCCACCGCAAAAGGACGCCTCGGTGTGAGAGTTTGCGTAGAATGGCAGGACATGCCTGGCAATGAAATCCTCTACCTGATGCAGACCCCGCCCCGAGGCTACATAGTCAGCATAGACCAGCGGCACATCGCCGTCCGGGCCTGGGATCATCATTCCTTCGCCAATCAATCCCTGTGCCAGCGTTGCGCCACTGGCGGCCTGGGCCAGGTCTTCTTTGAAACTTTCCAGAGGGTTCACTACTGCCGAGGTCATAGGCGCGTCTCCTAAAGGGGATTTTGCCTAATCTCCTATGTAAAAAGCGCAAAATCACCACCAATGTCTGATTGAATTCCCGAAATTATGTGTCATATGATCGGAGAATGGCTAATTCTATAGATCATATGGACCTCCAAATTCTGCGCGCGTTGCAACGCGACGCCAGTCTGTCACAACGGGAACTGGCCGACGAGGTCGGGCTGTCGCAAAATGCCTGCTGGCGGCGATTGAAGAGCCTGAATGACAGGAAAATTCTACAAGGATCCACCATGCGGCTAGACCGCGCCCAGCTGGGTTTGGATCTGGTGGTCTTTGTGATGCTTCGTACCCGGCATCACTCTGCCGAATGGCTCACCACCTTTCGCCGCCATGTGCTGACCATTCCCGAAGTGGTGGATTTTCACCGGATCGGCGGCGATTACGACTATCAGCTGAAGGTGGTGACTCAGGATATGGGCAGCTATGACCAGGTCTATCAACGGCTGATCAGCGGCGTCGAACTGGACAGCGTCACCTCATATTTTGCGATGGAAACCATCGCAGAGGCCCGCCCGCTGCCACTGTGACCTCAGATTAGCAAAGATCACACCGCCAGCGGGGCTCGCCCCTCGGGGTCTTCCCCTAATGGCCAAAAGCCTTGTCTGGCATCCAGGACGGGCGCTTTCCCTGAGGCCCCATGCGCATATGCAAACAGGCAGTGCCAAAGCGCTGGAAATAAAGGATATCCAACTTGTACCAACCGGCCGAGGGCACTTCAACCTCGCTCATCACGGTGGAATCACAGGTTTGGCGACCATCAAACTTCCCGACAACCTGCCCGCCAATTGTCGCGCGCAGCCCGTCGTTTGTCAGAAAATCAATGCTGTGAATCCCTGGTTTGGCAAAATGCACATAGCCGTTGATCCCGGCCACCACATGCTCTGATCGTTTTGAGGTCAGCGTAATATCGCCTTCATTGGTGTCGCGGTGATCCAACCCCGCCAGAGGTCGGCCACGTTCCGATTTAATCTTCAATGCTGAAGAGGCTTCAACCAGTGTTCTGACATCCACCGGGTAGGCATAGCGCACTGCAAGCCCCGGCTTTAGCCCCGACGGTTGCGGATTGGCAGGCTGCAGTTTCAACGGCGCCGCGCTGAGCGCCGTGGCGCAGGTCACAACAATGGCGGCAAGTGTACCGGTCCAAAAGCGTTTCATTTCATACTCCCGTTTTTCCCGGCACCTAAAAGCCCCGGTTCGTTTTCCTTACGGTAGCGACCAATCCCGGCAAAAGACAACCGCTTTTCCGCTTTGAATACTTCGCTAGGCTAGCAGATCCGGAAGCTACGCACCCTGATCTGACGCTGCTCCAGGAGACTTCGAAGCCATGCCCAAGGGTCAAATGCAAAAAGGGCCGCCCGCAGGCAGCCCTTTTCTCCAACAGCCACAAAGGGCGTCAGGATTAGTTTTTGGCGTAGAATTCCACAACCAGGTTTGGTTCCATAACAACCGGGTAAGGCACATCGGCCAGACCAGGCGCGCGCACAAAAGTCGCGGTCATTTTGGAGTGGTCGGCTTCGATGTAGTCAGGAACGTCACGCTCGGCCAGGGCAACGGCTTCCAGCAGAACGGCCAGTTGCTTGGACTTGTCACGCACAGCGATCACGTCGCCTTCTTTGACACGGTAGGAGGCGATGTTGACGCGCTGACCGTTTACAGTGACGTGGCCGTGGTTGACGAACTGACGTGCGGCAAAAACGGTAGGCACAAATTTGGCGCGGTACACAACAGCGTCCAGGCGGCGCTCCAGCAGGCCGATCAGGTTTTCACCAGTGTCGCCTTTTACACGCTCAGCTTCGGCGTAGATGCGGCGGAATTGCTTCTCAGTGATGTCGCCGTAGTAGCCTTTCAGCTTCTGCTTGGCGCGCAGCTGAATACCAAAGTCGGACAGCTTACCCTTGCGGCGCTGACCGTGCTGGCCGGGGCCATATTCACGACGATTAACCGGGGACTTAGGACGACCCCAGATATTTTCGCCCATGCGGCGATCAATTTTATACTTGGCAGACGTACGTTTAGTCACGGCTGTTCTCCTTTTTAGTTGCTCCGCGATCTACCCGAACGGTTCCCACTTTTCGGATTGCGGACGCAGGCGCCTACAGTCATGATCAGCCAGAACGCAGCCAAGAAAACGGCGGCTATAAAGGGCGTTGTCCTCTTAGGGTTAAATCTTGCGATCCGCGCCTATGACAGGAATCCCCTTGCGGGGCCCACCAACACCAATGAAGTGGCGCTTATATGCGCAAAGGAAGCAGAGTCAACAGCGCGTCTCCTGCTTCTTTGGTTTTTTTGACAACCGTCCAGTTCAAGCGGCTTCATACATCAGGATTGCCGCCTCAGAGTTGCTCAGATTGCGGCGCGCGTAGCTGCCATAACTCATCGGATCCTGTTCGACCTGCGGCAGCACGCTGCCCAACCGAATGCGGTCCTGCGTGTCCAGCGCCGACATCGCGGCACTGGCGGGGTGAAAGCTCTCACTTTCCACCCCATTGGCCCAAAGCACCTGATGTGAGCCGAGCAGAAGGTGGATATAAGTCACTTCGCGCACTGCGGTATCTGTCGCGATCGTATGGCCGTTGATCAGATCACGCGCCGCAACCAGCACCTCGCTGGTGTTGAACAGCGCCTGCACCTGACGCCCCCGCAGCAACATGCGGTGTTCAGGCGAGACCAACAGCTCTTTTTCCGGCCTGTCGATGCCCAAAGCGCCGGCGCGGATACGCACAGGCCGCAGCTTTGGCACCACAAAAAGCCGGGCACCGCTGATCCGGCGGGCACCGATCCACTGGATTTCCTGGGCTCCATTGTCGCGGGTCTGCACCTTGTCGCCTTCACGCAGATCCTCGATCCGACGGGGGCCACTGGGGGTGGCGATCTGGGTTCCCGGCGTAAAGCAAATCACCCCACTGCCCGGCTGCCCCGGCATGGTGTCGATGGGACAGCCAATACTGCCCAGAGAGTGATGCACCACCCACAGGTCCGCGCCTTTGGGCGGGATTTCATTTACAAACATCAAAAGAGGCCGCGCGCTATCTGCCACCTCAATCAGGGTGACGGTGTAGCTTTGAACACCATTTGTCACCACAAAACTCTTATCCAACAGCGGATCTTCGACCGCGACCTCGCGCAGGTCTGTCTTATTCTGGACCGCTGCCCCGACCAGTCTGCGCACCGAGCGCGCCGCCCGACGTCGCAGATCCGTTTCTCCATTCGCCATACCCAAACGCAACAGTTCAGCCGGGCCATCAACCCGCACTGCTTCACCTTGCCAGGACCACGTGGCCCCGACATCGATAGACTCGACCGGTGCGGCCAAAAGGCCATCGACTTCTGTTTGCGACCAAGAAATGACGAACGTGCCCTGAAAGCCCGTTTTCATCTGCCTGTGTGCCTGCTCTTTTTTATATTATTAAGGGAAACTTAACAAAACGGACCGTTCAGATAAAGAACAAACTCATTCCCCTGGGCGCAGCCCAGCACAGGGTGTGTTTTCAAAACCTCAACTGCACCTGCAACTGCACTGGCAACGTGCCTGTCAGCTGACCTTCGCTTTGGCTAGGGTTCAAGAGACAGGCCAATAATGGCCCCAACCGAGGTGAGCCCAATCTGCGACAACTCGCCGGGGGCAAAGGCCTCTGGCAAGGCGCCGCCCTCCATCCACAACCCATCAATCAGCGCATTGCAGGCGGTCGCCAATTGGTACAGCCGCGCGGGCTCGGTTTCGCGTCCCGCCTCTTCCAGCGCGGCCCGAATGAGGTTTTCCAGCCGGTCGCGAAACTGCACATAGGTTTTTGCGTGTGTCTCTTTCATCTGTGCATCATGCTGCACCTTGTTGAGAAACCCCGCCCACAGCGCAATCGAGCGCGGGTCCACCACAGGTGGCATCAAGGAGGACTGCACAAACACCCGCAGCTGATCCCGCGCGGAGCCTTTGACATCCGCCACAGGCGCAAAAGTCAGGTCGGTCATCTGCGTCATATGGTGCTCGAAAGCCGCAGTGATCAGCTCTTCCTTGGAAGAAAAGTAATGCCTTATCAGCCCCTGCGTCACCTGCGCCCGATCCGCGATGCCGCGCACGGTTGCCCCCTGGACACCCTTTTCCGCAACCAGTTCCAACGTTGCTTCAATCAGAGTACGCTTACGCTGCTGCGCACTTTCACGCGTAAATTTTCGGCGTTCGTCACTCATCTCTGTCTCCACAACCGCTCGGCCTAATTATACACTTGCATAACTACCGCGATTACGCCTTACTACCGCAATACCCAAGGACGTCCAACCATGCCAACAGTTGCCACCGCTGAACAAGACACAGCAACCGCCCCCTCCTCTGCCCAGAGCGCATCCCTGGGTAAGGATGCTGTGCGTATCGAAGATCTACACAAATCATTTGGCACATTAAAGGTTCTCAAGGGCGTCTCCCTCACCGCGCGGCAGGGGGATGTTGTCGCCATCATTGGCGGCAGCGGCTCTGGCAAATCCACCATGCTGCGCTGTATCAATTTCCTGGAATCCCCCTCTGGCGGCAAGATCCTCATCGACGGGGAAGAGGTGAAGATGCGGGCCGATGGCACCCCGGCTGACCGTCGCCAGATCGAACGTATCCGCACCCGGCTGGCCATGGTGTTTCAGTCCTTCAATCTCTGGACCCATCGCACCCTGCTGGAAAATGTCATCGAAGTGCCGGTTCATGTGCTGAAAATTCCACGCGCCGAAGCCATTGCCCAGGCGCGCGTCCTGCTCGCACGGGTTGGGCTGGCGGACAAGGAAGACGCCTTTCCGGCCTTTTTGTCTGGCGGCCAGCAGCAACGCGCCGCCATCGCGCGCGCCCTGGCTGTGGATCCATCTGTAATGCTGTTTGACGAACCAACCAGCGCCTTGGACCCGGAATTAGTGGGCGAAGTCCTGACCGTGATCCGCGATCTGGCCGCCGAAGGGCGCACCATGCTGCTGGTCACCCACGAGATGCGCTTTGCCCGTGAAGTCGCAGATCACGTTGTCTATCTGTATCAGGGACGTATCGAAGAGCAGGGTCCACCTGCCGAGGTCTTTGACAATCCAAAATCGGAACGCCTGCAACAGTTCCTGAAATCCGTTTCATAATAAAACCAAAACCAAAATCCAAAACAGGGAGATCAAAAATGACACTCAAAACACTTCTGGCCACAGGCCTGACCCTCGCCACCCTTGCCACAGGCGCAGCCCAGGCCGAGCAAGTCAAAATCGGCATCGCCGCTGAGCCCTATCCTCCCTTTGCTTCGCTGGATTCCTCGGGCACATGGGTTGGCTGGGAAGTCGAAGTGATCGACGCGGTCTGCGCGGCGGCTGAACTGGACTGCGTGCTGACGCCCGTTGCCTGGGATGGCATTATCCCCTCTCTGACAGGCCAGCAGATCGACGCCATCATGGCCTCGATGTCGATCACCGAAGAGCGGTTGAAAACCATCGATTTCTCGGATGCCTATTACAACACCCCTGCCGTGATCGTGGCGGATAAATCCATGGATATCGCCCCCACCCCAGAAGGTCTGGAGGGAAAAATCCTGGGCATTCAGGCCTCGACCATTCACCAGGCCTATGCGCAGGAGCACTTTGCGGATGCTGAAATCCGGGTCTATCAGACTCAGGATGAAGCCAACCAGGATCTGTTTGCCGGTCGCATCGACGCCATCCAGGCCGACAGCATTGCCATGGCAGATTTTGTCGGTTCTGACGCCGGCGCTTGCTGCGAGATCAAAGGCGCCGTTGCAGATGATCCGGCCATCCTGGGACTTGGCGTTGGCGCAGGCCTGCGCAAAGGCGATGACGCCCTGCGTACTGCCCTCAATGCCGGCATCGCCAAGATCCTGGAAGATGGCACCCACGACGAAATCACCGCACGCTATTTCTCTGCCAGCATCTACTAAGGCAGCAGCGACGTGACGATGATCCTCGAATGGCTCGGTCTGGCTGAGAGCGCAGCACTGCTGTCGCTCTCGGCTCCCGGCTGGGGCAGCAACCTGTTGCGCGGTCTGGCAAATTCACTGCAGATCGCCTTTGGTGCCTTTGGCATGGGGCTGATAATCGGGCTTTTCGGGGCCTATGGAAAACTCTATGGCGGGCCCATCCTGCGGGATCTGCTCGCCATTTATACCACCGTGATCCGGGCGGTTCCTGAACTGGTCCTGATCCTGATCCTCTATTATGTTGGTACCGATCTCATCAACAAACTGGCGCTGATGATGGGCTATGGCCGGGTCGAAATCAGCGGCGTTGTGGCTGGCATCTGGGTTTTGGGCATCGTCCAGGGCGCCTATGCTACCGAGATCCTGCGCGGCGCCATTCAGGCCGTTCCCACCGGCCAGATCGAAGCCGCCCGCGCCTATGGCATGCCGGCGCTGATGACCATGCGCCGTGTGACCATTCCGGCAATGATGGCCTTTGCCACGCCGGGATTGGCAAACCTGTGGCTGATTGCAACCAAGGACACCGCCCTATTGGCCGTTGTCGGCTTTAATGAGCTGACGCTGGAAACAAAACAGGCGGCGAGCAGCACACGGGCCTATTTCACCTTCTTCCTCGCTGCCGGCGGGCTGTATCTGATGGTGACGCTCTGTTCCGGCGTGATCTTTGCCCGCATTGAGAAATGGGCCCGCCGGGGCCAGCCCTCGCTGAAGGAGGGCAGCCAATGAACGGTCTCAAATCCCTGATGCAGCCCCATCGCATTGTGCTGATGGCCCTTTTTGCCGGGTTGGTCCTGTGGTGTGCGCTGACCATGCGTTGGGACTGGATCCCCAAATACGCCCCCCTGGCGCTGGAGGGGTTGTGGACCACCCTTTGGATTTTGGTGGTCACCACGGTTCTGGGGTTCTTGCTTGCCATCCCGCTGGGGCTGGCACAGGCGATTGGGCCTTGGTATCTCTCCCTGCCCGCGCGGGTCTTTTGCACCGTCATTCGCGGCACCCCGCTCCTGCTGCAGATCTGGCTGCTCTACTATGGGCTTGGCTCGCTGTTTCCGCAGTTTCCCTGGATCCGCTCCAGCGAGCTGTGGCCCTATCTGCGCCAGGCCTGGCCCTATGCGGTTTTGGCGCTCACCCTGTCCTATGCAGGCTATGAGGGCGAAGTGATGCGCGGCGCCTTTTCTGGCGTCGCCAAGGGCCAGCTGGAGGCCGCCAAGAGCTTTGGCATGCCCCGTTTCACCATGTTCCGCCGTATCTGGCTGCCCCAGGCGATCCGCAACGTCCTGCCGACTCTGGGCGGCGAGACCATCCTGCAGCTGAAAGCCACCCCGCTGGTGGCCACCATCACCGTGGTCGAGATCTACGCCGTTTCTTCCAGGGTGCGCTCCGACACCTTTATTGTCTACGAGCCGCTGTTGCTGCTGGCCCTAGCCTATATGATCATTGCCGGGCTGATCGGACTAGCCTTCAAACGCTTTGAAAACCAGATCCCCGCTGGCCGCTAACCCAACAGGTCGTTGCACCCAAACCGCCCCCCTGTCGTGGCCCTCTCTGATCTGACCCCAGCCAGATGCGCGGCACGACAGATTTCAACGTAAAAGGCCCCGGTGACATCATCACCGGGGCCTTTCTTTTGTGCTCTAAAACCCGGAAAGCTAAAAGCTTTGAGTTTCCTGCTGCGCCTTAGCCGTTTTGACGGATGGTGGCGTTTGTCGGATCATAGGGGCTGTCGCATGTCACAACCGCATCCCAGAGTTTATCCTGCAGTTTCACCTTCAGTTTGGTGCCCTCAACCGCCAGCTCTGGCGGCACATAGCCCATGCCAATCGACTTTTCAAAAGCCACCGAATAACCGCCCGAGGTCAGGCGCCCGACGCGGGTTGCGCCATCTTCGGTATAGAGTGCCTCGCGGCCCCATGGATCGGCATCATCAGGTCCGTCGATCAGCAAGGTGCAGCATTTAACGCGTACGCCCTTTTCGATCATCGCCTCTTTGCCGTGGAAATCTTTTTCCAGGTCGATAAAGCGTGGAAGATCGGCCTCGGCTGGGGTGGCGTCGCGGCCCAGCTCGGTGCCAAAGGCGCGATAGCTCTTCTCCATCCGCAGCCAGTTTTGCGCCCGGGCGCCAACCAGCTTCATGCCGTGTTTCTCGCCTGCTTTTTCCAGCAGATCGAACAGGTAGTTCTGCATCTCGATCGGGTGGTGCAGCTCCCAGCCCAGCTCACCGGTGTAGGCCACACGGATCGCATTGACGGGGCACATGCCCAGTTCGATCTGACGCGCCGACAGCCAGGGGAAGCGCTTGTTGCTGAGCGCGGTTTCCGGGTCGGCGTCGACGATGATCTCTTTCAGGATATCGCGCGACTTGGGTCCGGCGATGGCAAAGACGCCCCACTGGGTGGTGACATCCTGGATCTCGATATAGCCGAACTCCTCCATCTTGTCCTCAGCCGCCTTGCGCAGGAAGTCGGCGTCATATTCGGTCCAGGCACCGGCAGAGACCAGATAGTAGTTATTCTCGCCGTTGCGCACGATGGTGTATTCGGTGCGGGTGGTGCCCGCCGAGGTCAGCGCATAGGTCAGGTTGATACGGCCAACCTTGGGCAGTTTGTTACAGGTGAACCAGTCGAGGAACTGAGTGGCACCGGGGCCCTTGACCACATGTTTGGTAAAGGCGGTTGCATCCACCAGACCAGCGGTTTCGCGGATCGCCTTGGCCTCTTCCACGGCATACTGCCACCAGCCACCACGGCGGAAGCTGCGGGCGTCTGCGTCGTTGAAGTCTGCAGGCGCGTAGTAGTTGGGACGCTCCCAGCCATTAACCCAGCCGAACTGTGCGCCGCGCTCTTTCTGGCGGTCATAGGCTGGCGAGCAGCGCAGGCCGCGGGCGGCAGCGCGTTCTTCGTCCGGGTGGTGCAGGACGTAGACGTGCTCGTAGCATTCTTCGTTCTTGCGGGCAGCGAACTCGGTGGTCAGCCAGTTGGAGGAATACCGCTTGGGGTCGAGCGACGCCATGTCGATTTCGGCTTCGCCCTCCACCATCATTTGCGCCAGATAGTAGCCGGTGCCGCCTGCGGCGGTGATGCCAAAGGAGAAGCCTTCAGCCAGCCACATGTTACGCAGCCCCGGTGCCGGACCCACCAGCGGGTTGCCATCAGGCGTGTAGCAGATCGGGCCGTTGAAGTCGTCCTTGAGACCGGATTCGGCGCAGGAGGGAACGCGCTCTGCCATTGCCATATACTGTTCGGCGATCCGGTCCAGATCCAGCGGGAACAGGTCGGCACGGAAGCTGTCGGGTACGCCGTGTTCAAAACGGGCGGGGGCGCCGTGCTCGTAGATACCGAGGATCCAGCCGCCACGCTCTTCGCGGGCATAGGATTCGTTGTCAGCGTCGCGCACAACCGGGTGCTCGGGATTGCCCGCTTTGCGCCATTTGACCAGCTCGGGGTCTTTGTCCATGACAATGAAAGTGTGCTCGACCGGGATCGCCGGCATCTTGATGCCCAGCATCTTGGCGGTGCGCTGTGCATGGTTGCCGGATGCGGTCACGACGTGTTCGGCGGTGATCACCACTTGCTCGTCGGAGGGAACCAGGTTGCCGCCCTTTTCCACCATTTTGGTGCAGGTGACTTCCCAATGGGTGCCGGTCCAGTGGAAGGCATCGGCTTGCAGTTTGCGCACGATATCAACACCGCGCTGACGCGCGCCCTTGGCCATCGCCTGGGTCACGTCGGCGGGATTGATGTAGCCATCCGTGTGGTGATAGAGCGCGCCCTTGAGGTCCTCGGTGCGGATCAGCGGCCAGCGCGCCTTGATCTCGTCGGGGGTGAGCCACTGATAGGGCACCTCGCAGGTCTCGGCGGTGGAGGCATAGAGCATGTATTCGTCCATGCGCTCGTCCGTCTGGGCCATGCGCAGATTGCCCACCACAGCAAACCCTGCATTCAGGCCCGTCTCTTCCTCCAGCGTTTTGTAAAACCGGATGGAATAATCGTGGATATGCGTCGTGGCATAAGACATGTTGAAATAGGGCAGCAGGCCAGCGGCATGCCAGGTGGAGCCGGACGTCAACTCATCACGCTCCAGCAACATCACATCATCCCAGCCCGCTGCCGCGAGATGATAGGCAATCGAAGTGCCCACGGCACCGCCACCCACAACCAAAGCTTTTACATGCGTTTTCATGACCAGAATCCCTTTGCCCAGTGTTGCACCCGTTTTAGGCATGATGCCCGCAAAACAAAGGCAACACCCGACCCAAATGCGCAGAAATACGACCTTCCCGCCCCTCAAGACGCAGAGCCACCAATCAATGCAACCTCACGTCTCTTTCTGGCCGTAAATCTACCGGGGTTTGGGGCCGAGCCCCAATTGTACATCTTGTTTGGGGCCGAGCCTCAATAACAAACAAAATCGAATACAGCACAGCCGCCCCTATGAATCAGGCTGGTGAATCAGGCTGGCAGGATTTTACCCGGGTTGAGGATATTATCCGGGTCCATCGCACGTTTAATCGCCGCCATCACATCAACGGTTCCCTGACCCAACTCCTTAACCAGATAGGGCCGCTTGCCCTGCCCGATGCCATGCTCCCCGGTGCAGGTGCCATCCATCGAAATCGCCATGTCATTCAGCCAGGAAATGAACTCCACAGCCCGCAAAGCCTCATCTGCGTCCGTCTTGTCCACCAACAGCGAGGCGTGGAAATTGCCATCCCCCGCATGGCCCACCACAGGCGCGATCAGGTTCAACTCCTCTGCCTTCTGCGCGCAGGCCGTCACCGCATCCGCCAGCCGCGAGATTGGCACACAAACATCCGTGGCCACGGCATCGCACCCGGGCCGCAACGCCAGCATCGCCCAATAGGCATCGTGGCGCGCCTGCCACAGCTTGTTGCGCTCCTCCAGTGACGCGGTGGCGGTGTATCCGGTGCCGCCTTGCTCCTGCGCCAACATGCCAAAGGTCTCCGCCTGCTCCGCCACGCCCGCGTCTGATCCATGAAACTCCAACAACAGCATTGGCGTTTCCGGCAAGTCCAGCTTGGCG
>CAJQNB010000005.1 GCA_905479575.1 uncultured Pseudophaeobacter sp.
AGTAGCGAAAGCGCGGCAGTGTCGGTATTGTTCTTCATGGCGTGATCTCCCTGGCGGTTGCTGCCGCCGGTTGGGTGGGTTCAGTTCACCCGGAGATTACGCCACCTTCAAATTTCCACCACCTTCGCGACACGACCGAAACTAATTTAGACTGATCCATAATCAAAGCGACAGCAGCACTTGAAACATATTCCTTATTTTGTATATATCAAATGAAACGAAAGGGAGTGCCCAGACAATGAACCCCACCGTCAAAGCTTTTTTCGACGAGGCCACCAACACAGTATCCTACGTTCTGCGGGACCCGACCGGAGTGGCCTGCGCTGTTGTCGATTCCGTGTTGGACTTTGATCATGCCTCGGGGCGCACCGACACGGCCTCGGCGGATGAGATCATCGCCTGGATCACCGCAGAAGGGCTCAAATGTGAGTGGATCCTGGAGAGCCACGTGCATGCGGACCATCTCTCGGCGGCGCCCTATCTGCAGGAGCGTCTGGGCGGCAAGATTGGCATTGGCGCCAATATCACCGTGGTTCAGGACACCTTTGGCAAGGTCTTCAACGAAGGCACAGCCTTTCAGCGCGATGGCAGCCAGTTTGATGCGCTGTTCAAAGAAGGCGACAGCTTTATGATTGGGCAACTGCGTGGCGACGTTCTGCACACGCCCGGCCATACCCCGGCCTGCCTGACCTATGTGATTGGCGATGCGGCCTTTGTTGGCGACACCCTGTTCATGCCCGATTTTGGCACTGCGCGCTGCGATTTTCCCGGCGGCTCTTCCGAGGTGCTGTACCAGTCGATCCAAAAGATCCTGGCCCTGCCTGAGGAGACCCGGATCTTTGTCGGCCACGACTACAAGGCACCGGGGCGTGATGACTACGCCTGGGAAACCACCGTCGGTGAGCAAAAAGCGCTCAACGTGCATATCGGGGAGGGTCGTCCACTGGAGGAGTTCACCGCAATGCGCGACGCACGCGATTCCACCTTGGCAATGCCGCGACTGATCCTGCCCTCGCTGCAGGTCAATATGCGGGCAGGCCAGATGCCGGAACCGGACGAACAGGGCGACATCTTTCTGAAACTGCCGGTGAACAAGATTTAATCCCCTGCTTTTGGGTTTGGCGGCATAGAAATTTCCCGCCAAACCGCTGTGGCTCGGTCGGGGGCAATTGCATGGTCAGATGGGCTTGTTCTCGCAGGCTGATCTGTCCATCGCGGCGGCAGGGATGAAACACGACCCGATAGCTAAATTGACAAAATAGGAACGCGCGAAAATGGAAATGGATTGGATCTGGGGGCTCGTCGGTGGCGGCCTGATTGGATTGGGAGGCGCAGTCTTCCTGCTCGGCAATGGTCGCATCATGGGGGCCAGTGGCATTCTTGGTGGCCTAGTGGACGGCTCGGGCCGCAGCAATATGGCAGAGCGCCTGGTCTTTTTGATTGGGGTGCTGGTCGCGCCAATGCTGCTCTATCCCCTGTATCAAAACGGTGTGGACACGCATATGACCAGCAATATTGCTGTGATCATTGCCGCTGGCCTGTTGGTTGGTATTGGCACCAGAATTGCCAATGGCTGCACCTCTGGCCATGGGGTATGTGGGATTTCCCGCCTGTCCCTGCGTGGCATTGTCGCCACCGTTTTCTATATCATTGCCGGCGGGGTCACCATTGCCCTGTTTCGCCACGTATTGGGAGTGATCTGATGCAGCGCTTGTTTCTCTCGCTTGTTTCCGGCGCGTTATTTGGTGCCGGGCTTTTTGTTTCCGGCATGACCGACACCACCAAGGTCCAGGGTTGGCTGGATGTCTTTGGCAGTTGGGATCCCACCCTCGCCTTTGTTATGGGCGGCGCCATTGTACCAATGTTTATCGCCTGGCGTCTGACCAAGGGGCGGCACCCCTTGGTTGGTGGAGAATTTCCCATTGCCCCGCGCCCGGAAATGGATCACCGGCTGATCACCGGATCCATTCTGTTTGGCATGGGCTGGGGACTGGCCGGTCTTTGCCCCGGACCAGCGATTGCCTCGCTCAGCTATAATGGCTCTGGGGGTCTTATCTTCATGGGGACGATGCTTGTGGGCATGTGGGCGGCGCCCTTTTTTGGCAGGCAACTGGACGGGCTGGCGGCAAAGGTTTAAAGAACCCACCATGGATGCACGTATAATCACCCCCCGCTACGCCGTCTCGCCGCAAATCTCGGCGGAAGACATGCCAAAAATCGTTGCTGACGGCTACAAAACGGTGATTTGCAATCGCCCGGATTCCGAAGTCCCGCCCAGCCATCAGGCCGCTGCCATTCGTGCCGCAGCCGAGGCGGCAGGGCTGATCTTTCGGGAGCTGCCGCTCACCCATCAGACCATGACACCAGAAAATGTCGCGCAACAGCGCGCCTTTTATGAAGAAAGCCCAGGCCCGGTTTTGGCCTATTGTGCCTCTGGAACCCGCTGTTCGGTGATCTGGTCTCTCGGTGTTGCCACCGAAATGAGCCCGGACGAGATTTTGCAAAAAACCAGCGCTGCTGGCTATCAACTTGATGGTCTGCGGCCGGCACTGGAAACAATCTTCGCCGGATAAATGTGGCAAGCCCCCTGTGGTTCGCCCGCGGGGGGGATACGGCGTTTGAACACTGCGGTGCATCCTGCCCGCCAGTCAAACCCAAAGGGCGCAAACCAAAGGCCCGGCCATCATTTGGCCGGGCCTTTGGTTTGTTGTCTTGCGACAAAGCAGCTGCCGACCGTCGCTACAGAACGCCACGATCGGGTCGGCGGCATCAGAGCCCAGGTGCTGCGTCCCCTTCCAGGCCTGCAAGTTTTGATATTTCTGCAGCCGCATCATCGGGGTTAAACTGATCCGCGCCATCACCAAGCCCGGCGAACTCCCCCATTGGGGCTGCGCTCAGATCCGCGCCCAGGTCCGCGCCCAGATCCCCACCGAGACCGCTGCCAAGGTCGCCTCCCAGGTTGCCCAGATCCGCACCAAGGTCCGCTCCTAAGCCAAGCCCAAGATCGCCCCCGAGATCACTCATGTCGTCGTCCATCCCAGCGGGATCAGAGCCCATGCCATCCAGGGTAAGCCCCCCTGCCGGAGCCCCAAAGCCCATGGGGTCATCCAGTGGATCCTGCAAATCCTGCGCCGCAATCCCCAGATCCAGCGTTGCCGGTTCTTCGATCATAGGCAGAGCCGGGGGCACGTCAGAACCAATGCTATCGGCAAACCCATCGCCCATTTGAGCGGGGTCCGCCTGCTGGCTGGGTCCAGTGTTCAACCGCACCGCACGGGCGCCATTCAACTGGCCCAGACGGCCCTTGGCAATGGAATGACCGCCAATGTCGATTAAATCGGTTTCATACAAAAAGGCCTGATCCAGCGGCAGCACTTCGCCCACGCGCAGGGCCGAAAATTCATTCAACGGCACCCGCACCTTGCACAGAATCGCAGAGAGCTCCGCCCGCATGGCCCCCATGCCGCCAGCCAAGGTTGGCCCGGATTTTGCACCGCTCAGGCCGAGCTCCTCTGGGGTGGGTTCCGGCAGGATCAGCTTCAGCTCCCCCTGCATCGCCCCAATGGCCAAATCCACAGTCATGGTGATCAGACGGTAGTCTTCCCGCTCCATCCCCAGGATCAGCGAGCGCACGTCTTCGATCTGTGCGCCGTAGCGATAGCCAGAAAACACCAGTTGATCTTTTTCCCCCTGCAACAACGCCTGCACCTTGGAAAAGGACTTTTCCAGGAACTCTGCGGTCATCGCCGCATCCGTTGGGGTGTAGTTCCGCTCAGATGGGGCCTTGCCCATGATCTGGCCAATGGTCTGTTTCTGGATCAAGGCCGTCACCAGCGCCGCATCCAAGGTGGCCGCGCCAATCCGTCCGTCGGGCCCGTCGAGAATCACCAATAGATCCTTGTCAGACAGCTCTTCGACCAGGTCTTCGGGGGCACGGTTGGCCTGGCGCGCCGCCAGAACGGCCAGCGGCAGGTCGCATTGCTCCGACGCCGCACGGGCAAGCGAACGACGCAAAGCTTTGAGGGTCAAAGACCCTTTTTGAGCCGCTCCCCCGTCCTTTGACGCCGCAAGTTTACGCGCGAGTCCACCGGACCCGCCGTTCCCAGCTTGCTGTTTTTCCGCTTCAGACATCAGCCATCAACCTGCACGTTTTGCGCTCCCTTTTTAATTGTCTTAACGCCCGTTCGTTACCAAGACCTTTAAAACGCCCCCTCCGGGGAGATTTTCCGCGCAAATGGCAGGGAAATTCTGAAACTGCCTCCCTTTTGCCCCGGCAGGTAGGAAATGTCGCCCTCAAGGCGCTGCATGATCTCACGGCAAATCGCCAACCCAAGCCCGGCTCCCCCGGCCCGTTCGGGGCTAACCCGCGAGAATTTCTCAAAAATTAGCTGTTGGTGGTCAGCGGGAACGCCGCTGCCATTGTCGGTGAAATCTATCCAGACCTCCCCTAAGCTGCGGGTCACCCGAATGGTCATTTCCGCCGGTTGCCCGTCGCAATACTTCTGGGCATTGGCAATCAGGTTGATAAAGACCTGCGCCAATCGATCCAGGTCAGAGGAAATCCGTATTTGCTCTGATTTTGGGTCGCGGTGCACCTGAATGGGGTGATCCGAACCCGCCAAAGCAGTGGAAATCGCATGGTCCATCACCTCGCTCAGAGTCCCCGTCGACATATTCAAACTCACCTGTCCGCTTTCCAGCACGCTCAGGTCCAACAAATCATTCAACAGCCGGGTCAGACGCAGCGCCTCGTCATGGATGATGGTGGCATACCGGGCTTTGTCCGCCAAAGGCATATCGCCCTCATCGCGCAGGATCTCGGAGAAGGCCCGGATTGAGGTCATCGGCGTGCGCAGCTCATGGCTCACCTGGCTGAGAAAGGCATCTTTTTGCTGGGAAATCTGGGTCAGCTTTTCATTGGAGACCCGCAATTGTCGTGCGGTGCGCGACAGTTCCGCGGATTGCTCTTCCAGTTGATTGGAGTACTCCAGCATCTGCGCCGTTTCATCCGCCACCGCCAGCAGATCCTGCACCGACACCGAGGAGCCGCCGACGATTTGGCCAATCATCGCATGGGCCGCGGCCGCCCCGATCGAGGCCCCCAGTTCGCGCTCCAGCCGCTCCAGGAAGGCCGGTGTGGGCTCTGGCAGGGTGCCGCGCCCGCCTTGCCTGACAAGTTCACGTTGAAAAAACGCCTGCGCCTCGGTCGCGCCTAAGATGCGTTGCGACATCACCATCAGATCTTCGCTTTGCGCCACAGAGCCAGTCCAGCCGCGTGGCCCCGAGGAATGTTCAAACACATTGACAAACTGCGCGCCCTGCAAACGCTCAATAGGGCTTGGAAAGGTCATCAGCGAGACCAGACAAAACACCACCGCATTGAGGCTCATCGACCAGAGCACCGCATGCACCGTGGAATCCAGCCCTTCGATACCAAACAGGGCCTGTGGGCGCAGCCAAGAGAGGCCAAACAGCCCTTCGGCCAGGATATGATCCGGCAACAAGCCCCCCCCCAAGGCCGGCAGCAACATGGTATAGACCCAGATGGCAAAGCCCACGGACAGGCCACAAAGGGCGCCGGTACGGGTGGCACCGCGCCAGAACAGCCCGCCAACAAGTGGCGGCAACATCTGGGAAATACCGGCAAACGAGATCAACCCCACGGCGGCCAGCGCGGCGCCACCGCCGGAGAGCTTGTAATAGAAATACCCCAGGCCAAGAATGACAGCGATGGAGATCCGCCGGGCAAACAGCACCACATTGCGCACGTCTCCGGACACCGAAGCCCCCTCGCCGCCTTGCAGATGCAGCCAGATCGGCATCACCATATGGTTCGACACCATGGTCGACAGCGCCATCGCCGCCACGATCACCATCGATGTAGCCGAGGAAAATCCGCCCAGGAAAGACAGCATCGCCAGCCCCTGTTGCCCCTGTGACAGAGGCAAGGCCAGGACAAACAGATCCGGGTTTGATCCCGGCGGCAGCAGCTCCAGGCCGATGGCCGCAATCGGCACCACAAACATCGAAATCAGAAACAGATAAAGCGGAAAGGCCCAGGCCGCGACCCGCAGATGGCGCTCGTCCTCGTTCTCGACGACCATGACCTGAAACATTCGCGGCAGGCAGACAAAGGCCGCAGCGGACAGGAAGGTAATGGTTGCCCAGCGGCCACCATCCACCCGCCAATCACCAATTTGCGAGGCATCAATCCGCGCCAGTGTATCTGAGATCCCATCGGACAGACCCCAGACCACAAAGATACCAACCGCCAGCAGCGCCACCAGTTTGACCACCGCCTCCAGCGCCACCGCCGTGACCACGCCGTGGTGGCGTTCATTCGCGTTCAGGTTGCGGGTTCCAAACAGAATGGCAAAGACCGCCAGCCCCGCAGTCACCCAGAACACCGTCGTGGTCTCGTGGTAGCTGCGCAGCGGATCGGCCTCGGCAAAAGTTGAAAAAGACAGGGTAATAGACTGTAGTTGCAGGGAAATATACGGGGTAATGCCAATCACCGCCAGGACCGTGACACCGATGGCCAGAGCATTGGACTTGCCATAGCGTGCCGACAACAGATCCGCGATCGAAGTCACCCGCTGGCTGCGCCCAACCCGGACCAGTTTACGCAGCCCCCACCACCAGCCAACCATGACCAGAGTCGGCCCCAGATAGATGGTCAGAAATTCCAGCCCTGAACGCGCCGCGTATCCGACCGCCCCGTAAAATGTCCAGGCTGTACAGTAAATTGACAGGGACAGTGTATAAATCAGCGGCGAGCGTATCCAGGCAGAGCTTTGGCCGCGCGCGGCGCGGCGGTCCGCAACAAAGGCAACAAAGAACAACAACGCCACATAGGCCAGACAGACCAGCGCCAGAACATTAAGCGAGGCCATCAGCTCTTGTCGTCCTGAGGGCCGCCCTCTGTCCAGTGCCCGGCCCAAAGCCGCACCGCCAATCCAAAGACAAAGCTGGCAGCGATCAAACCGCCCCAGACCGCAAAGATGTAGGTGATTGCAGCAGAGGTGGCCATGCCACCGTGATTGCCGGGGGCAGGATAGGGATCTGGATTTGGCCACATCAGGGGCACCGTAAACAGCAATGCGCCCAGAATGGGCAGCAAGCGGGCAATATCCATCAGGCGACGACGACGATAGGTGCGCCGCTCTACAAAGGGGCTTTTGAACGCGTCCTGATGCCCTGCCCCATCGCCGCGCATCACAGCTGTTCCAGGGTAACTATGGTGGCAGTTTCCATGAAAACTTGCGGGCCTGTCACAGGGCTGCGCGCCGGGCTGCTGGCGGGCGGACAATTCACGGGGCGGCGTCCTGCGGTTCCTGATAGGCCTGCGCATAAAGGTCGCGCACCGCCGTCAGCACCTCGGAATTGGAAAAAGGCTTGGTCATAAACCGGGTCACCCCAGCTTTTTCCGCCATTTCGCGATCTTTTAGCTGGCCACGGGCGGTCAGCATCAAGACCGGCAGGCGCTGCATCTGTTCGACAAGGCGCAGCTCTTGGATCACCTCAAGACCGCTTTTCCCCGGCAGCATCAGATCAAGGATCACCAGGTCGGGGCTGGCAGCCTGGATGACCTCCGCCGCGTCACTGCCATTTCCATGCACATCCACAGTCCAATTGTCGCGGGTCAGCAGAAACCGAATGGCCTCTGCGATATTTGGCTCATCTTCAATTAAAACGACATGTCTGCTCATTGGCAGAAGTTCCTCCCAGCGCGGCTATTTCGGACTGTTTTGCCCAAGACCACGTTCTCATCCCAGGGCAGACTACCCCTGCCGCCGGGCACAAGTCAAAACTCTTCCTTCAGGATCGACGGCTCGCGGCGTGCTTCACAGGTTTGACGGGGGCAGATCCGGCAGCTGCTGCCCACCGGTTGCGCCTGCGGCGGCACCTCTCGGCGGGGCAGGATCAGCATCACCGCATGATAGAGCGGATCCCGGTCAAACGAGCTGGGCACATGATTCCAGGCCACCGCCAGGCATTCGAACCCCAGCGCGCTGCGCCCCTGTTGCACCACATTGCGCCGCAAGGGTACATCCGGCCGCTGCAATGCCGTGTAAATCGGCCAAAGCGGACAGGAAGCGCCAAAGCGCGGCAGCGCAAAACCCGCAACCGGTTTGCGAAATAGGATCGACCCCGAAGCGTCACAAACCACCAGTCCTGCCTCATGCCCCAGCACATCAACCGGCAACACCCCCAGGCGCCGCAGCACCACCGGCAGGGGGACGTCAAACCGCCGCGCCAGCGCCGAGGGATCCACTCCCTGAGACTGGATAATCGGCGCCACCTCCGCCAGGGGCATCTGCAGCGCGTCCTTTTGGTATTGTTCCAGCGCGCCACGGGCAATCAATCGGGCC
The DNA here is from genome assembly GCA_905479575.1 of uncultured Pseudophaeobacter sp. Taxonomy (GTDB): domain Bacteria; phylum Pseudomonadota; class Alphaproteobacteria; order Rhodobacterales; family Rhodobacteraceae; genus Pseudophaeobacter. The sequence continues at coordinate 8,373 of CAJQNB010000005.1, forward strand.
GAGTCACTGACCAGCTCCGGCGCGGCTGCAACCAGGGCTTTGGGATTGCTGCGCCCCTGTTCCAGTTCTGGAAAGTGATAGCTATTGGACAGCAGGAACTCCTCGGCTTCCTCCTGTGGCATCCCGCGACGCTCGGCGCTGCTGTCGCTTTCATCGAGAAAGTTCACCAGCGCCCGGCTGCTTTCGGCCAGGCGTCGCGAATCCTCGTTCAGGTTATTGTGAAAGCGATCGCGCCATTCCGGCTCCAGCTCTCCGGTTTCCGCCAGGATCGAGGCCGTGGAGCGGATCGCCGCCGCTGTTGACAGCACCTCATGCAAGGAGGCCGCAAGATGCGGGTCATGGGTCAGCCGGTCCGACAGGGTTTCGACCGTGCGTTCCAGCCGGGCAATCCGCTGATGATTGCTCGCCAAGACCTCGGCCCAGCCTGGAAAACGGCCGGCAAACTCATCAGTCCGGTCAAGTTCAGCCACCTTGGCGCCTGCATCGGCTGCCGCCTCACGCAGGGCGGCAAGCAATGCTGCCTCAGCGCCTTCGGTCAACATAGAGGGCTCCACCCCCAAGACCTGCGCCAAACCCACCAGGAGTTTACCGCCGATTCTACGGCGGTTGTGTTCGATCAAATTGAGATAAGACGCCGAGATACCAGCCTTGCGCGCCAGCTCTGCTTGTCGAATACTCAGGATCAAACGCCGCTCCCGAATGCGGCTGCCTGTCAGCGTGTCACGCGCCATCAGCTGGCCCCCTGTCAAAACTCCGCCATTTCAACGGCTTTCTGCGTTGCAACATAACAAACTTTACAGAATACCGCTGAATACTGTGCATTTGTTTACAGAATAGATGATCATTTCAAGGGTTTTATTGCGCAATTTTACAACTCGCTCCCATACTGATTTTGCACAAAACGTGCAGACGCCTGGGCAGAAGTGAGGAGCTGCTCAGCGTTTTACACATAAGGGAGGAATTTATGTCCAAGTCAGCATTCTCGCGTCGCGGGGTCCTGAAGTCAGGCGCTCTCGCAGGCACTGGCCTTGCGCTTCCAACAATTTTCACCGCGTCTTCTGCAGCCGCATTTACAAATGACCCAACCGGCAGCTCGGTCACGCTGGGTTTCAACGTTCCACAGACCGGCCCCTACGCCGATGAGGGCGCCGACGAGCTGCGCGCCTATCAGCTGGCCGTTGAGCACCTGAACGGTGGCGGCGACGGTGGCATGATGAACACCTTCTCGTCCAAAGAGTTGCAGGGCAACGGCATCCTGGGCAAAGAAGTCAAGTTCGTCACCGGCGACACCCAGACAAAATCTGATGCGGCCCGTGCCTCGGCCAAGTCGATGATCGAAAAAGACGGCGCAGTGATGATCACCGGTGGCTCGTCCTCCGGTGTGGCCATCGCGGTTCAGGGCCTGTGCCAGGAAGCTGGCGTGATCTTCATGGCGGGTCTGACACATTCCAACGACACCACCGGTAAAGATAAGAAAGCCAATGGCTTCCGTCACTTCTTTAACGGCTACATGTCCGGTGCTGCGCTGGCGCCAGTGCTGAAGAACCTCTATGGCACCGACCGTAACGCCTACCACCTGACCGCCGACTACACCTGGGGCTGGACTCAGGAAGAAAGCATCGCAGCCGCGACCGAAGCTCTGGGCTGGAACACTGTGGAGAAAGTCCGTACGCCGCTGGCGGCCACTGACTTCTCTTCCTACATTGCGCCGGTTCTGAACTCCGGTGCAGACGTGCTGGTTCTGAACCACTACGGCGGCAACATGGTGAACTCGCTGACCAACGCGGTTCAGTTTGGCCTGCGTGAGAAGGTGGTGAATGGCAAGAACTTCGAAATCGTTGTTCCGCTCTATTCGCGTCTGATGGCCAAAGGTGCTGGTGCCAACGTTAAAGGCATCCACGGTTCCACCAACTGGCACTGGTCCCTGCAGGACGAAGGCAGCCAGGCCTTTGTGCGCTCCTTTGGTACCAAATATGGCTTCCCACCCAGCCAGGCGGCTCACACCGTTTACTGCCAGACACTGCTTTATGCAGATGCGGTTCAGCGCGCCGGTTCCTTTAACCCATGCGCCGTGGTCGAAGCGCTGGAAGATTATGAGTTCGACGGTCTGGGCAACGGTAAAACACTGTACCGTGGCGAAGATCACCAGTGCTTCAAAGACGTTCTGGTCGTACGTGGTAAAGAAAACCCCACGTCCGAGTTTGACCTTCTTGAAGTGGTTGAAGTCACACCTGCGGCACAGGTTACCTATCCTGCGGATCACCCAATGTTTGCCGGTGGCGCACTGGGCAGCTGTAACTCGGGCGCCTAATTCAGGTACTCATCGCCGGGCGCTTGCTATAGCGCCCGGCACTTTATCTTCATTCTGACATCGCGGTTTTACCTGACGCGGCCTAGGCTGTTTGGGCGTGCCGTTAAGCCGGGGCATGAGGCCTCGCAGGGTCGGAATCCACCACTTCCACATCGAAGAACCCAAGGGTGGGGACTATGGACGCAATCCTATTGCAAATTTTAAACGGGCTGGACAAAGGCTCTGCCTATGCGCTGATCGCGCTAGGCCTGACACTCATTTTTGGCACGCTGGGCGTGGTGAACTTTGCCCATGGCGCATTGTTCATGATCGGTGCCTTCTGCGCTGTCACCGTGCAGCGTATCCTAAACCTCAGCTATGAGGTGGTCGACGAAACCCAAAAGGATTTCCTTGGCAACCCACTGAAAGTAAAAGCAACCTATGTGGAAAGTTGGTTCGGCCCCGAAATGGGGGGCGCCATAATAGACTGGGCAGTGCCCATCGCGATTATCTTTGCCATCCCGATCATGATCTTAATCGGTTTTGTCATGGAACGCGGGTTGATCAAGCATTTTTACAAGCGCGAACACGCGGATCAGATCCTGGTGACCTTTGGTCTCGCCATCGTGTTGCAGGAAGTGATCAAATACTTCTACGGTGCCAACCCGATCCAAACCGCCTCCCCCGAGGCCTTGAGCGGCGTTGCCAATGTCGGCGCGCTGTTTGGCACCGAAATCTTTTATCCGGTCTGGCGTATCGTCTACTTCTTCTTCTCGGTTGTCATCATCGGCGGCATCTTCTCCTTCCTGCAGTTCACCACCTTTGGGATGGTTGTGCGCGCCGGCATGGCAGACCGTGAAACCGTTGGCCTGCTGGGCATCAATATCGACCGCCGCTTTACCATCATGTTTGGCATTGCTGCTGCCGTCGCCGGGCTTGCCGGGGTGATGTATACCCCGATCAACTCCCCCAACTATCACATGGGCATGGACTTTCTGGTGCTGAGCTTTGTGGTTGTGGTTGTTGGCGGTATGGGCTCGCTGCCTGGTGCCGTTCTGGCCGGCTTCATGCTGGGTATTCTTGAGGCCTTTGCCTCGATGAACGAGATCAAATCTTTCCTTCCCGGTATTGACCAAATCATCATCTACGTCGTTGCGATCATCATTCTGCTCACCCGTCCGCGGGGTCTCATGGGCCGCAAAGGTGTGATGGAGGAATAACACATGTTCGGACTTGATAAAAAAGACACGCGGATGCTCTTGGTCGTCGCTATATTGACGCTCTGTGCTCCCTTCATCCTCAATCCCTTCCCCACTGACAGCGCCATGGCGCAGTTCAATGCGGGCTACCCGGATCTGATGCAACGCTTTGTGATATTTGGCATCTTTGCCATCGGTTTCAATATTCTCTTTGGCCTCACCGGCTATCTCTCCTTTGGTCACGCGGCCTTTCTGGGTGTCGGCTCCTACTCTGCCGTTTGGATGTTCAAACTGCTGAGCATGAACGTGGTGCCAGCCATCCTGCTTGCGGTGGTGATCTCGGGATTGTTTGCACTGCTCATTGGCTTTGTTTCGCTCAGACGCTCGGGGATCTACTTTTCGATCCTGACGCTGGCCTTTGCCCAGATGTCCTTCAACCTGGCCTATTCGGTGCTGACCCCGATCACCAACGGTGAAACCGGTCTGCAGCTGACACTGGATGACCCCCGCGTGCTGGGTGTTTCCGCCACAGCAGATGGCTCCATCCCGGTGACCAGCCTGTTTGGTCTGGAAATGCGTTCAACCTTTGAGATGGTTGTTGGCCCCTGGGCCTTCCAGTTCAACGCCGGATACTACCTCTGTGCGCTGGTACTGCTGGCGGCCTTCTACTTGTCGATCCGCATCTTCCGCTCGCCCTTTGGCATGATGCTGCGGGCTGTGAAGTCGAACCAGCAGCGAATGAACTACACCGGTCTCAACACCAAACCCTACACATTGGCGGCCTTTGTGATCTCCGGCATGTATGCGGGTCTGGCCGGTGGCCTGATGGCCTCGATGGATCCTCTGGCTGGTGCGGAACGGATGCAGTGGACCGCCTCGGGCGAGGTTGTTCTGATGACCATCCTCGGCGGTGCCGGCACTCTGATCGGCCCGGTTCTGGGCGCGGGCTTCATCAAGTACTTTGAAAACATCTTCTCCAAGATCAACGACACCGTGCTGCACAACTGGTTCAACTTTATGCCAGACGGGCTGGAGGACTTTGTGGTCTTCATCGTGCACCCCTTTATCGGCAAGGGCTGGCACCTGACCCTGGGCATCCTGTTCATGCTGGTTGTGGTGTTCCTGCCTGGTGGCCTGGTTGAGGGTGGTCAGCGTATCGCCAAATGGGTGAAGGGTCGTAAAGATAAAGACGGCTCCAGCTCAGCCACAAAAACCCCTGCGGAATAAGGAGACGGATTGATGGGTATTCTTGAAGTCAAAAACGTAGGCAAACGCTTTGGTGGCCTGCAAGCGCTGGGAGATGTCAATCTCAGCGTTAAGGAAAACACCGTCCACGCCATTATCGGACCCAATGGCGCGGGCAAATCCACCCTGCTGAACTGTCTGGTGGGCAAGCTGATCCCTGATACCGGATCGGTGATGTTCGACGGCCAGTCGGTGCTGGGGCGCAAACCCTATGAGATCAATCAGATGGGCATCAGCCGCGTGTTTCAAACGCCTGAAATCTTTGGCGATCTCACGGTGCTGGAAAACATGTTGATCCCCTGCTTTGCCAAACGGGATGGCGCCTTTTCCCTGAATGCGATCACCTCGGTTCCCAGTGAAACCGACGTGCTGGAAAAGGCCGAAGCCATGCTGGTAGAAATGAATATGGCAGACAAGCGCCACATGCATTCTGCCTCGCTGTCGCGGGGGGACAAACGCCGTCTTGAGATCGGCATGTGCCTGTCGCAAGAGCCGCGTCTGTTGCTACTGGATGAACCCACCGCCGGGATGGCGCGGGCGGATACCAACAACACCATTGATCTGTTGAAAGAGATCAAGGAACAGCGCGACATCACCATCGCCATTATTGAGCACGACATGCATGTGGTGTTTTCTCTTGCGGATCGGATCACCGTTCTGGCCCAGGGCACGCCCCTGGTCGAGGATGATCCCCAAAACATCCGTGGCAATCCAAAAGTGCGCGAAGCCTATCTCGGCGAGTCGGCGTAAAAACGGACACTCCCGGCCCCTCCTGCTGTGCGGCACCCCCGCCTCAGGATGGGTCAGAGTAAGAAAGGACAAGACAGATGAACGTCAAACCCGACTTTTCCAAGAACGCCAATGCGGCAACCACCGCGCCGGCCTTTCTGTCGGTCTGGGACATGCATGCCTATTATGGCGAAAGCTATATCGTGCAGGGCATCAACTTTAACGTCCACGAGGGCGAAATCCTGGCACTGCTGGGCCGCAACGGCGCGGGCAAGACCTCGACCCTGCGCTCCATCGCCCGTACCGGCTCGCCGATGGTGACCCAGGGGGAGATCTGGCTGGATCACCAGCCGCTGCACCTGATGGAAAGCCACGAGGCCGCAGCCGCCGGTCTGGGCCTGGTGCCCGAAGATCGCCGCATCATTGCCGGCCTCACCGTCGAGGAAAACCTGCAACTGGCGCAGATTGCCCCGCCCATCGGCTGGTCGATCGAACGGCTTTATGATCTGTTCCCGCGTCTGGGCGAACGTCGCAAGCAAGAGGGCGTGACCCTGTCAGGCGGCGAACAGCAAATGCTGGCCATCGCCCGTGCCCTGGCGCGGGACATCAAGGTGCTGCTGCTGGATGAACCCTATGAAGGCCTGGCACCGGTGATTGTTGATGAGATCGAAAAGACCCTCATCCACGTCAAGGAACAGGGCATGACCACCATTCTGGTGGAACAAAACGCTGTGCGGGCGCTGGAGCTGGCGGATCGTGCGGTGATCCTGGACACTGGTGGCATCGTCTTTGACGGCACCGCCGCTGAGGTTCTGGAAAACGCCGAGCTGCGGGCGGAATATCTGGCGATCTGATTTCCGGGCCACTCCCCGTTGCTCAGGCCAAAAGCCCAGGCAATACCACTCTGACCGGCCCCCCTCTGGGGGGCCGGTCTTTCCTTTTGTTGCTTCACAGGAAATATACAGGCGGCACAAAATTAAAGGCGGCACAGGGTACCGCCTTTATTCTGGTGGACTGTGTAGAGAGCGTTAGTAGCTCAGAACCCCATCTTGATTGGAGATGCCATCAATTTCGATCGAGGTTTCAATGAATTCGCCATTTGGGGCACGGCAGTTTGCCGTCAGCGTCACCGATCTGAGGTCACTCCACAACCCGATGTTGCCACAGCTTTTCTGGAACGAACTGGGAGCCCCATCCTGGGTTAAAATACCATTCTGATTGGATATTCCACGGATGACAATGCTCGTCTGGTTGGCGTCGCCATTGCTGGTCAGACAGGTTGCGGTAATACCCGCGTCATTGCCCAGATAGGAAAATTGGAAATTTGAACAGGTGTTCTGAAATGAGCTCCCAGCCAAAGCGGCAGTGCTCAAGATCGCAGCAGGAACGCAAAGCGAAAGAAGTAGCTTCATAATAATACCCCTCAAGGTGAAAATGGAAAGATCCCAACAACCATACCGAGACATTAGACAACTTTGGCATATTTGCAAGGCAGGTCCCCCGGCTGAGCGAAGCTGCCCTGGGCTCTGGACCCATTAATCTTACGTGCTCAGCGGCTATTTCGCGAGATTTCAGGGGCTTGGGGTGCGCAGCCAATAGTGGTTCTATTTGCAAGTGATCCGAGACATTGAAATGAAGTGAAATAGCCGCCCTTCGGGTTTGACGGATTTTCCCGCTGGAGGCGTCACATCTGATTGAAATAGAACCACTATTCCTGCGCAGATGCTCCTAACCAGCGAAAAAATCTGTCAAACTGAGCACGTAAGATTAATGGGTCCTGAGCCTAGGTGCCGATGGTCTTTAGCAAGGGCTTTACAGCAATCGCGCCCGCAATTCGGTTTTCAACACCTTGCCGTAGTTGTTCTTGGGCAGCTCGGGAACAAAGACATAGGCCTTGGGGCATTTGAAGCGGGCAATCTGGTCGCGGCACAGGGCGTCCAGATCGGCCTCCGCCACCTCTCCCACCACAAAGGCCACCACCTCTTCGCCCCAATCCGCATGGGGCCGCCCCACAACAGAGACCTCCTGCACCTGGGGGTGGGTCAGCAGCACCTCCTCGACCTCGCGCGGATAGATGTTTGAGCCACCGGAAATGATCAGATCCTTGGAGCGGTCCTGCAAAGTCAGATAGCCGGCCGTGTCCATAACTCCCATATCGCCGGTCATCAGCCAGCCGTCCTTTAGGGTCTGCGCAGTGGCCTGTGGGTTGTTCCAATACCCCGGCATCACCGCATCGCCGCGCACCATGATTTCGCCCAGCTCTCCCGCTGGCAGAGGCTGCCCCTCTGGGGTGCCAATACGCAACTCGACACCGCTTTGGGCGCGCCCTACCCCTGCAAGGCGCAATTTCCAGTCGGGATGGCTGCGGTCGCTGACCTCGGCCCGTTTCAGCGCGGTAATGCCCATCGGACATTCGCCCTGACCGTAGATCTGAATAAAGATCGGGCCAAAATGCGCCTCGGCCTCGATGATGTCGGCCAGATACATTGGCCCCCCAGCATAGACGACGCTGCGCAGCCCGGTGCCACTGCGCCCCTGCGCCTTGGCCACTGCGGTCATCCGCGTCACCATGGTGGGGGCCGCGAAGATCTGCACCCGGCCAAAATGTTCCGCCAGATCAAAGATCTCTGCCTCGTCAAAGCCGCCTGACACCGGGCAGACATGGGCCGCGCCAACCAGAACATGCAGCATATTATACAGCCCTGCGCCGTGGCTCATCGGGGCCGCATAAAGGATCTGATCAGCACCCGTGGCCGCATCCACATCGGCAAAATAGCTCAGCGAGACCGCCACCAGCATGCGATGGGTGATCTGCACCCCCTTGGGCTGCCCGGTGGTGCCAGAGGTATAAAACAGCCAGGCCAGATCCTGTGGATGCCGCTGCACGGGCTCCGCAACGGGTGCACAGCCCATAGCCTGCCGATAGCGATCAGCCGCGATCGACACCACCGGTGTTTCAACCCCGACTTCCGCCAGGGCGCTGTCCAGCCCCGCAGAGACAATAACCATCCGCGCCCCGGAATCCTGCAGAATATACTGCGCCTCACGGCCGTGCAGCTTGGCGTTGATGGGCACCGCCGCAGCGCCGGCATACCAAATGCCATAAAGCGAGATCAGATAGTCCGGGCAGTTCTTCATAAACAGGGCGATCCGATCGCCGGGCTGCACCCCCTGCGCCAACAACCACCCCGCAAGTGCGGCGGCTTTGTGATGGAATCTCTGATAGTTGGCCTCCAGATCCTGCCCCAGGTAAAGCGCCGGACGGTCGCCCTCTGCCTGCGCCTGCCGATACAGCCATTGCGCGATATTCATCGCCTGATCTCCTCCTGAATGGTCGGCTCTTTTGCTCCCTCCCCGGAGCATTGCGACAAAGAACCTGTCAAAAACACCCTTCCATGGTGCAGCTTCCCCTTCAATTCCGCAAAAATACCCGGTTAATAGGAGGCATGAGCGATATAGCCTTTGACCATGCCCCTGTGGGGCTCGCCGTTTTGGAAAACCGTGTGATCAAACGGTGTAACCAGCAGTTTGCCGTCACCTTTGGCGGCACCCCTGCGGATCACGCCGATGTATTGATTGCCGAGCTGTATCCCAGCCAGGAAGATTACCACCGCATTGGTCAACTGCTGCAGCAAGACGAAGGCGCCAAAACCGGGCTTTACAATGATGAACGCATCATGCGTCGCCACTCTGGCGAATTGTTCTGGTGTCGGGTGCGGGGGCGCTCCATCAGCCCAGAGGATCCGTTTCGCACCGGCATCTGGTCCTTTGCCGATATCTCAGAGGATCGGCCGGTGGTCAGCCTCACCCCGCGTGAACGCGAGGTGGCGATCCTCACCTGCAAGGGGCTTTCGGCCAAAGAAATCGGCCTGAAGCTGGACCTGTCCTATCGCACGATTGAAACCCATCGCGCCCATCTTTTGCAGAAATTCAACGCCCGCAAGCTGCCAGAGCTGGTGGCAAAGCTGGGCGGCATGCCGCTGTAACTGACGGTCGGTGATGAAAATTTTGGCTCAGCGATTGCGAATCCCGGCAAGCCTGCCCATTTTATCACTGTAATCGACAGTGCTTTCCTTGTGGTAAAGCTTCCCCTATAAGCGCTGTTAATTTCCAGGCTGCCCAAGTGGCAAACCTGTGGCAGATCTGTCGGAACCGGCTGAGGACACAATGACAAACAAAACGCACGAAGCAGATGTGGCATTCATCAAGGCACTGGCCGAATTGCTGCGCGACAACGACCTGACCGAACTGGAGGTCAAACGCGACTATAGCGAAGACGACAGCCTGAATGTGCGCGTATCGCGCCAGGCCATCGCCGCGCCAGCAGCCCCTGTACAGGTGGCCGCGCCTGTGGCCGCCGCACCCGTTGCTGCAGCAGCGGCTCCCGCCGCCCCAGCCCCAGCAGCCGAGGATCCGGCCAGCCACCCCGGCGCTGTTACCTCGCCGATGGTTGGCACCGTGTATTTGCAGGCAGAACCCGGTGCGCCTGCCTTCATCGCTGTTGGCAAACAGGTCAATGAGGGCGACACTATTTTGATCGTCGAAGCGATGAAAACCATGAACCATATCCCGGCGCCAAAATCCGGTACCGTCAAGCGCATCCTGGTTGAAGATGGCGCTGCCGTCGAATTTGGATCTCCGCTGGCCATCATCGAGTAAGGGCAGCCCATGTTTGACAAGATCCTGATTGCCAACCGCGGAGAGATTGCGCTGCGCGTGATCCGGGCCTGCCGCGAGATGGGCATCAAATCGGTTGCGGTGCATTCCACCGCAGATGCCGATGCAATGCACGTGCGCATGGCTGACGAATCCGTCTGTATCGGACCGCCCTCTGGCGCGCAGAGCTACCTGTCGATCCCGGCCATTATCTCGGCCTGTGAAATCACCGGCGCGCAGGCGGTGCATCCCGGCTATGGCTTTTTGTCGGAAAACGCCAACTTTGTGCAGATCATCGAAGACCACGGGCTGACCTTCATTGGCCCCTCGGCCGCCGATATCCGCACCATGGGCGACAAGATCACCGCCAAAGAGACCGCCAAGGCCCTGGGGATCCCCGTGGTTCCCGGCTCTGAAGGCGGCGTGCCCGATGTGGAAAGCGCCCGCAAGGCTGCTGCCGACATGGGCTACCCTGTGATCATCAAGGCCACCGCAGGTGGTGGCGGCCGCGGCATGAAGGTTGCCACCTCGGCGGCTGATATTGATGTGGCCTTCTCCACCGCCCGCTCGGAAGCGAAAGCCGCCTTTGGCAATGACGAAGTCTATATGGAGAAATACCTCCAGAAACCGCGTCACATCGAAGTGCAGGTCTTTGGCGATGGCAAAGGCAACGGCGTACATCTGGCAGAGCGCGACTGTTCGCTGCAACGCCGCCACCAGAAAGTGTTCGAGGAAGCCCCCGGCCCCTCGATCAGCCCTGAAGAGCGTGCGCGCATTGGCAAAATCTGCGCCGATGCGGTTGGCGCCATGTCCTATTCCGGGGCTGGCACCGTTGAATTTCTCTATGAGGACGGCGAGTTCTATTTCATCGAGATGAACACCCGTTTGCAGGTGGAACACCCGGTCACCGAGGCCATTTTTGGTGTTGATCTGGTGCGCGAACAAATCCGCGTTGCAGAAGGTCTGCCGCTCTCCTTTACCCAGGACGATTTGCAGATCAATGGCCATGCAATTGAGGTGCGGATCAATGCTGAAAAGCTGCCGAACTTCTCTCCCTGCCCCGGTAAAATCACCGCGTACCATGCCCCCGGTGGTCTGGGCGTGCGGATGGATTCGGCGCTTTATGATGGCTATTCGATCCCGCCCTATTACGACAGCCTGATTGGCAAGCTGATCGTGCATGGCCGCGACCGTCCCGAAGCCCTGGCGCGTCTGAGCCGCGCCCTGGGGGAGCTGATCGTGGATGGCATCGACACCACCGTACCGCTGTTCGATGCCCTGCTGCAAGAGCCCGATGTGCAATCTGGCGACTACGGCATTCACTGGCTGGAACACTGGCTGGAAGAAAATCTCGGGGGTAAATAAGCCTCCTACTGGATTGGGGCGTTTCCATAGCGGAACGCCCCAATTCACATCTGCCACTCTGGCAGTGAGACCAACCGCCCTGCCCCGTTTCAAAGCCCCTTATCGTTGTCCCGTTTCCTTGTCCCCACTCGTTGTCCAGGCAGATTGATGAGCCTCACCCCGGATCTTTTGCTGCATGCCTATTCTGTCGGTGTTTTTCCGATGGCCGAGCACCGCGAAGATGATGAGATTTTTTGGGTCGATCCCAAACGCCGCGGCATCTTTCCCATTGATGATTTCCATATCTCGCGCTCGCTGGCCAAAACCATTCGCCGCAACGCCTATGATATTTCGGTGAACCGCGCCTTTGACCAGGTGGTCGATGCCTGCGCCGACCGGAAAGAGACTTGGATCAATGGCGAAATTTTTGCCCGCTACCAAGATCTTCACGCCATGGGACATGCCCATTCGCTTGAGGTCTGGGATCAGGAGGGCAACCTGGTTGGCGGCGTCTATGGCGTCTCTCTGGGGGCGGGCTTTTTTGGCGAGAGCATGTTCTCGCGCCAGCGCGACACCTCAAAAATTGCCCTGGCCTATCTGATGGATCGGTTGCGCCAAGCCGGGTTTCAACTCTGCGACACTCAGTTCCTGACGCCGCATCTCGCCTCGCTAGGCGCGATAGAGATCAGCCGCGCCGCCTATAAGGCGCGCCTGCAACAGGCGTTGGAACACGACGCGGATTTTGAGGCGCCTCAGCTGCCCTCGCCCGCGCTGCTGTTGCAGCGGATGACCCAGACATCATAGCGGGCGTGATCCAGGGCCGACAGCGCCGGGCTGGAGGCAATCATCCAGCCGTCAAAAAAGACTTCGCCACTCAGCGGATCCCGGATGGTGAGATAGGCATAGGCATCCCCGGTTGGGTTGGCCACCGGATAGCGACACTCGGCCAGAGTGACAATCAACCCATAGATCTCGGCGCTGCCCCCGACCTGGACTTCAATGTCGGCGTGATGGCCGTTGACCTTATCCAGCCCGCGTAAAATGGCCGCCACTCCACGCTCTGCAGGCTCCTGAGCAAACAGCGGGCTTGGGGCGACAGTGGTGCTGAGCCCGAGCGCCAGAAGGCCAAAGGCAAGGGGCATTGCCCGCAAGGCGTCAGACAGGCCGGAAAATGCGCGTCCCAAAATCACGAGTCCCCCCCGCTGCCAGACACAAACTTCACCAACAGGGAAATCAGACTGACCGCCCCCTGGGTGTCCAGAACCTCGTCTCCTGGTTCAAAATTGTAGGGTGATCCCCCGGGCATCACCTCGACAAAGTTGCCGCCCAACAAACCTTCGGATGAGATGATCACCGAACTGTCATCCGGGACCTGAATGCCCTCAAGAACCGAGAACCTGGTATCCGCCCGAAAGGTGTCCGCGTTCAGATCCACCCCGGTAACGGTGCCGATCTTGACCCCGGCAAGGCGCACATCGGTGCCGACGCCAACGCCTTCCAGCGATCGAAAAGAGGCCGTGAGCTCATAGCCGCTGCCCGCGGTAGACAGCCCGGCGACCTGCCCTGCATAGACAGCAAAACCAATGGCCGCTGCCAGAACCAGCCCGCCTGTCAGAACTTCAGTTGTGTTATGCGACATAGCGTGTCTGCCTAGATCTATGGGTCAAAAAGAGGAAAGGACCAAAGAGCGTTCCGCCCTTGGGTCCAGTGATATATGCGATCGGAGGTCCTGGGATCAGGCCCTATTCCGGCACCCATGCCTCGTAATCGCTGCGCGATGCGGGGCTGGCGCCACTGCGGATCGACCCGGCCGGTGCATAGGCCTGCAATGTACCTGTCAGGTTTTCCTGATGCGGCTTTTCCCAGACCTTGTGAACAAGTGGCTTTTTGCTGGGCAGCTCATCAAAGGTGCGGTGCAGCCAGCCATGCCAATCAGCGCCAATGCGCGAGGCCTCGATTTCGCCGTTGAAAATGACCCAGCGACGGCTGTCATCGGCATTGCGGTAGAACACATTGCCCTGGTCATCCTCTCCCACCTTGATCCCCTTGCGGGCGGTAAAGATCTGGGTATTCAGCGTCTGACCGTTCCACCAGGTCACAGCGCGTAAAAGAGTGTTCAGAATTCCCATGAATGCCTCCGAAGATTTCCCTATCCGTATGACGCAGTTTCCCGCCAAGGTCCAGTGGCTTGCGATGTGCAAGGCCAGCCCCGGCAGGTTTTGGCACAGGCTACTGCAAGAGCCTTAAGCATTGGTAGATGCCCCCTTGCAATACGCAGGCTTATCCCCATGTGAACACTATGGTGACAGGCTCAGACAGCGACGGTTCCTCATCATGCCGCCGCTATGCAGGTCCCGACCGCAGATGCCGCCACAGGATCAGGGCTTGGCCCGGCGCCGCCATATGGTATAGGATTGCTCTATACCCAATCAGAAATGATACAAAAGGAAACAGACCAATGATGCGCGAAGGTTTTGGTAACGGCTGATAGCCCCAAAATTATCTCAACACCTTGGTCTTTGGGGCCTTTTTTCTTTGGGTAGATCCTTACAGGTAATTTTTGTGACCGCCACCGCAGTTCTGGCAGCGTCGGTGATTCTGGTCTTTGCTGCCTTATCTACCTTTCTCATCACTGGGGAATTCCAGGCGTTGCTGCGCCATATTCCTGATCAACCTTCCGAAGATTACAAAATTCTGGTCACGCTGTTTGGCATTGCTGCCGCCACACTGACCGCAGTCCTGGGCCTTTTGGTCGCCCTCTAGACCTATCGCCGCTCCAGCAAGGCCACCCGGCTGGCGCAGCGCAAGCAGCACACCATCACCATCCTGTTTGAAACCCGGCTTTCGGAATACTTCCAACGGACGAACACCCAGCGCAAACTGGCCTTTCCTGTCGATCAGGACATCACCCTGGCCGACTGGCGCGCCGCGCGAACAGCAACAGGCTGCTCCCCCCAGGATGAAGCGCGCGCCGCAGCGCTTAGGGACGGGGCTGATGCGCTGCAGCAGATGCTGAACTACTATGAATTCCTTGCGGTTGGCATCGCCCAGCAGGATCTGGACAAAGACCTGCTTAAGGCCTCTATTCGAGGGATCATGTGCAATCTGGTGGATGATGCGCGTATCATGATTGCCGAACTGCGCCAGAACGATCCCAAAACAATGGAACACCTCGTGCATCTCTACGAAGAATGGCGCCGCGATGACGCCATCAATCATAACGGCGAAATCACCGAACGTCCGATCCCACGCCTGCCGGATCCCCGTTAACTGGCGCCCGGCGCCAAAGCGGTCACTTCGATCTCGATGCGGTATTTCGGGTCGATCAAGCCACATTCAATCATCGTCGCCGCCGGTGGATTGTCGCCAAAGACCTCTGCCAGTATCGGCCAACAGGCCTCAAACTCCCGACGGTCAGGCAGGTAGTAATTCACCCGCACCACATCGGAGAATCCAACCCCTGCCTCTTCCATGGCATTGGCGATGATGTCCAAAGCGGACCGGCATTGGCTCACTACATCGGCGCCCTGGCCCACGGTGCCGGCCACATGCACAAATCCGCCCGCAACCACGGCGCGACAATAGCCAACCTTTTTTTCAAATTCGCCACCGGACGAAATACGCGTGATCCTAGCCATCTGTAATCCCTTTCATTTGGCCCCAAAACCCTGATGGAGCGAATGCCCAACAGGCAACAGGTCGCAAAGCCCCCTGTGAACCGCCCGCTACAAAACAAAAATGGCCAATGTTTTTAAACATCGGCCATTCCAAAGGGGATGCATCTACATCCCGAAATCAATCGCTTAACTCGCCGAGGCCGGCTCTTTTTCCGCCTCATTATCCGTATGGATCATCAAAGGCTGCGCATCAGAAGTGACCGCCTCTTCATTGACCACCACCTTGGTGACGCTCTCCATCCCGGGCAGCTCGAACATGGTTTCCAGCAGCAGATCCTCTAGGATAGAGCGCAGACCCCGAGCACCGGTTTTACGTTCGATCGCCCGTTTGGCGATGGCGCTCAGCGCCTCATCGGTAAAGTCCAGCTCGGTCTCTTCCAGCTCAAACAGGCGTTGGTACTGTTTCACCAGCGCGTTCTTTGGCTTGGTCAGGATTGTGACCAGCGCGTCTTCATCCAGATCTTCCAGCGTTGCCAGAACCGGCAGACGGCCCACAAATTCCGGGATCAGACCAAATTTCAGCAGATCTTCTGGCTCCAGCTCCTGGAAGATCTCCCCGACACCACGGTCATCATTGTTGCGCACATCGGCGCCAAAGCCCATGGCAGAGCCCTTGCCGCGCTGCGCGATGATCCGGTCAAGACCGGCAAAAGCGCCGCCGCAGATGAACAGGATATTGGTGGTATCCACCTGAAGGAATTCCTGCTGCGGATGCTTGCGGCCGCCCTGTGGCGGTACCGAGGCCACAGTGCCTTCCATCAGCTTCAACAGCGCCTGCTGCACGCCTTCGCCCGATACATCGCGGGTGATAGACGGGTTTTCCGACTTGCGGGTGATCTTGTCGACTTCGTCAATATAGACGATTCCGCGCTGCGCCCGCTCGACGTTATATTCGCTGGCCTGCAACAGCTTCAGAATGATGTTCTCGACATCCTCACCCACATAGCCGGCTTCGGTCAATGTGGTGGCATCGGCCATGGTAAAGGGCACATCCAGGATCCGCGCCAGGGTCTGGGCCAGCAGCGTCTTACCGCAACCGGTGGGACCGATCAGCAGGATGTTGGATTTTGCCAGCTCAATGTCATTGCCGGCCTTTTGCGAATGGTTCAGGCGCTTGTAGTGGTTGTGCACCGCCACCGAGAGTACCTTCTTCGCCATGGCCTGACCAATCACATAGTCATCCAGAACTTCGCAGATATCTTTGGGGCTCGGCACACCATCGGTTGCCTTCAGACCAGAGGCCTTGGTTTCTTCACGGATGATATCCATGCACAACTCAACGCATTCGTCGCAGATGAACACGGTGGGGCCCGCAATCAGTTTACGTACCTCATGTTGGCTTTTGCCACAGAAGCTGCAGTAAAGCGTGTTCTTGCTGTCGCCACTCGAATTCGTCGCCATGGTCTACCTTTCAGTCCGCTCGCAGCGCCGGTTTCTCCGGATGCCGCGCCTATCAGTCAGCTTATGACAGCCCATCGGCGGCCACAATGTCAAAATATGTGCTCCGTAAAAACCGGAGCACATGTTGTATCAGAAAGGCGAGCCTCAGCTCTCCTCGTCGTCACCCTTGGCGCGGTTTTCAACGATCTCATCAATCAGACCAAAGGCCTTGGCCTCTTCGGGATCCATGAAGTTATCACGCTCCAGCGCCGCTTCAACCTTGTCCAGCTCCTGGCCGGTGTGCTTGACGTAGATCTCGTTCAGACGACGCTTCAGCTTCAGGGTCTCTTCGGCATGGATCATGATATCCGTAGCCTGGCCCTGGAACCCACCAGAGGGCTGGTGCACCATAACCCGGGAATTGGGCAGCGAGAACCGCATGCCAGCCTCACCTGCGGTCAGCAGCAGCGATCCCATTGAGGCCGCCTGGCCGATAACCAGGGTCGAAACCTTGGGTTTGATATACTGCATTGTGTCGTAGATCGACAGCCCTGAGGTCACAACACCACCGGGGGAGTTGATATACATCGAGATTTCCTTGGAGGGATTCTCGGCCTCAAGGTGCAACAGCTGCGCCACGATCAGCGAAGACATGCCGTCATGCACCGGACCGTTGAGAAAGATAATCCGCTCTTTCAGCAGGCGTGAAAAGATATCGTAGGCCCGCTCACCCCGGCTGGTCTGTTCGACCACCATAGGTACGAGGGTATTCATATAAGTTTCTCTGGGATCAATCATGCGAACCTGCCTGCGTTGTGTACTGTCCGGCACCATACCAGACAGAGTGTTACCTGAGTCTTAGTATCGCCCTCTGGGGCCTGCAAGAGGTCGCTTTTGTTTTTACCGCCCAGCTCCCGATCTACCCCCCAATGAAGGCAGACCTGTGGCACAGGCGTCGCAAAACATCTTAACGCTGTCGCTATTTCAGGGCCTTCAGTTGCCACGGCACAGTACATGCAGTGCAGGATAGGTCAAAGGTGCCGCCCATTCAGGATGTCGCAAAATCCGGCATTTTGGATATGTTTTCACCAAATCCGCTCTTGCCATAGCGGCTATTACTGCCTTTTGGACCAGGACATTGCCATGACAGAAGACAATTTTGTTCAAAAAGGTGCATCCGCCACCCTGGCAGTTCCCCATTCAGGCGCACCGCAGGATTTTTATTTTCTGTTGTTGCCCAAGGCGACAATGCTGGCGGTTGCCGCTGCAATCGAACCTCTGCGCATTGCCAATCAAGTCACCAACTCCAAGCTGTACCGCTGGTATATCCTCACCGAGGACGGTGCCCCTATCCGCTGTTCCAATGGTATGATGGTGACACCGGATATGGCACTGCAGCCGATGACCTCGGAGGCGTTGGGGTTTGTCTGTTCCGGTGTCGAGCCGCAATCGACCGCAGGCGATGCCACCCTGAACTGGCTGCGTCGCGAAAGCCGGTTTGGCCGCGCGATTGGCGGCATCTGCACCGGTGCCTTTGCCCTGGCCCAGGCCGGGTTGATCCGCGATCAGGCCTTTACCCTGCACTGGGAAAACCAGCCCGGTTTTCAGGAGAGCTTCCCGGACCTTACGCCCTCGGCCAATACCTTTGAGATCAGCGGCGCCCTGATGACCTGTGGCGGCGGCAATGCGGCCACCGATCTGATGCTCAACTTGATCGAAGCCCGTCATGGCAAACAATTGGCCATTATCGTCGCCGATATGTGCCTGCATGTGCGCTCTGGTGGCCAGGCGACACCACAGAAATCCAACTATGCTGTGGCCATCGGCAGCCGCAACCAGCGGCTTTTGAACGCGTTGCAACTGATGCAATCCGCTATTGAGGACCCCCTGTCAATTGGCGAGCTATGTGAACAGCTGGACATCTCGCGGCGCCAGCTGGAGCGCCTGTTCTCGCGCTATCTGGCTCAAAGCCCGATGCATGTCTATTTCGACATGCGCCTGTCCCATGCCTTTGCCCTGATGAACGAAACCTCGATGAGTGTCACAGAAATCGCGCTGGCCTCTGGCTTTAACAGCTCGACCCATTTCTCCCGCCAGTTCAAACGAAAATTCGGCGCCTCACCACATTTTTTCCGCAAGGGCTGGAGCTAACCCCCAACGGTTTGGCGCGGCGCCCGCCAAACGGTAACGGCCACCGTCTATGCGCGGTGGCCGTTGTATTTGCGCGCAACGGATCTGGCTAAACCCCCACGGCAGCGCTCTGCCCTATGCGGCGCGCACCGTGTTGTGCGCCGACGCTGGTGCGGCACGTGCCGCCTCAGGTGCAGCCGGGATCAGACCCAGTGATTTACACAGAGGCATCCGGCGCGCGGCAAATGCAGCGGCCCGCGCCTGCAATAGCGCTAGGTTTTCCTCCGGCGTTACCAACACCCGTCCTTCATGCTGCAGCCGCTGCCCCTGCGCGGACAGAATGCTCCAGGCCAGGTCCGCCCAGTCGGTTGGCTGCGCCTTGCCTTCGCCATAGGCCAAAAGGAACAGCAGCTCGACCCGGTCCAGCTGCAGCCCGCCCCCAGTCACCGGAGAGGCCAGAAACCGCAGCGTTTCGCTGTCCTCGGCCCGTTTGCAAACCGCCAGATTAAAGGCCTGACAGCGCGCCTGACGCTCTGTGATGCCGTCCAGTGGCAGACAGGGCGCCACGACCCCGGACCCGGCCAACAGGCGCAGCAATCGCGATATTTCGCCCCAGGTCATTTGGCCAAAGGCTCCTTGATCCAGAAGGCTGCGCACCGTGGCTGGCCCGGACTGCAAAGCTTCCAGAATCGGCCCATATTGCGCCGGGTCCAAAGCGATCTCTCCCTGGCGCCAGCTGAGCTTCAACGGCCCGCCACTGTAGCGCTGCATCAGCGCCAGCGGGGTCTCGAACCAGGCCCCAATGGCGCCGCGTTCCGTATGGCTGCGCCCCCCCTTTACAAACAGGTCAGAGCGAAACTGTTCGTTCACCAGAATATCCCGCAGGTTTTCGCGCTGCACCGGGTCGCTTTCGCCCTCCAGCACCGCAGTTTGGTCGGGGGTCAGGCAAATGTCGTCCACATGGTCCAGAATACTGGTTGAGCCCAGGAAACTCAGCTTGGCCTGTGACAGATCACCGGCAAGATCTGCAAAATGAAACGGCGTCCAGTCGGCATTGAACATCTCATGGGCCAGATAGTTGGCCGACATCTGCTGGGATTTTTCCAGTCTGGTGCAGGCGATGGGATTGGCTTTGAAAAACTTGGCCCCTGCCCCTTCCAGATTCCCGGCAAAACTCAGCGCCTCAACGATCCTGTCCTCCAGCGGGCCCGTGCCCTGGGCGGCGCGATCCTGCAGAATACGCCGCAATGGCATCACCGAGGCCCAGCCCGACAGGGAATTGTAGCTGACATAGACCATGCCGCCAGGTTTCAAACGGCGGCGGATAAACTGGACGATATGCTGCCGATTTTCCTGCGAGACCCAGCTCATCACCCCGTGCAGGGCAATGATGTCAAACTGCTTGGGCAGGCTGTCTTCTTGCTCAAAATCAGCAAAGGAGCGCTCGTAGAAATGAACATTATCCAGATCCGTTTCTGCGGCCAGGTCCCGGGCGCCGGCAATGTGGGCCGGGTTAAAATCCATTGCGTGAAACTGAATATGCGGGTTGGCCGCTGCCAAGAGATTGGCGGTGAAACCCTGACCGCAGCCCAGCTCGCAATAGCTGAGGTCCCTCTGTGTCAGATTGTGTTTTTGACCCTTTGAAGTTGCAGCCAGGGCCATGACTGCCGGCGTCATTTCTTGAAAAAAATCATGTGTATAGTCAACCTCAGCTACGTAGCCGGAAGTCCAGTCGCTCATATACTACCTCTTGGTCTGCTTAGAAAACTTCGCGTCTGGGCAACCTGTCCAAAATTGGTGATCAAGAGGTTAAGCTATCAACATTTCTATTCAAGTTTTCGAGATCTCCCGCCCCGGCGCAGAAGGTGCACAACACCGCCGCTTGTGCCCGTGGTTGCGCGGTTGGGGTCGAAAAAGAGCCAGGTCCGCCCCGGAGCCAGGAAAAATGTTCAGGAAAAGCGGCAGGAAATAAGCCTCCCAGTTTCAAACGTCACAGAGACCACAGCCGAAGCTGACGGCAGCAAAAAGGGCGGAATGATCCGCCCTTGATCCCATGCTGGTGGGGTTTGTCCCCAGCTGTTTTGTCAGGCCCCACGGCGGGGATTAATCAAAGCTTCTGAGGTAGCTCACAACCGCTTCGATATCGCGCTCCTTGCGCAGCCCCGCAAACGACATCTTGGTGCCCTTCATGAACTTTCTTGGTTTGGTCAGAAAGGCAGCCAGGGCCTCTTCGTCCCAGACCAGACCATCTTCGCCCGCGGCCAGCATCGGCTTGGAGTATTTGAAACCCTCCACCATGCCCGCAGTGGCGCCAAAGATACCGTTCAGGATCGGGCCGGTGCTGTTCTTGGCCCCTTCGCCCACCTTGTGGCAGGCCTTGCACTTCTTAAAGACCTTGGCGCCCTTGGCGACCAATTCCGGGTCCAGTGCAACTGCCTCGACCACCGGCTCTGCGGCCGCTTCGACCACAGGTTCTGCTGCAACCGGTTCAGCAGCGGCCTCTTCCACAACCGCCTCAGTGGCCACTGCTTCTTCTGGTGTCACATCCAGAACCCGCGCCCGCATGGTGATTTCGACACTGTCCTTACAATCCGCCATGCAGGGTTCTGGCTTCCAGAAATGCGCCTCGCTTTGCAGCCGGTCATCGACAAAAAAGCCTTCGGCGTTGGGCAGGGTGACATCGGCGAATGTCTCATTTGACAGCACAAAATCCTCATCCACCAGATCGTTGGAATAGAGGATATAGGCGACGATGGCATAGACCTCATCTGGTTCCAGCGTCTGCGCCGCACCAAAGGGCATAGAGCGGTTCACATAGTCCCAGGTGGTCGACAGATAGGGCCAGTAGGAGCCCACTGTTTTCAGCGGATCCTCATGGTCCAGCGTGCCCTGCCCCCCGGCCAGTTTGGGCCAGTTGTCGACACCCTCGGCAAAATCGCCGTGACAGACGGCGCATTTCTCGGCAAAGACTTCCTCACCGGTCAGCGCATCGCCCGAGCCCACGGGCAAGCCGGTACCATCTGGAGACACGTCAATATTCCAGGCGGCAATTTCTTCCGGCAGGGCGGGACGGCCCAGACCGTATGTGCCGGCATAGGCCGGCAGGGTGAGCCCGGCTGAGAGAGCCGCTGCGGCGATAACTTTAGGAAACTTCGACATTTTCTGCCTCCCCATTGGCTTTGACCCACCAGGTCTGGATGGCGTTGTTGTGATAGATCGAGTTCAGACCGCGCACCTCGCGCAGCTCTGCTTTTGTCGGCTGGACATAGCCCGCGCTGTCACGCGCCCGGCTTTGCAGCAGCATTTCGGAGCCGTCCCAGTTCACATCGAGGTAGAACCGCGCCAGCGCCTTGTCGACACCAGGCGCGCCCAGACGGGCCTCGGTCCAGGTCTTGCCGCCATCAATCGAGACATCCACCCCGGTGATGGAGCCGCGACCGGACCAGGCCAGGCCTGTGATCACCAGCGGGCCGCTGCCATGGGTGATGGGCGACTGCGGGCTGGGGCTGGTCACGACGGATTTGGCATCCATTTCCCAGGTCCATTTGCGCGCCGAACCATCTGCCATGGTGTCGGTGTATTTTGAGGTCTCTTCGCGGCTTTCCACCGGGCCATCCATGACCTCGATGCGGCGCAGCCATTTGATCCACATGTTGCCTTCCCAGCCTGGCACAACCAGACGCACCGGGTAGCCATGCTCTTTGCGCAGGGCCTCACCATTGGCCTTAAAGGCCACCAGCACATCGTCCAGCGCCTTTTCCAGCGGGATCGAGCGGCCATTGGACGAGGCATCAGCGCCTTCAACGTAGACCCATTTGTCCTTGAAATCGCCAGCTGCGGCCAGTCCGGCCTCTTCCAGCAAGCTGCGCAGCGATACCCCGGAGTATTCCATATTGTGGATCATGCCATGGGTGAACTGAGCCCCATTGAGCTGAGCACCCGCCCATTCCATGCCCGAATTCGCAGCGCATTCGCAAAAATAGACCCGGTTCTCGCGCGGGAAACGCTCCAGATCGGCGTAGGAGAACACCAGCGGTGTATCTACCAACCCGTTGATCATCAGGCGGTAGTCTTCCTTACGCAGCTCGATCGCCCCCGAGTGGTGACGCTCAAAGGCGCAGCCTTGTGGGGTGATGGTGCCATCCAGTGCATGGATCGGTGTGAAGTTGATCGAAGAGATCGTATCTGCGGTCAGCCATTCCACATTGCGCCGCACCACGTCCTGCTCAAACTGGATCGGCAGGCCATAGGGGGTGGCATCCACACCATCGCCCAATCCACTGGCCCACTCCTGCACTTCGGTGATCAGTGGGTCCGGCGTCGCGGCCTGGGCCGCCTGGCCTGCGCCAACGGCGGCGGCCCCTACTCCGGTTGCGGCTGCACCGGCCAGAAACTGGCGGCGCGATGGCGCAAAATCATCTGCTTTATCGCTCATTTTCTTTCCTCCTTACATCGATAAATTCGCCTTTGTGAATTCATCAGCGCAAAAAATTTTGATCAGGAAGAGGTGCTGCTAGAGACGTCCCCCCAGCAGCACCTCCGGGTCAGGCCTAGGCGCCGACCACATTGACCGATGTGTTAGGGGTGACGGAGACCGTCCCCTGTTTGCGAATGTGATCTTCGACCACATCCCAGATCATGGGACCCTCGGTGCCCTCGTTGACGCTGGCCCAACCAGAAACCATGTAGGATTTGCTGGCGTCGATTTTCTCGCCGGTTTTCAACAGGGTCATTTCGCTGATGCGATCCCCCTGCGGCTTGGTGATATCAATCCGGTAGCCCATGCCACCAATGCGCACCATGTCACCGCCCTGCTGATAATAGGGGTCGGGGTTAAAGATGTTATCGGCCACATCCTCCAGAATCACCTTGATAAATTCCCCTGTCATCTCAGACCGGTAGGCAGCGCCGTAGCTCATCGAGGTGACATTCCAGATGTCTTCGCGGGTGATGTCATCCCCAGGCACCAGCGACGGCCCCCAGCGCACACCGGGCGACATGGCGATATCCGCCTCGCGCTCGCTGAGCAGCGCGTCACAGATCAAGTCATCCCAGGTGCCGTTGAAATTGCCGCGACGATAGAGCAGCGAGTCGGTCTTGCCGATCACTTCAGCCAGCTGATCCGCAAAAGGAGCGCGCTGCTCGTCGATCAGTTTGGTGATCACCGGATCCGGCGCAATCACATCCGAGAAGATCGGGATCAGCTTATGGCGGATGCCCATCATCTGACCATCGCGCACATCCAGATCAATGCGGCTGACAAACTTGCCGTTGGAGCCGGAGGCGATAATATGGGTTTTGCCAACCAGAACCGGCTCTGGCAGCGCGTCATGGGTGTGACCGGACAGGATCACATCAATGCCGGTGACAACGCTGGCCATCTTTTTGTCCACGTCAAAGCCGTTGTGCGACAGCAATACAACCAGATCAGCCCCCGCAGCGCGGACCTCATCCACCATCTCCTGCATGTGCTCATCGCGGATGCCAAAGGAATACTCGGGGAACATCCAACCGGGGTTGGCGATGGGCATATAGGGGAAGGCCTGACCGATCACTGCTACCTTGGCGCCACCGCGATCAAAGAATTTGTAGGGTTTAAACAGTTCCGCCGGTTCGTCCCACTCGGAATCAAAGATGTTCTGGCCAAGCGCCGCAAAAGGCAGGCCTTCGACGATCTCATTCACCCGGTCAGAGCCCAGGGTGAACTCCCAGTGGAAAGTCATCGCATCGGGCTTGAGCGCGTTCATGACGTTGACCATGTCCTGACCTTCGGTCTTGTGACAGGTCATGGAGCCATGCCAGGTGTCACCGCCGTCCAGCAGCAGCGCATCGGGGCGCTCGGCGCGGATGGCGTTGATCACGGTGGCGACGCGGTCCATGCCACCTACCCGGCCATAGCCCTGTGCCAGTGAAGAAAAATCATCATGGGTCAGCGCATAGGCAGAAGGGCTGCCATCCTGGATGCCATATGCCTTCCGGAAGTCAGCGCCGGTGATATGGGGCACATGGCCCTTGTTGCCCCCAACCCCAATGTTGACCGAGGGCTCGCGGAAATAGATCGGTTTCAGCTGCGCGTGAATATCAGTGATATGGATCAGGCTGATATTGCCAAAGGTGTCAAACTGGAGCAGCTGATCCTGGGTCAAGCTTTGCTGTGCGGCCAAACGGCCCCAGTTGCCAAAACCGGATGCACCAACCAGGGCGGAAGCGGCCATCGATACCTGCAAAAAGTCACGGCGCGAGATCATGTCTATCTATCATCCTGTGCGATCATAAGCAGCAAATATGATTCATATTCGCATCTATGAATTCATTAAAAGCGAAACACCCCGCGCCTGCAAAGACGCGGGGTGTTGGTGTGTTTTAGTTACGGACCGAGGGGCCTTCGACGGACAGACCATTGCCGCGCGACGCGACATAGAGCTCAAGCGCGACAAACTCGGACGAACCGGGCTTGTAGGTCTCGGCGCGGGTATCGCGCACGCAGCCTTTGAAACGGGCCTGCACGTTGTTGAGCTTGGCGTTTTTCAGACGATAGGTCGGAAAGCCGTTGATATGGCCCTGGCTCAGGTGATCAGCGCGGATCATCAGACCATAGCTGTCCTCGTGGCAATTGGCACAGGACAGTTCCAGCTGACCGGTACGGGCATAGTACATTTCTTTGCCCTGCTCCCAGACCGACTGAGCCGGTCCATCAATGGCGACATTGACCGGCATGCCACGTGACTGCACCGAAATAAGAGCCTCCATCGCGGTCATGTCACCGCCGGTGTATTTCCATGCTTTGGCACCCATCTGGTTTTCGCGGCAGTCATTGACCTGCATCGCCAGGGTACGGACTTCGCCGGCCTGTTCATTCCATTTAGGATAGACCGCACGCACCCCAGCCATGCTTTGCTCCACGTCATCATGACAGGAGGCGCAGGATTTACCCTCGGACCCCTCGACGGTGTTCCAAGCATCATAGGCCTTATCGACAAAGACCATGGCGGGGTTTTCAAAATCGTCCATCTGCAGGGCCTGGGTCTCATCCGACCGGAAGTGCCACCCCGACATCACCTCGTCCAGCACATCGGCCACATGGGCCGGTGCCGCGGTTTTGGTTACCAGAGTTTGTTCTTCGTTGAGCACCAGTGTGTCGTCATCCGCATCCGCATGGGCAGAAAGCGGCAGGCTCAGTGCGACAGCAATGGCGGTAAGCGCCTTATAGTTCATTCCTTGTCCTCCCTTGGGTATCCACCCTGGCCACATCTGCGGCCAGGATGCCGTGCCTTTGAGATCCGGAAGGGATCAGGCGATAGCGATAGATTTAGATGTCTCATAAACAGAGCCATCGTCGTCATACCAGGTAAAGGCAAAATCGCCGGCCTCTGGCACAATGGCCTCGAACTGGAAATAGGGGTTGGTCGAAACCGCAGGTTCAATCGTAACATCCACGACCAGCTGGCCGTTGAATTCGCAGGTAAAGCGATTGATGATCGAGCGCGGGATAACATTGCCTTCCTTATCCTTGCGCTGGCCGCTTTCCATCTGGTGGCTGATCAGGGTCTTGATGGTGATCGCCTCACCAGCAGTTGCCTTCTTGGGGACTTTGACGCGGGGTTTTACACCGGATGCCATGTCTTTAACTCCTTCGTATTCAGGCCGTATTTCAGGCCGCAATCGGATATGAGCGGGGCTGAATGCTTAGCCGCCGCAGCCACCGATGGTCACTTTCACAGATGCGCTTGCCTTGGCAAAGCTGCCGTCGGCCAGCTTGGCGATGGCCACTACATCCTGGGTGCCTGCAAGGCGGATCCGGGTGGCAGCAGACTGGCTGCCGGCCAGGGGGCCAAAATTGAAGGTTGCAACACCCGGCGTCGGGTTGCCGGTGGCCAGAACCATGATCGCAGTGGCGCCCGGGGCACTCACTTCGATTGGCACGGTATTGCCGTTTTCAGCAATCTCCGGCGCCGTTAGTTCAACTCCGGTGTCGGCCATGTCGGCACCACCTGTAAATTCGGCAATCCGATCCTCGGTGCTGGCGCTGACCCGCAGCGGCAGCACCGTCATCACAGCAGCACCCAGGGCCATGCCCAGGGTCTCACGGCGTGAGAACTCCATCATATGTCTCCTTTGACGTTTCGCAAAGCGGCTGGGCTGTCGCCCTCGCTTTACTCTTCTTTTAGGGTCGCGATGAACGCGATCACATCTTCGATTTCCTGGGCGGACAGGATCGGTGTCAGCGCCTCTGTGGGGGCCTTGCCGGTATAGGCATCACCAGGACGCAAAAAGCCGTCGACCTTGTAGAATGCAGGCATCATTGTGCCTTCAAAGGTCATTTTGGCATTGGTCATCAAACCGCGAAGCTCCGCTTCGGTCCAGCGATCCCCGGCGCCATCCAGCGACGGGCCGATTTCGCCGTGAAACGGCACATCAGCCAAGGCTGTCAGCTGGTGACAGGCGACACAGTTGCCCAGCGATTTGGTGCCTGCGATAACAGCACCGCTTGCCGCATCACCTGGTTTGCCGGTCAAGGAGGCCGCAACTGCGCCATCCTCGTCAAATTGCACATCCTTTGGCGCGACCTCTGCCGCCAAGGCTGCACTCCCGATCAGGCTCACGGCCAGTGTCAGAGATAGTCTCTTCATGGTTCCTCCCGTTGGCTGCCACCCGCAGTCTGGCGGGCTTAGCTGTTGTATACCGTAGGGCACCCTGCCCTCTAAACGCAACAACAAATTCAATAGTATGAATTAATATATTCGTTCGCCCGCACTCAGTCTGCAGACCCATTGTTGCGCTCCGAGATGCGGCGCGCGTGGTAGCGTTGAAAATCTTCTCCATTGTCAGAGAGATACCGCTTTTCGTTCACCCAGGTAAACATGTCCAGTGTTGTTCCCGAACCAAAGGCACCGGGCATTGTCGCCACCGCCGCCTGGGGGGCTGTCTGCCCCTCCTCCACCTCTTCCGGCAGGAACAGAATCGTTGGCGTAAACAGGACGCCCCATTTGCGCGCCATGTCTTTTTCCGACAGGCTCTCGCCATCAAAGTCAGTGACCTCCACATCGCCGTAAAGGTTCATCTGCACCACAAAGTAATTCTCGTCGATGTAGCTGCTCACCTCGGGGCGAGGGAACACATCGGTGTGCATCTTGGTGCAGTAGATGCAGCCACGTTGTTCAAAGAACAACACCAGACGTTTGCCTTCGCTGTTGGCCTCCTCCAGGTCTTCGCGCAGATCCTTGAAGGTCTCGCGCATCCAGGGCGTTTTATGCAGCCCGTCATCGCCCAGTTCAACCGCTGCAACATCCGTTGCAATCAAGGGCAACGCCAGTGCCAGGGCGGCAAGTTTCAACATCCAGTTCTTCATGTTTCTCTCCCAAAATCTCGCATTCTGTCTTGGTCACTATCCAATTGTGGCAAAGCTTGGCATCCAGCGGATCATCAGATCTGCAATCCAGCGCACGCCGCCGGTGACGATCAGGATGGCAAACAGGATCAGCATGGCGCCCATGATCTTTTCGACCCAGTGAAAGGCCGCCCGGTGCCGCGCCACCCAGGCCAAAAACGGCTTGGCAAACAGCGCCGCCACCACAAAAGGAAAGGTCATTGCCGCGCCATAGACAAACAGCAACGCGCCGCCGCGCCAGACCTCTCCCAGCCCGGAGGCCACCATCAGGATCGAGGCCAGAGCCGGCCCCACACAGGGCGTCCAGCCAAAGCCAAAGGCCAGCCCCATCAGGTAGGCCCCGGCCAGGCTAGATGGGTCGGCAGAGCTTTCCATCCGTGCCTCACGGTACAGCAACCCGATGCGAATGACCCCCAGAAAATGCAGGCCAAAGACCATCAGAATCGCCGCTGCCCCGTAGGACAGGATCTCCATATACTGCCCAAACAGCTGCCCCAGCGCCGTCGCCCCCATTCCCATCAGCATAAAGACCGAGGTCACCCCATAAGCAAAGCACAGGGAAGCCAGGACCATACGCCGCTGCGCTCCCGGTGCGATCTCGCCGTCACTGCGCAGTTCGGACATGGACAACCCGCCCAGATAGGACAGGTAAAACGGCACCATCGGCAGAATGCAGGGGGTGAAAAAGCTCAACAATCCGGCAAAAGCAGCGCCCAGGTATGAAATTTCCAGCATCACGATTTTATGACCTTCCGCGCCTTAAGCTGTCTTGGCGCAAGACTTGTGTTATTCACATATTCAAATTATGTAGTATCAAGCCGCAAATCGCGGATGCCGTCAACGGTTGAGGTCATGAAAAATCAACGCCCCCTTTCTGTAACCCGCCGCAGCTTTGCAGCGACCGCCTTGTCAGTGGCTATTGGCCTGGCGGTTGTAAACCCGTTGCCTGCGCTGGCTGACGTGGATTTGCCCTGGGCTGACAAGGGTCGCGCGCTGGTCATGGTTGAGCAGGCAGGCTGTGAATGGTGCAAACGCTGGAACGAAGAAATCGGCCCCATTTACCCCAAAACCCGCGAGGGCGCTTTTGCGCCGCTGCACCGGGTGGATCTGCGGGCCATTCCCGCTGACCTGCAGTTGACACGTCGGGTGACTTTTACGCCAACATTCTTGATTGTAAACGACGGACATGAGATGGCCCGCCTGGAAGGCTATCCAGGGGAAGACTTTTTCTGGCCCTTGATCGCCCAACTTATGCGCCAGTATCTGGGGTTGCCCACCGAAGAGGCCGACCCACCCGAGAGCTAGCCGATATTAAGACCGCATTGGGAGGAGCGGCGCCCGCGCGCTGCCACCACAGGAGACGAGACTATGGGACTACCGCAATTCTCGGCCGACATGGCCCCGGAAGAGCTGGACAACATGGTGGACAACGCCACCACAGCGTCAAATTTCCTCAAGGCGATCAGCCATGAGGGACGATTGATGATCCTGTGCCACCTGGTCACCGGTGAAAAATCGGTTACCGAACTCGAAGATCTACTGGCCGCACGCCAGGCCGCCGTGTCGCAGCAGCTGTCGCGGTTGCGGCTCGAAGGGCTGGTCGTGCCACGCCGGGACGGCAAGGCCATCTATTACCGTTTGGCAGACGACCGTCCACGGCGGATCCTCGAAGTGGTCTATGAGCTGTTCTGCAACGACGCCAACTAGGGCCAGATCCCTTGAAATTGACGCCCAGCGCGCTGGTCAGGATGCAAAACCATTGCGCAAAACCCATTGCAATGGATCCTGCAATGACGCTTCACTGCGCCCATAGATGCATCCCCTGAGCCGCCGCCGGAAAGACCTCAGGCGCACATGCGGGAGCGACATCGCTTGAGGTCAGCGCCAACCGCCCAGCCCAGGAGGAGAGTTGCCCATGTTTGATCTGTTCAGCGATCACCAGTTGGTCACCGGTATCGGCCTGTTGGGGGGGATCTTATTGGGTCTGGCAGCCCGGTTGGGCCGGTTCTGCACCCTGGGCGCCATCGAAGATCTGCTATATGGCGACTCGTCGCAGCGGATGCGCATGTGGGGGCTGGCAATTGGCACCGCCATCATTGGCAGTTTCACCCTCATCGGGCTGGGGCTGTTTGACCCCTCGCACTCTTTTTACCTTTCAGTGCGCTGGATGCCGATGGCCTCGATTATTGGTGGCCTGATGTTTGGCTATGGCATGGCCCTAAGCGGCAACTGTGGCTACGGCGCCATTGCCCGGCTTGGCGGCGGCGATCTGCGCAGCTTTGTCATTGTGCTGGTGATGGGCATCTCAACCTATGTGGTGCTGTCTGGCCCCCTCGCCCCACTGCGCAACCTGCTGTTTCAGCAACAGGATGTCACCAGCGAGCTGCCCCCAGGACTGGCACATCACCTGGCCGCGCTGACCCACCTGCCGCTGGCGGGTATTGGGATCGTTGTCGGCGTCCTCCTGATTGGCATCAGCCTATGGGATGCGGACTTCCGCCGAGATCGCAAAAGCCTGTTTTGGTCCGTCATTGTCGGTGTGGCCGTGGTCTCTGGCTGGGCGGGCACCGCCTATATCAACGCCCGCGGGTTTGAGGCGCTGCCGGTGGTTTCACATTCTTTCTCAGCGCCTCTGGGGGAAACCATCCTCTGGACCATGACCGGCAGCCTGCGGCCACTGTCCTTTGCGGTGGGTTCGATCACCGGGGTTTGGCTCGGCGCCTTTATTGGCTCGCTGATCAAAGGACATTTCCGCTGGGAGGCCTGTGACGATCCGCGTGAATTACGGCGCCAGATCATTGGTGCCGCCATCATGGGCGCGGGCGCTGTGATCGCCATGGGCTGCACCGTGGGGCAAGGGCTCAGCGCCTTCTCCTTGCTCTCGCTCTCCGCCCCTGTCACCTTTGTGGCGATCTTTGCCGGGGCCGCCCTGGGGCTGCGACAGCTGATCGAAGGCTTTCGCCGCACCACCTAGGGCCAGTCTAACCTGTGCCATCGCTGTGCCGCAGTGTTTGCTATCTGGCTGGTCACATTGCCGCCTGACATATACCCGGTGATATGTGCCCCTTGTTATGTACCCTGTGATATGTACCCTGTGACATTCTGATGAATTCGCTTTGATCATAATCTATCTGTTACACAGCGGCTGCAAATCACCAGGCATCTGCCGGGGTTCTCCCGCCTACACCGTTATGAAAAGAGCACGCCATGGACCGCAAGCAAATCATCAACGATCCTGAGATCGGCAACAAGGCCGAAGCCTATGAGGCCTTTGACGACATCCCAACCAACCCCAACCTGGATGCCACCATTGGCGATGTCATCAATACCCGCTATGGCCGCCGCGATATGCTGCGCGGTATGCTTGGTGTCTCGGCAGCGGCCACCCTGTTTGGCACCTCCGCGCTGATCGCCCCCAACCGCGCTACAGCCTCTGCGGCGCCTGAAAGCCGCTATCGCTTTGATGAGCTGACCTGGGGCAATGATGAAACCCATCACATCGCCAATGGCTATGAGGCAGACGTGCTGCTGCGCTGGGGCGATCCGATCACCGCTGATGCGCCTGAATTTGACGTGATGAACCAGACAGCTGAGGCCCAGCTGCAGCAGTTTGGCTATAACAACGACTATGTGGGCTTTACCCCACTGAACGCCGAAGGCACCCATGGTCTGCTCTGTGTGAACCACGAATACACCAACGAAGAAGTCATGTTCCCCGGTCTTGGCCGTCAGGACAAACAGGGCTTTGCCGGTATGACCAAGGCGCTGATCGACATCGAGATGGCCGCCCATGGTGGCACCGTGGTTGAGATCGCGCGCGACGCAAGCGGCAAATGGGCGGTTGTGCGTGATGGCGCCTTTAACCGGCGCATCACCCCGCTGAACACCGCAATGACCATCGACGGTCCCGCCGCAGGGCACGCCCGAATGCAAACCAATGCTGATGCCTCTGGCAAAGCTGTCATTGGCACGCTCAACAACTGTGCCGGCGGCATGACACCCTGGGGCACCTGGCTGATGGCTGAAGAGAACTTCCACGGCTATTTCTGGACCGATGCCCGCGACAGCGACGGCAAGCCGGATCTGACCGCGCACCAGGATGCTGCCAGCAAGAAACGCTATGGCGTCCCCGGTGGCTGGTATGCCTGGGGTCAGCACTATGACCGGTTCAACATCGACAAAGAGCCAAACGAGCCAAACCGCTTTGGCTGGGTGGTCGAGGTCGACCCCCGCAAACCAGACGCAAAACCAGTAAAACACACTGCCCTGGGCCGCTTCCGCCATGAGGGCTGCGAGACAACCATCTCAGCGACCGGCAAATTGGTTGTCTATATGGGCGATGATAACCGCTTTGATTACCAGTACAAATATGTCTCCAACGGGACAGTGTCCCACACCGATGATGCCAATGGAAACCTGCTGAGCGACGGTATTCTATATGTTGCCCGCTTTGATGCCGATGGCACCGTGCACTGGCTGCCATTGGTTCACGGCGAGGGGCCGCTGACCGCAGAGAACGGTTTTGCCAGCCAGGCTGATGTGCTGATCGATACCCGCCTGGCCGCGGATGCCCTTGGCGCCACACCAATGGACCGTCCCGAAGATGCCCAACCGCGCGGCGACGGCACCGCCTATATCATGCTGACCAACAACTCCAAGCGCAAGGATACGCAGCTCAACGCCGCAAACCCCCGCGCCAAATCCAACTTTGGTCACATCATCGAAATCAAAGAAGCGGCAGGCGATCATGCCTCCACCACAGGCACATGGTCGATCCTGGTGAAATGTGGCGACCCAGAGCTTGCGGAAGTGGGCGCTCAGTGGAACCCGGAAACCAGCGAAAACGGCTGGTTTGGCTCCCCCGACAACTGTGCCTTTGACGCCGATGGCCGCCTGTGGATCTCTACCGATCAGGGCAGCAAATGGGGCAAGACCGGCAAATCCGACGGGCTGTATGCGCTGGAAACCGAAGGCGAACTGCGTGGCCATTCAAAACTGTTCTTCCGCTGCCCTGTTGGCGGGGAACTCTGCGGGCCTTACTTCACCGAGGATAGCGAAACGCTCTTTTTGGCGGTGCAACACCCCGGCACCGATGGCACCAAGGCGCTGCAAGGGTTTGAGCGCGCCTCGACTTTCGAAGATCCCGCCACCCGTTGGCCCGACTTCGATCCAAAAATGCCGCCGCGCCCCTCGGTTGTTGTGGTCACCAAAACAGGCGGTGGCCGGATCGCTGTCTAGCTGGGTCTCATAGCGCAAGCCACCGCTATACCTCACACTGGCCCAGGCCCGGATTCGTCCGGGCCTGACCTTTCTGCGCTTATGGCAGGATCCTGCCTTGCCCCCCTCCGCCGCACTTGACGACCCAAAATGCTACACTGCAATGTGATGCCTTAGCCCGCAAATCTATGCCAATCTGCGGTCAGCTTAATCCAAGGGGTCTTTCCAATGCGCTCTCTGTGCCTATCACGCTCTGCCCTGTGTCGCAGACTTCCCCAGATGCTAAGGGCGCTGAGCCTCGCCCTACCACAGGCTGCTCTCCCGGCGTTGCTCATGGTGGTGATCCTCAGTCTCAGTTCGTTGCCCCAACCCGCCGGGGCGAGCGAACTTGGCAAACGCAAAGGCTGGGTGATCTTTGAAAGCGAGAAACCCTATGAAACGCTGCTGCAGGATCTGCGTGCCGCAGTAAAGGCCGAGGGGCTCGTGGTGGTCACACAGGCCGGCCCGACGCAGGCAGCCGCAGCCCGTGGCATTTCCATTCCCGGCAACCGGGTGATTGGTGTCTTCAACAATGACTACGCGGTGCGCATTCTGGCCCTGTCCACCGCCGCGATGATCGAAGCCCCCCTCCGGTTTTATGTCACCGAGGTCGACGCAGATCACACCCATCTGGCCTATAAGCGTCCCAGCTTTGTCTTTGCCCCCTACCTCAATGAGGGCGGAGGTCGGCTGCTGCGCATTTCCACCGACCTGGACCGCCGCTTTGCGGCCATCGCTGAGGCTGCACTACACTAAGGAATTGGCAGGGCGGCCCGGACGGCAACAAAGCCCGCCCCCACCATGCCCCCCAGCTGACCAGTTTAGGGCGCCCTGTGGTCAGTGCCGAGGCCACTATGTAACACACAGCAAGACACAGAGTCGTGATACGGCTTGCGCCGCCTGCCGCAACCCGCGAATTCTAGCTTCTGGAACAAGTGGGAAATCAAAAACATGACACAGACCCTTCGCGCCGCCGACGTTCTGGCCCGCCGCCTCTACGAGGCCGGCTGCCGTCACGCCTTTGGCATGCCCGGCGGCGAGGTGCTGACCCTGGTGGATGCGCTGATCAAGGCCGGCATTGCGTTTCACCTGGCCAAACATGAAAACGCCGCCGGCTTTATGGGCGAAGGCCTGCACCACAGCGACGGCGCCCCGGTTATTCTGGTTGCCACCCTGGGGGCTGGGGCGCTCAACGGCGTCAATGTGGTGGCCAATGCCCATCAGGACCGGGTGCCGATGCTGGTGCTCACCGGCTGCGTCGATGCTGCCGAGGAACACAGCTATACCCATCAGGTGCTGGATCACCGGGCGGTGTTTTCTCCCATAACCAAGGCCACATTCCGCCTGGATGCCGAGGCTGCGGACCTGATCGCCGACAAGGCCGTCGCCATCGCCACCCAGCCACGCAATGGTCCGGTGCATATTGACGTGCCGATCTCGGTTGCAGATGCCCCTGCCAGAGATCGCGGCTCTCGCCGCGCGCCTGCGGCGCTGACCCGGCCAGAAGACGCCGCGCTGGCGCAGGCGCTGTCCTGGCTCGACGCCGCCCAGCGTCCCATCGCCATCATCGGTCTCGACGCCCTGCAGGAACAGGCCGCCCCCGAGATCAAGACCTTCCTCGAACACCACCAGATCCCCTTTGTCACCACCTACAAGGCCAAGGGCATTCTGCCGGAAACCCACCCGCTGTGCCTGGGCGCCGCCGGGCTGGCGCCGCTGGCGGACAAATATCTGCTGCCCCTGGTGCAAAAATCCGATTTGATCCTGGCCCTGGGCTATGACCCCATCGAGATGCGCCCCGGCTGGCGCAATGTCTGGGATCCTGCGGTGCAGCGGATGATCGACATCACCCCTGAGCCCAACAGCCACTACATGCATCAGGCCAGTCTGGCCCTGGTCGCTGCCTTGAAACCCACCCTTGCGGATCTGACCCGCTCCGGGACCGCAACAGATCGCCCCAAATGGCCCTGCGCCACCCCGGCACAGGTTCGCCAGGAACTTGCAGCGGCCTTTTCCACCACCGATGACTGGGGCCCGGCCGGGGTGATTGCCCAGTGCCGCGCCTCCCTGCCCGAAACCACCCTGGCGACAGCGGACAGCGGCGCTCATCGCATTTTGCTCAGCCAGATGTGGCCCTGCGCTGAACCGCGCGCCCTGATCCAATCCTCCGGCCTGTGCACCATGGGCTGCGCCGTGCCCATGGCCATTGGCCGCAAGCTGGCAGAGCCCGATCGTCCGGTTGTCAGCTTCTCTGGGGATGCCGGGTTTTTGATGGTTGCCGGGGATCTGGCCACCGCCGCCGAGCTGGGCGTGGCACCGATCTTTGTGGTCTTTGCCGATGCCAGCCTGGCCCTGATCGAGCTGAAACAGCGGGGCCGCCAGATGTCCAATGCCGGGGTTGATCTGGGGCGCCACGACTTTGCGGCCATCGGCCGCGCCTTTGGCGGCACGGGTGTAACGGTGCGTAATCGCGCTGAATTGGACCAGGCCTTGCAACAGGCCTTGGCCTCGGACCGCTTCACTGTCATTTCTGCCGAAATCGAACCCGGAGGATATGATGGACGCATCTAACCCACAGCCAAGCTCGCCCCAGAGCAGCCTCACCCATGGCGCCCTGAAGGGCATCAAGGTACTGGATCTTTCCCGCATTCTGGCAGGCCCCACCTGCACCCAGAT
Source organism: uncultured Pseudophaeobacter sp. (assembly GCA_905479575.1). GTDB lineage: Bacteria > Pseudomonadota > Alphaproteobacteria > Rhodobacterales > Rhodobacteraceae > Pseudophaeobacter. Next base: position 44,343 of record CAJQNB010000005.1, read on the forward strand.
GCTGGGCGATCTCGGCGCTATCGTGGTCAAAGTGGAAAACCCCAAAACAGGCGGCGACGACACCCGCCAATGGGGCCCTCCTTATGTGGAAAATGAGGCCGGCGAACGCTCTGATCTGTCGGCCTATTTCATGGCCGCCAACCGCAACAAACGCTCCATTGCCCTGGATATCGCCAGTGCCGAAGGTCAGGACGTGATCCGTCGCCTTGCGGCAGAGGCGGATATTCTGGTGGAGAATTTCAAACCCGGCGGTCTGGCCAAATACGGGCTGGATTTCGCCAGCCTGCGCGCCGCGTGTCCCAGCCTGATCTATTGCTCTATTTCCGGCTATGGCCAGACCGGCCCCAACAGCGCCAAGCCCGGCTATGATCTGATGGCCCAGGGCTATGGCGGCCTGATGTCCCTCACCGGGGAGCCCAAGGGCCAGCCGGTGAAGGCCGGCGTTGGCATCGCCGATGTGATGTGCGGCATGTATGCCACCATCGGCGTTCTGGCCGCGCTGCACCACAAGACCCAGACCGGCGAAGGCCAGCAGATTGATCTGGCGCTGGTGGATGCCCAGGTGGCCTGGCTGATCAACGAGGGTGTGGCCTATCTCAATACCGGCGAGCTGCCCCAGCGGCGCGGCAATGAACATCCCAGCATCGTGCCCTATGGTCTCTATGAAACCTCAGATGCCCATGTGATCCTGGCGGTGGGCAATGACAGCCAGTTCCGCCGCTTTATGGAGTTTCTCGGGCTTGAAGGCCTGGCAGAGGATCCGCGTTTTGCCACCAACCCCGCCCGCCTCAGGCATCGCGACGCGCTGAATGATATCCTGCACCCGGCGCTGAAACGCTTTACCATGGATGCAGTCATCGCCGGCATGGAAGCCCGCAAGGTGCCCGCCGGGCCGGTGCAGACCCTGGACCGGGTCTTTGCCTCCGATCAGGTCGCCGCCCGCGAAATGGCCATTGAAATGCAGTCTGGCGCAGGTCCGGTACAGCTCTTGGGCAATCCGCTGAATTTCTCCCGTACGCCAGTGACCTACCGCTACGCCCCGCCCCAATGCGGCGAGGCCACCGAGGAGATTCTGCAGGCCGCAGATCCCTTTGCCGAGACCTGACCCCGCCGGGCCGGTCGCACCGCTGACTGCCTAATGTTACAAAAACGCGCAAGCACCCGTCCCCAAGGGGGGTGCTTGCTTGTTATTGCACCTTCAATTGCCAAAAGGCGCAAAAATCCGCCTGTTCGGGTGTCAGACTTCGCGCCTTTCCGCACGAAGCACACACGCGTCATCACCAAACCGCGAGCGACGTCGCGCGGTTGTGCGCTCTGGTTTAGTCTTTTGAGCAACAACAGTGGTTTGTGAACATAGGCAGCGATTGGACCCTCAATGACGCAAGATATCTTTGGACAGGACACCAGCCTCAGCAGTGCCGCCACCCAAGCACGCTGGGATGCAGCGCAGATGGGGGTGCTGGCGCATTCCGCGGCCACAGCAGATCACCTGGGCGCCGTTCTGGCAGCCGCACCTGATTTTGCCCAGGCCCAGGCCATCAAGGGGCTGTCGGTGCTGATGCTGGGCCGCTCCGAACTGGTGCCGATGGCGCAGGAGGCGCTGAGCGACGCCAAATTGGGATATGAGGCTGCCCTGCCGCGGGAACGCAAATATGTCGATGCGCTTGCGGCCTGGCTGGCTGGACGTCCCTCGCGGGCAGTGGTGCTGATGGAGCAGATCCTGGATGTTGATCCCTGCGATGCCCTGGCGATGAAGCTCAGCCATGGGATCCGCTTTATTCTGGGCGATTGCACCGGCATGCGCGCCTCGGTTGAGCGGGTGATGCCTGCCTATGCCCCGGATCACGCCGCGCGCGGCTATCTGCTGGGCTGTCACTCCTTTGCGCTGGAGGAAACCGGGTCTTACGAGAAGGCAGGGATTGCCGGGCGTCAGGCGCTGTGGATGGCGCCGGATGATGCCTGGGGACTGCATTCTGTCGCCCATGTGCACGAAATGACCGGCAATGCGGCACAGGGGTTGGAGTGGCTGACCGGACGCGAAGAGGCCTGGGCCCATTGCAACAACTTCCGCTATCACGTCTGGTGGCACAAGGCGCTGATGCATCTGGATCTTGGCCAGATTGATCAGGCGTTGATGCTGTATGATACCGAGGTGCGCAAGGACAAGACCGATGACTACCGCGACATCTCCAATGCCACCTCGCTGCTGATGCGGCTGGAACTGGAAGGGGTGCCGGTTGGCAACCGCTGGGAGGAGCTTTCCGAGCTCTGCGCCAATCGCACCGAGGACGGCAGCCTGATCTTTGCCGATTTGCACTACCTGCTGGCCCTGGCCGGTCACAACCGGCAGGCGGAAACCCGCCGCCTGGTCAGCCGCATTCACGCCGATGCAAAGGCGCGCAATACCGAGGCCCAGGAACGCATGGCGACGCCGGGTTGCGACGCGGCCAACGGGCTGGAGGCCTTTGGCGATGGCAACTATGCCCAGGCCTTTAGCCATCTGTCGCGCGCCCGCAGCACCCTGCAATTGGCGGGCGGCAGCCATGCCCAGCGCGATGTATTTGAGCGCATGACCATCGACGCTGGTCTACGTGCCGGAGAATTCGACGCAGTCGAGGTCATTCTGGACGATCGCCGTGCCAAACGCGCCGGCGGAGAGGACAATTATGCCCTGGCCCGGCGCAGTCTGATTGCCCAGGCCCGCAGCACCCCGGACCCCCATAGCGTGCCCGCAGAATAACCGCTGGTAAAGATCTGGAAAACAGCTCAGAGAGCACAGACAGATACTGGACCCAAGACCCCGCAGTTTCGATTTAGAATCAGGGGCAGAACCGGCTTTAAAAGACCAATAAGGAATTCCCCATGGCGAAGATTTCGCCCTTCCCCACCCTACAGCAGGATCCAGGACCTGCGGCCAACCGGAGCGCCTCTCCCGGACCTGTTGATCTGGATAAGGCGCCCGCCAAGCGCCAGCGCGACCCTCGGCTCGATTTTTACCGTGGCATTGCCATGTTCATCATTCTGGTGGCCCATATCCCCGGCAATCGCTGGACCGGCTGGATCCCGGCGCGGTTTGGCTTTTCTGATGCAACCGAAATCTTTGTGTTCTGCTCTGGCATGGCCTCGGCGATTGCCTTTGGCAGCTCTTACGCGCAGCAGGGCTGGGCTTTGGGCACCACGCGGGTGGTGTTTCGCTGCTGGCAGGTGTTCTGGGCCCACATCGGCCTGTTCTTCTTTGTCGCCATGACCATGGCGGCGCTGGACACCTATGGCAGCTTTGACAAGACCTATATCAACTCCCTGAACCTGCAACATTTCTTCAACAATCCCGCGCCGCAGCTGGTGGGGCTCTTCACCCTCACCTATGTGCCAAACTATTTTGACATCCTGCCGATGTATCTGGTGGTTTTGGCGCTGATGCCAGTGATGATGGGGGTTGAGCGCCTTGGCCTCTGGGCGGTGGCGCTGACTTCTGGTCTGATATGGCTCGCTGCCAACCCCTATCTTGTCGGGCTTGGCCCCGATGGGCTCTCGCTCCCGGCAGAGCCCTGGTCGCAGCGCGAATGGTTCTTTAATCCCTTTGGCTGGCAGCTTTTGTTCTTTACCGGCTTTGCCTTCATGAAGGGCTGGCTGCCCCCGCCGCCTGTCTCGGCCCTGCTGGGCGCTGCCGCAGCTGCCTTTCTGCTGCTGTCGGCGCCCTTTGGCTCGTGGAAGGTGTTTCTTTGGGTGGATGCCGCCAATGGCGATCTTGGCGATATGATCCGACCCTGGTGGCAGACCACGGCCCAGTGGCGTGAAAAGAGTGATTTTGGCCTGCTGCGCTACACACATTTCCTGGCCCTGGCCTATCTTGGCTGGCTGATTGCCGGGACCGGCGGCAAGCGCCTGATTGCCTCGGGTCACAGCCTTGGTGCCCGAATCTGGGCGCGGCTGCTGGGGATCATCACCAAGGTCGGCCAGCAAAGCCTCGCGGTCTTTGTCTTCTCCATGGCGCTGGCGCGGCTCATCGGCTTTGCCCTGGATCAGACCGAGCGCGGCATCGCGATCACCGCCCTGGCCAATCTGACGGGCTTTGCCCTGATCATCGCCTGCGCCTATGGGGCGGGCTGGTTCAAATCCCAGCCCTGGAGGGCCAAGCGATGAGCACTCTTAGCCGCCGCGCCTTTGTAGCCTCTGCACTCTCCAGCACCCTGCTCACCGCGCTGCCGACGGGCGCCACAGAGAGCCCTCAGCCTGCGGCCTTTGACCCGGCCCAGGTGATCGCCCGCGCCCGCGCCCTGGCCACCCAGGGCTACCAGCCCCGGCAACAGGTGCCACAGGATTGGCTGGATCTGACTTATGATCAGTACAAGGCACATCGGTTCCGCACCAAGGACGCGATCTGGTCCAAGACCGACAGCAGCTACAACGTCGATCTCTTTCTGCCGGGGCTGTATTTTCGCCACGCGGTTCAGGTGAACACCGTTAAAGACGGCATGACCCGCCCCTTTGGCTTTGACATGGCGCTGTTTGATCGCAGCGAGATTGCGCCGCCTCTCAGCACCACCGGCGCTCTGGGCTATAGCGGGCTGCGTCTGCGCACCCAGTTGGATCAGCCCAATAAGAAAACCGAATTCTGCGTCTTTCAGGGGGCCAGCTATTTCCGCGCCATCGGTATCGGCCAGGCCTATGGTCTGTCAGCACGCGGGCTGGCGCTGAAAACTGGCGATCCCATGGGGGAGGAATTCCCCGATTTCATTGAGTTCTGGCTGGAGGCCCCCGGCCCCAACCAGCGCAGTATGGTGGTCCATGCGCTGATGGATTCGCCCTCGGTCACGGGGGCCTACCGCTTTACCATCACCCCCGGAGCCACCACGGTGATGGATGTCGAGGCGCATCTGTTTGCCCGCGAGGATCTGACCCACGCCGGGCTGGCGCCGCTCACCTCGATGTTCCTGTTTGACCGCACCAACCGCAACCGGTTTGACGATTTCCGCCCCAATGTGCACGACAGCGACGGGATGTTGATCCTCAACGGCAATGGCGAGCGGCTGTGGCGGCCCCTGGCCAACCCGGTGCATTTGCAAATCTCCTCCTTCGTGGATGAAAACCCCCGTGGCTTTGGCCTGATGCAACGGTCGCGCAATCTGCAGGACTTTGAAGACCTGGAAGCCAATTACCACCGCCGCCCCAGCCTCTGGGTGGAACCAAAGGGCAACTGGGGCAAAGGCGCGGTCACCCTGGTTGAAATCCCTGCCGACAAGGAAATCTACGACAATATCGTCGCCTATTGGCGGCCTCAGGACACCCTGCCCGCCGGAACCGAGCTGCCGCTGTCCTATCGGCTCAGCTGGGGCGAGGACCCAGAGATGGATCTGGCCCGAGTGATTGATACCGCCGCAGGCGCGCGCATCTTTGGGGAGCCCGGACGGTTGATGACGGTGGATTTTGAAGCCCACCCGCTGCTGGACGGCGATCCCGAGGACATCGAGGTGCATCTTTCCTCCCCCCATGTGGAAACCAGCGAAGGGGTGCTGCAACGCAACCCCGCCACCGGTGGGCTGCGACTGGCCTTCAGCTTTGCCCCCAATGAAGAAAACCATGTTGAGCTGCGCCTGCAGCTGCGCCGCAATGGCGCCGCCGCCAGCGAAGTCTGGCTGTACCGGTGGACTGCATGAGTGATCCGATCCCGACCTCACCCCTACAGCCAGCCGAACCGCTGATGCCACCGCAGCAGCCGCTGGCCATGCCCGAGCAGGATTTCGCCAGGCCGTTTCACGACCACAACGCCCCGGAGTTTGAGCCACCGCGCCATCTGGCGCTCTGGCGTCTGCTGGCCTTCTCCCCCGCCATGCTGGCCACCGCCGTGTTAACCTGGGTGATGCAGGGCTGGTTCGCCAAGGGCGGCTTTATGGCGCTGGAGCTGGTGCTGCTGGCGTTGATCGCCTTCAACTTTTTCTGGATCTGCTTTTCGGTCTCCACAGTGGTCCTGGGGCTGTATTCCCTGTCCAAACGCAACCGCGACCGCCCCCAGGCCAGGCCCGCGCCGATGCGGGTCGCCCTGCTGGTTCCGGTCTATAATGAGACCCCCTGGTATGTACTGGGCAATGTGCGCTCCATGCTGGAAGAGCTGCACCAGCGCGGCGGTAAGCACAGCTATGACATGTTTGTGCTGTCGGACACCCGCGACGACAACCTCGCCGACCAGGAACGGTTAAGCGTCGAGGCCCTGCGCGCCGCCCTGCCTGCTGGCGTGGCGCTCTATTATCGCCGCCGCGCTTTGAACACCGGCCGCAAGGTGGGCAATATAAGCGATTGGCTGCGCCGCTGGGGCGCGGGCTACGAGGCCATGCTGGTGTTGGATGCCGACAGTCTGATGACCGGGCGGGCCATTGCCCGGCTGGCGGATGCGCTGTCGCGCGATCCCAGCGCCGGTTTAATCCAAAGCTTCCCGCAACTCATCGGGGCGCAATCCGTTTTTGGTCGCATGCAGCAGTTTGCCAATGGCGTATACGGCCTGGCTCTGGCCGAAGGTCTGGCCCGCTGGACCGGGTTTGAGGGCAACTATTGGGGCCACAATGCCATTATGCGGGTCCAGGCCTTTGCCGCCTGTGCCGGGCTGCCGCCGCTGCGCTCGCGCTTTTGGGGCGGTGACAAGCTGATCATGAGCCATGATTTTGTCGAGGCCGGCCTGTTGCGCCGTGCCGGGTGGCGGGTGCGGTTTCTGCCGCGTCTGGGGGGATCGTTTGAGGAAACGCCGCCAACGCTGATAGATCACATCCTGCGCGATCGGCGCTGGTGTCAGGGCAATCTGCAACACCTCAATCTGCTGGGGGCGCGCGGCTTTTTTGCCATCTCGCGGTTTCACCTGCTGCACGGGGCCATTGGCTATTTGATGGCGCCGATCTGGTTTGCGCTCTTGGTGATCTGGGCGCTGATTGGCCGGGGCGAAGACAGCTCTGTGATCCATTACTTCAGCGCCGCCAATCCCTCGCGGCCCTCCTGGCCCGATATGTCAGAGCCGCGCCATGTACTGGTGATCTTGCTGATCTACGCCATGCTGCTGGCACCCAAACTGCTGGCGGTGCTGGCGCTGGCCCTCACCAGTGGGCGGCTGTCCGACTATGGCGGACCTCTCCGCTTTGCCGCCTCCGTAGGAGTCGAGATCCTGCTGGCGGTGCTCTATGCGCCGATCCTCATGGTGCAGCAGATGATCGCGGTGTTTCGCACCACCTTCGGCCTGCAGCGTGGCTGGTCACCCCAGGCGCGGGCCGGCGGCCAATATGGTCTGGCAACCCTGCTGAGCTGCCACGCGCTGGAAACCCTCAGCGGTCTGGCTTTGTGGGGTGGCATCGCCACCGGGCTGGTGTCGCTCTGGCTGGTGCCCATCGCCCTGTCCCTGGTGCTTGCGGTGCCCCTGTCGGCGCTGTCAGGGCGCCGCGCCGGTAAATCCAAAGCCGGCTGGATGGCCACCCCGGTGGTTTATTCGGAACCCAAGATCACCCAGGCCGCCCACCGCTACCGGGCGCAGCTGAAACGCTACCTCGATGTGGTCAACCAACATCCGGCGCAGTAGCTCAGAACCTCGCTTGGCTCAATGTGATTTGAAACAGGCGCAACCGCCTCCGTTGCCCCTTGGGCGACGGAGGCCCGGCCCAAGGCTTTGTCTCTCATCTGAGATGAGAGGCAAAGGCACGGGAGCCCGCCCGTCTCAAAGCACACAGATTTGCCAACCTTCTCCCTGCCAGACCCTATTTATAATCACAGCCTCACTCGGCGCCTTTTTGTGGTCTCTCAAACCAGTCCAACACCGCTCCCGGCCACCAGCCGGGCACCCGATGCCCCTGAGGAAACAAAAGAAATTCGATGTCCGCCCCCGGACCACAGTCCCAGCTACGCCCCAGGACATCGCCCTGTTGCCAGCGCTGATCCGGCGCGTGCTCACTACAGTGATTGGTGTCGCGCCACAGCTCCAGCCCGGCAAAAATGTCGCCCTGCTGGAACCGCTTGCCATCCAGATAACGCCCCTCAAGCGGCACCACCCCATCACTCCAGCCATGGCTGTGAAACAGCCGTATCTCTCCGCTGCAGGTCTCTGGCTGCGGGCGCCAGAAGCCACCGGCAATGGGCGCGTAGCCGGCAAAAGCCTCAGGTGCGGCGCAGGCCAGATAGTTGACCATAAAGCCCCCCGCCGAAAACCCCGCCAATAGCATGGTCTGGCGATCCAGACCAAAGCGCGCCGCCGCATCCGCTGCCACATCCTGCAGGAATTCCACCTCGTCGCGGCCCTGCCAGCCGGGAAAGAAATTCCAAGAGCGCGGACCACCGCGCCGGGGCAAGGCATCTGGCGCAATAACCGCATAGCCCCGCGCCGTCAGCCCCTGCGCCACGGCCTGGTTGTTCAGTGCAGCCAAACCTGACCCACCGTAGCCATGCAGAAACACCACTGCGGGCATCGCCGCGGTCTGCTCCGCCTGCACAGGGCTGCGCTGATCCGGACTTGGCAGCGCGATATGATAGCTCCCCTGGGGCATCGCGCAGGCCCGCGCCACTGTGGGGCCACAGCCCGCCGCTGCCGCACGCGGGCTGGCCAGCGCCACCATCAGGGGCAATGCGACCAGCGCCAGCGCCGACGCGCACCGCCGCGCGCCCCTGCGGCCGAACCCGACCGCCATCCCCAGCCCCAGCCCTAGCCCTGCCATCGGGTCACCGGTAGATTTCCTGCAATCCAGCCAGGACCGCTTGCGGATCCCAGCATGCCCTCTGGCACATCGATAATCCTGCTATAGCCAGCCGCCGCCAGGGCCCGCGTCATCCGCGCCGAGCGCACCCCCCGGGCACAGATCAGCGCAACCGGCGCCGCCAGGTTCCCAGCAGTGGCCTCGCTCAGGGCCTGCAAAAAGTCATCACGCCGCATATCGATGGCAACGGCCCCCTCCGGCAGACCAGTTTGGCGCCATTCACCCGGCGTGCGAATGTCAACCAGCGTGATCTCTTTTGCCTTGGCCGCCGCAAAGGCCTGCGCCGGGGTCAGCCGTGGATAGTCATGGTCCACTGGCTGGCTACGCCACCAATAGGTGCCGCCGCCGAGCGCCAGGCCAATTCCGCCAAGGCCGAGCAGCAGCTGGCGCCGCGACATCCCCGAGGCTCTGCTTGTTTCAGGGAGAGATCCCTGCATCTGTTCATGTCGTGCCATAATGCCCTGCAGCTGAGTGACGATATCCGGTATCAAGGTGCTCCGCCTTCTGCTTCCGGTCGCAGACGGATCGGTTTCTTATAACAGCTATTGCGGCGCGGATCAGCTCTGGCTGCGCCCCGGTTCTTCAACTTATCGGCACCCCCAAGCAGCCACTGGCCCCAACAAGCCCCCCACTTCGCCCCAACGGATACGCCGCCAGCGCACCCGGCCTTTAAATTCCACGAGAAGAAGGAAAAATTCAGCGCCCCGGCCTACAAAAAGCGCCAGTGCAGACCTAAATGCCCCCCAATCGAACAACAAAACCTCACTCAAGAGGCACTTACGCGGTCGCAGGGCTGGAACAGTTGCAAGAAATTGCCTAAGCCTTGACTAATGCCTAAGCCCAGCCAGGAGAACTGCACGTGTCCCTGTTTTTGATTGCGGCCCTGCCCTTTCTCGGAGCGGTCTTTCCCGCTCTATTGATCCGTGCCGGGCGCAACGCCTCGGCCTCAGCAGCAGGTCTGACCACGTTTCTTGCCTTTGTTGGCCTGTTGCTACACGCGCCTGCGGTGTTTCGCGGCGAGGTAATCCAGGTCGGCGTTGACTGGCTGCCCGGCCTTGGCCTCAATGCCAATTTCTTTCTTGATGGGCTTGGTTTTCTCTTTGCCGCGATGATCCTTGGCATTGGCTTGCTGGTCATCCTCTACGCCCGGTTTTACCTGTCGCGTGAAGATCCCATGGGGCAGTTCTACACCTATCTGCTGCTGTTTCAGGGCGCCATGGTTGGCATCGTTCTGTCAGATAACATACTGCTTTTGCTGGTGTTCTGGGAGCTCACCTCGCTGTCCTCGTTTTTGCTGATCGGCTATTGGAAACACCTGCCCGAGGGCCGACAGGGCGCACGGATGGCACTGGCAGTCACCGGATCCGGTGGCCTGGCGATGATCGGTGGCATGATGATCCTGGGCAATATCGCGGGCTCTTATGATCTGAGCGTGATTTTGCAGCACAAGGACATGATCCAGGCCTCGCCGCTGTATCTGCCCGCGCTGATCCTGATCCTCTTGGGCTGTTTTACCAAATCGGCGCAGTTCCCGTTTCATTTCTGGCTGCCCCACGCCATGGCAGCGCCCACACCTGTTTCGGCCTATCTGCATTCCGCCACCATGGTCAAAGCCGGTCTGTTCCTGATGGCGCGGCTTTGGCCGGTGCTTGCGGGCACGCCTGAGTGGTTCTATATCGTCGCCACAACCGGGTTGATCACCATGTTGCTGGGCGCGGTGATTGCCCTGTTCAAGGATGATCTGAAGGCGCTTTTGGCCTTTTCCACCGTGTCGCATCTGGGGCTGATCACCATGCTGTTGGGATTTGGCACCAAGATCGCAGCGGTAACGGCGGTGTTTCACATCATCAACCACGCCACATTCAAGGCCGCATTGTTCATGTCGGCCGGCATTGTCGACCACGAGGCCCATACCCGCGACATCAAACGTCTGGGCGGGCTGCGCCATCTGATGCCGGTGACCGCAACCATTGCCATTGTCGCCGCCCTGTCGATGGCCGGCATTCCCCCCTTCAACGGGTTCCTGTCCAAGGAGATGATGCTGGAAGAGACCGTGCATACGCTCTGGGGCGGCTCACATTATGTGGTGCCGGGTTTGGCGCTGCTGGCGGCGCTGTTTTCCGCCGCCTATTCCTTTCGCTTTATTGGCCATGTGTTTCTGGGCAGAACCCGCGATGACTATCCGGCGCAGCCCCATGATCCGGGGTTTGGCATGTGGGCCGGTCCCGGCTTGCTGATGATGCTGGTGGTCTTGATCGGGCTGTTTTCGGCCAATCTGGCAGGGCCACTTGTGGCTGTCGCAGCTGGCGCCGTGATTGGTGGCGCAGATCTGCCCTATTATTCGCTCAAGCTATGGCACGGATTGACACCGGCGCTGTATATGTCCGCAGGAGCTGTTGTTGGCGGCTTGGTTTTGCTCAAGCTGCACGCGCCGCTGATGGCGGCCTGGAACCGGGCACCACGCCCCGAGGCCAAGCAAATCTTTGACGCCCTGATGCGCGGGCTCACCAAACTGTCGCAGCTGATCACTGATGGCCTGCATAATGGCGCCATTACCCGCTATGCCTTTGTGATGATGCTGTTCATCATCGGCCTCAGCTACTACGCCTATGCCAGTGGCACCCTCAGCCTCCCCAGCCGCGCGGTGCAAAGCGTGGGGCCGATCACCGTGATCGCCTGGTTCTGCCTGATGGTGGCCACCCTGGCTGTGGTGGCAAAGCACCGTCAGCGTCAGCTGTCGCTGGTACTGATCGGCGTGGTTGGTCTGGTGGTTTCGCTGGGCTTCAACTACCTCTCGGCACCAGATCTGGCGCTGACCCAGCTGTCAGTGGAGGTGGTGACCATGGTGCTGCTGCTGCTGGCGCTGAACTTCATGCCAAAGGACAGCCCCGTTGAATCGCCGCTTTGGGTGCGGCTGCGCGACGGCGGCATTGCGATGATTGCCGGGCTGGGCGCTGCGACGCTGATCTATATGCTGATGCTGCGCGACTTTGCGATGCCCAGCATTTCTGAATTCCACCTGGCCAATTCCTACAAAGGCGGCGGCGGCACCAATGTGGTCAACGTGATCCTGGTGGACTTCCGTGGCTATGACACCTTTGGCGAGATCATCGTTCTGGGCATTGCCGCGCTGGTGATCTACGCCCTGACCGAAGCGGTGCTGGGCACACGGGTGCGCGCCTATCTGCTGAACCGCAAACCCGATATTCCGCAGGCTGGCGATGCCCATCCAATGATGATGGTTGTCGCCACCCGGGTGATGATGCCGCTGGCACTGATGGTGGCGGCCTATATCTTTTTCCGCGGTCACAACCTGCCCGGCGGCGGTTTTATCGCCGGTCTGATCGCCGCCATCGCGCTGTTGATGCAATATATGGCCTCTGGCTTTAGCTGGGCGTCCGAGCGCCAGCGGATGTTCTACCACGGCACCATCGGGTCCGGGGTGCTGATTGCCGCCGCCACCGGGCTTGGCTCCTGGTTCAGCGGCCTGCCCTTCCTGACCAGCGCCTTTGGCTATCTGCACTGGGCACCACTGGAAGAGTTCGAATGGGCCACCGCTGCGCTGTTTGACCTCGGAGTGTTCCTGGCTGTGGTTGGCGCCGTGCTGCTGGCGCTGGAAAGCCTGGCGCGCTTTGCCTGGCAGCCGGGAATTTCTTCGGAACATGCGATGGATATCAACCCGGCCCGCGATCACGCGGCAGAAGAGGCTGCGGCGGAAGCCGCAGCAGCAGCGGCAAAAGGCGAGGCATGACCATGGGCTTTCTGAATATCGAATTTCTGGTGGCCTCTGCGGTGGGGCTGCTGACGGCGGCGGGGATCTATCTGATCCTGCGGCGGCGCACCTTTCCGGTGATCCTGGGGCTGTCGCTGCTGACCTATGGGGTGAACATCTTTCTGTTTGCCACTGGCAGGCTGATGGTCAATGCGCCGCCGATCCTGAACAAATACGCCGAGGTGCCCTATACCGATCCGCTGCCGCAGGCATTGGTGCTGACCGCCATCGTGATTTCTTTTGGCATGACGGCAGTGGTGGTGATGATCGCCCTGGCCGCCTATCTGTCGGCCCGTGATGACAAGATCGATATGCCCCATCATCCCGAAGACGAAGGGGAAGACGCATGAACCATTTCCTGATTGCACCGGTTGTTCTGCCGGCGCTGGTGGCGCCCTTCATTATCATGGTGGTGCGCCACCATATGGATCTGGCGCGGATCTTTTCGCTGGCCAGCACGGTCTTTCTGGTGGCGATCTCGCTGGTCCTGGCCGCGCAGGCCAGCACCGGAGAAGTGCAGGTCTATGAGCTGGGCAACTGGTCGGCGCCCTTTGGCATCGTGCTGGTGCTGGACCGCCTGTCGGCGATGATGGTCTTGCTGACCTCGGTGCTGGCGCTGGTGATCAACCTCTATGTCATTGGCTCGGACTGGGATAAACGCGGCGCCAATTTCCATGCGCTGTTTCAGTTTCAGCTGATGGGCATCATCGGCGCCTTCCTCACCGGAGACGCCTTTAACCTGTTTGTTTTCTTTGAGGTTCTGCTGATCGCCTCTTATGGGTTGATGATCCATTCCGGTGGCACCCGGCGGTTTCAGGCCGGGGTGCAATATGTGGTCTATAACCTCTTGGGCTCAACCCTGTTCCTGTTTGCGCTGGGGACGCTTTATTCCGTCACTGGCACGCTCAACATGGCGGATCTGGCGTTGCGGGTGGCAGAGATCCCGGCGGAAGACACCGCTCTGCTGCGCGTCGGCGCGGTGATGCTCTTGCTGGTTTTTGCCATCAAGGCCGCCGTCATTCCGCTGCATTTCTGGCTGCCGGCCTCTTATGCCAATGCGCCCCTGCCGATTGCGGCGCTCTTTGCCATTATGACCAAGGTCGGCGCCTATGCCATCCTGCGGGTCTATACCCTGGTCTTTGGCCCAGATCTGGCGATCACCCAGGGGCTGGCCGGGGCCTGGCTGATGCCAGCCGCGCTGGTTACTCTGATGATCGGCGCCGTGGGCATCCTTGGCTCTTACCGCATTGGCCGCCTGGTGGCCTTTGGCGCCATCACCTCCATGGGCACGCTGCTCACGGCGATTGCGCTGTTCTCCCCCGAAGGGGTCGCCGCGGCGCTGTATTACACGGTGCATTCCACCCTTGCTGCCGCCTTTCTGTTTCTGGTGGCGGATCTGGTGGCTGAGCGCCAGGGCATCGAGATCACCGGCCAGCGCCTGATGCCGCAAAGCGGGCTGATCGCGGTGCTATTCTTTACCGGCGCCATTGCCATGGCGGGCATGCCGCCCTTGTCGGGCTTCCTGGGCAAGCTGCTGGTGCTGGATGCGGCACGCGACCACGATCTGGTCTGGTGGATCTGGGGCACCATTCTGATCGGCTCTTTGATCACCATCCTTGGCATGGCCCGTGCCGGCAGCCTGTTGTTCTGGAAAAGCCACGGCGTCACCGCCCAAACCGACCCAGATTCTGCGCCCTCTTATGAGGAAGAGGCCAACGAGCAGGACGAGGACAACACCAATCCGCGCCCCGCCGCCCTGCCCTTTGTCGCCTGTTTTGCCCTGCTGAGCGGCCTGATCCTGCTCACCGTGTTTGCCGGCCCCGCCAGCCGCTACGCCGAGGCAACAGCCGCGCAGCTCTTTGCGCCCGAGATCTATATCAAAGCCGTGCTGGGAAAGGTCACACCATGAGACTGCTACGGCGGCTGCTGCCGCATCCGATCCTGACCCTGCTGCTGACCCTTGCCTGGGTGCTGCTGACCAGTACCTGGACGCTGAACTCGTTGGTTTTTGGCTTTTTGCTGGGGCTGCTGATCCCCTTTTTGACCCAGCCCTACTGGCCAAATCAGATGCGGCTGAAAAAGCCGCTGAAGATCATCGAATACATCCTGATTGTGCTCTATGATATTGTTGTTGCCAACGTGGTTGTGGCCCGCATCGTGGTGTTCAAATCCAATGCCAAACGCCAGCCCGCCTGGGTCGCCGTGCCGCTGGATCTGCTCACCCCCGAGGCGATCTCGGTTCTGGCCGGCACCATCACCATGACGCCGGGCACGGTGGCGGCTGATGTCTCGGCTGAGGGCCACGCCCTGTTGGTGCATTGTCTGGATGCGCCAGACCCAAATGCCGTCCGCGATGAGATCAAACACCGCTATGAGCGCCGCCTGAAGGAGATCTTTGAATGATTATTACCTATGCCACGCTCTTTGCCTTTACCTGCTTTGCCCTAGCGCTCCTGATGAACCTGTGGAAAATCATCTTCGCCGCCGAGATCGCTGACAGGATCCTGGCGCTGGATTCCATGTTCATCAATGGGTTGGCGCTGATGGTGCTTTATGGGCTGGCCCTGGGCAGCGAAATCTATTTCGAGGCCTCGCTGATCATTGCCATGCTGGGCTTTGTCTCAACCGTGGCCTATGCGCGCTTTATTCTGCGCGGCAATATTATCGAATGATGGGAGGCGCAGAGATGGTGTATGACTACCTGGTCGCAGGCTTTTTGATCATGGCGGGCATCTTTGGCTTTGTCGGCTCCTTTGGCCTGCTCAAGCTCAACGATCCGATGTCGCGGCTGCATGCCCCCACCAAGGCCACCACGCTGGGCGTTGGTGGCGTGCTGCTCGCCTCGATGCTGCACGGCGCGGTGGTTGAGGGAAATCTGTCGCTTCATGAGCTGATGATCACCCTGTTTTTGTTCCTCACTGCACCGGTCACGGCCTTGTTTATTGCCAAGGTCCATATTCACCGCCATGAGACAAAGGCCAGCCTGCCAAAGGCCGGCGCAGATGGCATCTGGGCCACCCATGATGTGCCAGAGACCAAAACTGAGAGCGAAACGGATCCCGCGCAGGGCTAAAACCCGGCGTGAGGGTGCCTGGCTGCACGACCAGCCGCCGCGCCTCTGATCTGAGTTGCCCGGTGCGGGTGTTGCCAGCTGTTTTGCCAGCAACGGCCAGCTACCACCCGCGACGGTGAGAGGTGATCTGTCACTTTGTTCTGGCTCAAGGCAGTTCCCGCTGCTGGCCCTAAACAGGTCAGGACTGACAAGATAACTGACACAAAGGCGCCGCCCCATGTACAGCCCTCCTCTTCCGGCAACCAAAGATGTGGTTCTGATCGGCGGTGGCCATGCCCATGCGCTGGTTTTGCTAAAATGGGGCATGCGGCCCCTGCCGGGCGCGCGGCTCACTCTGATAAACCCCGGTCCTACAGCGCCCTATTCCGGCATGTTGCCGGGGTTTGTGGCCGGTCATTACCAGCGCCAGGATCTGGATATTGATCTGGTGAAACTGGCGCGGTTTTGCGGCGCACGGCTGATCCTGGGGGCGGCTGACGGGCTGGACCCGCAGGCGCGCCTGGTCAATGTGCCCGGACGTGCGCCCATTGCCTATGATTTTGCCTCAATCGACGTTGGCATCACCTCAGAAATGCCGGATCTTCCCGGCTTTGCCACCCATGGCGTCCCGGCCAAACCCTTGGGCACCTTTGCCAGCTCCTGGGAGGCGTTTCGCCGCGATCATGGCCGCAGTGACCCGGCACATATTGCCGTTATCGGCGGGGGTGTTGCCGGGGCCGAACTGGTACTGGCCATGGCCCATGCTCTGTCCCGGCAGGGGCGGTTGGGACAGGCAACGCTGATCGACAGCGGCCCGGTGCTGGGACAGGCCAGCCCGGAGGTTGCCAAACGTCTGCGCCGCGCCTTTAGCGAACATCGAGTCTCCTTGGTGGAAAACACCGGCGTCGACCGGGTCGAGCCGGGTCTGATCCACCTGTCGGATGGGCGCGAGGTGCTCTCTGACTTCACCACCGGCGCTGCCGGCGCCCACCCCCATGATTGGATCGCCGGGTCAGGCCTTACGCTGCATCAGGGCTTTGTCACCGTGGATGAGACCCTGCAAAGCTCTGATCCCAATGTCTTTGCCGTGGGCGACTGCGCCCATCTCGGGTTTTCCCCCCGCCCCAAGGCTGGCGTCTATGCAGTGCGTCAGGCCCCGATTCTGTATCACAATCTGCGCGCCCGTCTGACCGCAGACCCGCTGCGCCGCTACCGCCCGCAAAAGGACTACCTCAAGCTGATTTCCATGGGCCGTAAAGAGGCTTTGGGAGATCGTTTTGGCCTGCAGTTTTCCGGTGCCCTGGTCTGGGGCTGGAAGAACCGGATCGACCAGGCCTTTATGGAGCAGTTCCGCCACCTGCCGCAAATGGAGCAGGTGAAACTGCCTGCCGAACATACCTATGATCTGCCCGAGGCCCTGGGCGACAAACCCATGTGTGGCGGCTGCGGCGCCAAGGCCGGACGCGGCGCGCTGCGGGCTGCGCTGACCGCCCTGACGCCACTGCAACGACAGGATGTCACCGCCCTGCCCGGCGATGACGCGGCGCTGGTACAGACAGGGGGTGTGCAACAGGTGATCACCACCGATCATCTGCGCGGCTTGGTCCTGGATCCGGTGGTGATGGCGCGCATTGCAGCGGTGCATGCTCTGGGTGATATCTGGGCCATGGCCGCCGACCCGCAGGTGGCCACAGCCAACCTGATCCTGCCCCGCCTGACGCCCGCCCTGCAACAGCGAACCCTAAGTGAAATCATGTCCAGCGCGGGCGAGATCTTTCACGCCGCCGGGGCGGATATTGTCGGCGGCCACACCTCGATCGGCGATGAGCTGTCGATTGGCTTTACCGTCACTGGGCTGTGCCCATCGGCTCCGGTGACCCTGGCTGGGGCGCAGCCGGGGGATGTGCTGATCCTAACCAAACCCCTCGGCTCGGGCGTGATCATGGCGGCGGAAATGGCAGGCGCGGCCAAAGGCGACTGGGTGGCGGCAGCCCTGACGCGGATGTGCCAGCCCCAGGGCGCCGCCGCCCGCATTCTGTCCGGTGCTCATGCGATGACCGATGTCACCGGCTTTGGTCTGGCCGGGCACCTCTTGGGGCTCTGCGAGGCCTCCGGTCTGGCCGCGCAGGTGGATCTGGCAGCGGTGCCCCTGATGCAGGGGGCGGCAGAGCTCAGCGCGGGCGGTATCCGCTCCTCCCTGTTTGAAGACAACCGCGCCATAGCGCCCGGCCTGCCGCGCGGAGCAGAGGCAGATCTGTTGTTTGACCCACAAACCGCCGGTGGCCTGCTGGCGGCTATCGCCCCCGAGACCGCAGATAAGGTGCTGAAACAGCTGCAGGACGCGGGCTATAGCGCCGCCAGAATTGGCAGCCTCACCTCTGGCACGGCAGAGCTGCACCTGATCTAAAGCGGATTGTCCTGCGGGGCCTGCAGCAAATCACAGATCTGCTGCGCCACCCGGTCCAGATCCGTTTCAGACATCTGTCCCAGATCCAGTTCAGCCGTCACCGCAGCGCCGCTGAGGCGGCTGGATTTCTGGTAAGAGGGATCATAATGGTCCTGCATCAAGGCCAGGGTCAGCGCCGCTTTATCCCCCGTGGCGATCAGGTCGAACCAATGGTCAATCACCGCATTGGCGCGGTGACCGCGCAGAAAGCTCAGCTTTTCGCGCAGCATGTCCTTATCCGACAGGATATCGTCATAGGCCTGGGTCAGGTAGCGGCAGCGCGCCGCCACGGGCGCGTGCACCTCGATGCGGGGCGCCTGTTTCATGGCGCGCCACAGGCTGGGCGGCAGGATTCGCGCACCGACCTTGCTGGACTCCGCCTCAACCAGAACCGGGCGGGCCGGATCCAGCTGCAACAGCGCCTGCGCCAAGGCGCTCTCAAAGCCTTTTTGGCAGGGCTGAGGCTGCGCCATCCCCCCCAACAGCGAGCCGCGATGATTGGCCAGCGCCTCCAAGTCAATCACCTGCCCGCCCAGCGCCCGCACCCGCTGCAACAGCTCGGTTTTGGCGCTGCCGGTATAACCGTCCAAGGCGATCAGGCGAAACGGCAGCTGTTGGTCATAAAGATAGGAATGCACCAGCCGCCGATAGCTTTGATAGCCGCCCTCAATCAGGCCAGCCCGCCAGCCGATCTGGCTCAACATCCAGGAAAAACTGCCCGAGCGCTGGCCACCACGCCAGCAATAGACCAAGGGTCGCCAGCCGCCCTCATGGTGGCTGAGACTGGTTTCGATATTGTTGGCGGCATTGCGGAACACCAGCGCCGCGCCCAGTTTGCGCGCCTTAAAGGGGCTGTCCTGCACGTAGATGGTGCCAACTTTGGCCCGTTCTTCGTTGTTCAACACCGGCAGATTGATGGCACCTGGCAGATGGTCATCGGCAAATTCCGCCGGGCTGCGCACATCTATGACGGTGTCATAGCCGTGGGCCATCAGGTCTTGCAGGGTTTCATAGCGATTGGGCATAGGGTTTGCTTACCCCGCAGCCGCGCTGAATAAAAGAAAGATCTCGCCTGCCTGCGCGCAGCAGCGCCCCGAGGGAGCCCCGACGGGGCCCAGACAGCAAATCAAGGGCTCAGATCAGACGCGGCTCGGTTTCGTGGGCCAATTGTGCCGGCAAGTCAGCATCCTGAGGCTGGGCAGGCTCCTGTTCTGCGTCCTCATAAAACGGCTCGATCAGCTCTGGCCCTGCCGCGCGATTGCTGTTCACCTGCGGCGCAACCCGGTGCATCTGCAGCTGCCCAACTGGCCCGGGCTGCATCAGCGCCGCCGCGCCCTTGCCTGCCTCCCCCAGCCACAGGGGCCAGTGCTGCGGTTCCAGCACCAAGGGCATCCGGTGGTGGATCGCAGAAATCGTCTGGTTGGCTGCGGTGGTCACAATGGCGCAGGTTTTCTGCGGATCTTGCTGGCCCCAGCTTTGCCAGATGCCGGCAAAGGCCAGCGGTGTCTGGTCCGAAGCCTGAATATACCAGGGCAGAGGTTTGCCGTCGCCATCCTTGACCCATTCATAAAACCCGGTTGCCGGGATCAGGCAGCGGCGCGTCCGGCAGGCCTCGGCAAAGGCGGGCTTTTGCGCCAGTGTTTCGGCGCGGGCATTGATCAACAGTGGCCCGGCGAGTTCACTTTGGTACCACTGCGGCAAGAACCCCCAGCGCATCGCAACCAGCTGGCGCCCGTCGCCCTGTGCCTGGATCACATGCACCGGATTGGTGGGGCAGATATTGTAATTGGGCAGCGCGGGCAGATCATTGGCCGGGCTGGCCGCAAACAGCCGCGCCATGGCGTCATTGGGCAGGGTCAGGGCAAAGCGTCCACACATGCAGGCAGTCTAGCGGTTTTGGCGCGCAACCGCCAGCCAGATGGCTTGGGGTGCCGCCGCCTAAGACCCTGTTGCGGGGAGCAAGCATCACAACAAAAAGCCCCGCCACTGCGGGCGGGGCTTAAAGGTTTCAGTCACCTGTTTCGCGCGCGAAACACTATTTCTGGGTAATCCGCCCATCGGTATAGGCCTGATAGGGCCCCTGCGCCGCCAGATATTCCGCCAGGACATCGGCCAGATCTGGACCATAATCATAGGCGTTTTTGTCGTCGCCGGCGAAGATCTTGTAGCCGTCACCGCCATTGCGCACATAGTTGTTGGTCACAACCAGATAGGTCTTGGCCGGATCAATCGGCCCAAAGCCGTCAGCCCCCTGCACCAGAACCTGTTGCACCCGGCCCTCGTTGGCGGCCACGGTGCCATCCCAGGTGAATTTCAGACCCGCCACCTGTGGGAAACGCCCCTTGACCTCTTCCACCTGGCTCACGCCGTTTTCCAGCGCCGCAACCAGGCCTTCGCCAGAGATTTCAAAGGTGGACAGGGTGTTCTGGAACGGCAGCACCGTCAACACCTCGCCCATGGTGACCGCACCGGGTTCAAGACTGGCGCGAATGCCGCCGGAATTGGCAATGGCAATGCTCACCCCCTGGTCCTTGACCCGCGCCAACATGGCATCGGCGATCAGATTGCCCATCTCACATTCCTGAATACGACAGACCGTGCGGTCGCCCTCGACGGCGCTTGCGGCCTCGGCCACCACCTTGTTGCGGATCTCATCCAGCGGCTGCGCCAGCTCCGCGATACGCGCAACCGTGTCGCTGTCCTCTGCCACAGAACCATCCATGATCAGCGGCTCACCTGCGGCCATGGTCACAGTGCCCGCATCATCAAAAGTGACATTGAGCTCACCAAGGAATTTGCCATAGGCATAGGCCTGCACGATGGCCACATCATTGATCATGGTGGGGTATGGACCTGCCGCTTTGTCCGAAACATTCGACAGGTAGGTGTTGGAATGCCCCCCCACGATCACATCCACGCCGGTGGTTTCTGCCGCCACCCGTTTGTCGACCTTGTAGCCAGAATGGCTCAGCACCACGATCTTGTTGACGCCCATCTCGGTCAGCCGGTCCACCTCGCCCTGCACGGCGGCCACCGGATCAGAAAAGGAGATGTTTTTGCCGGGGCTGGCCAGATCATGGGTGTCCTCGGGGGTAAGGCCAATAAGGCCGATCCGTTCGCCGCCCCGCTCAATCACCGTGGATTTTTGCAGCACCTCCGCCAGATGCGGCTCCCCCGAGACATCGGCATTGGACATCAGCACCGGAAAGCCCACCGCATCCATGAACCCACGCAGCACCTCGGGGCCATCGTCAAATTCGTGGTTGCCAACGGTCATGCCATCATAGCCGAGCTTGTTCATCATCTCAGCCGCGACTTTACCCTTGTAGTAGGTATAAAACAGCGAGCCCTGAAACTGATCGCCACCATCCACCAGAATGGAGTTCTCGGCCCGCGCCCGCGCCTCGGCCAGCGCTGTCACCAAACGGGCGGAGCCGCCAAAGCATTTGCCCTCGGCATTGTCGCCATCACGGCAGCCGCTGTCATATTTGCTGATCGGTTCAAACCGCGCGTGGAAATCATTGGTGTGCAGGATCGTCAGCTTGAAATCAGCCGCCGCCATGCCAGCCGTCAGCCCCAATGCCGCGACCGAGGTCAGGAAACGCGTAAACATCATAATCACTCCCATTTTGTCTTTTCTTTGCCCGCAATGGTGCGACCAAAGCGGATGCCAGTCAAAGGGGAAAAACAACTCTGCCGGGTTTCCATAGGGAAACCGCAGGCGCTGGTGCGCAATTTTTGCAAAACGCCACGCGCCCTGTGCCTGCCAGGGTTGGGAATGGCGATCACCTTGCGCTGCTTCGGGCTTGATTCCAACGCGGCAACGGGGCATCAGACCCATATGCTGATCTATAAAATCTTTCGCGCCGACGAATGGTCGGCCCTCCAGGCCCAAGGCGACACCCTTGGCGCCCCCATCGACCTGAGCGACGGGTTCATTCATTTCTCCACCGCCGCGCAGGCCGCCGAGACCGCAGCCAAGCATTTTGCCAATGTGGACGGCTTGTGGCTATTGGCGCTGGACAGTGACGCCCTGGGCGAGGCGCTAAAATGGGAGGTCTCCCGCGGGGGGGCCGAGTTCCCGCATCTCTATCGCAAGATGCTGCTGTCAGAGGTGCTTTGGGCCAAGCCGCTGCCGCTGGTCAAGGGCGTGCATCAATTCCCCGAGGAGATGACCAGAGGAGAGGGTATCAGCGCCTATGTCGATCCAACCCCCGCGCAGTTTGCAGCCTTCAAAGCGCTGGAGCGCGGCCACCCCATCGAGATGCTCAATCTGGTGCGTTTCAAGGCCGAAGCCAGCTACCCAGAAGGTCATCCATTGGCCAATGCGGGGCTGAGCGGGGCTGAAGCCTACAAAAACTACGGCGCCGAATCCGGTCCGATCTTTGCCGGACTGGGGGGCAAGATTGTCTGGCGCGGTGGCTTTGAAACCACCTTGATCGGCCCTGCGGATGAGGCCTGGGACGCGGTTTTTGTCGCCCGTTATCCGGATGCCCATGCCTTTTTGGCGATGGTCACCAATCCTGACTATCAAAAAGCAGTGGTGCACCGGCAGGCGGCTGTTGCCACCTCGCGGCTAATCCGCACCAAACCCGGCGACAGCGGAGCGACGTTTGGATGAAACTCACCGAAAAACTGGCGCTGAAAGCCCTGCACCAAGTAGATCCAGAGCTGGCCCATGGTCTGTCGATCAAGGCGCTCACCGCCGGATTGACCCCGGCCCCCGGCCCGGTCACCTCGCCGCGCCTGACATGCGAGATCGCCGGCATCGCCCTGCCCAACCCGGTTGGTCTGGCGGCTGGCTTTGACAAAAATGCCGAGGCCCTGGCGCCCCTGTCGCAGGCCGGGTTTGGCTTTATCGAGGTGGGCGCCGCCACCCCACGCCCGCAGCCCGGCAACCCCAAGCCGCGCCTGTTTCGCCTGACCGAAGACCGCGCCGCGATCAACCGCTTTGGCTTTAACAATGAGGGCATGGAGGTGATAGCCTCCCGTCTGGCCAAACGCCCGCAACAGGCCGTGATCGGGTTGAACCTCGGCGCCAATAAGGACAGCGAAGATCGCGCTGCCGATTTTGCCCGGGTGCTGGCCCATTGTGGCGCGCATCTGGATTTTGCCACCGTCAATGTGTCGTCTCCAAATACCGAAAAACTGCGCGATCTTCAGGGCAAGGCGGCGCTGTCGGCGCTGCTGCACGGTGTCATTGAAACCCGTGACAGCCTGGAGCACCGGGTACCGGTTTTCCTGAAAATCGCCCCGGATCTGGATCGTGCCGGCATCGAAGATATTGCCGCAGTTGCGGTTGAAACAGGTATCGATGGGGTGATTGCCACCAATACCACACTGTCGCGCGAAGGGCTGCAAAGTGGCCACCGCGATCAGGCTGGTGGGCTGTCCGGCGCGCCCCTGTTTGAGAAATCCACCCGCGTTCTGGCACAACTGTCTGAGCTGCTGGATGGCAAGCTGCCGCTGATTGGCGTTGGCGGCATTTCCGATGCCCAGCAGGCCTATACCAAGATCTGCGCCGGGGCCTCGGCGGTGCAGCTATATACTGCCATGGTCTATGGCGGCCTGTCGTTGGGCGCTGAAATTGCCCAGGGGCTGGACCGGTTGCTGGCCCGCGATGGGTTCGCTTCGGTTGCGGCTGCTGTGGGCTCCAAACGCGGAGACTGGCTATGATAACCTATTGGCACAATCCACGCTGCTCAAAATCCCGCGCCGGGCTGGCGCTGTTTGAGGAAAAAGGCATCGCGCCCGAGGTGCGGCTTTATCTGCAAGATGGCCCGACGCTGGAAGAGCTGCAGGCGGTGCAGGCTGCCTTGGGCCTACCGGCCCTCAAAATGATGCGCACAGGCGAAAAACTCTTTAAGGAGTTGGGCCTGCACAAGGACAGCCCCGAGGCCGAGCTGCTGGCCGCCATGGGGGCCCATCCCATCCTGATTGAGCGCCCGATTGCGATAAAAGCTGACAAAGCCGTAATTGGCCGCCCGACCGAAGCGCTTGAGGCGCTGATCTGATCTAGGCTGCGACCCCGGCTTCCAGTCGGGGGTAGCGCAGCCCCAGGGTCACGGCGCGGGCCAGATTAAGCACAACCAGCGCCGCCCAAAGCCCGTGATTGCCAAAAAGCGGCACCAGGGCAAACAGCACCAGCACATAGATCACCACCGATTGCACCATGGCGCGGCGCATATCGCCGGTCCAGGTGGCACCGATATAGATGCCATCATACATATAGCTGGCCACCGATATGATCGGCAGCAGCGCCGCCCAGATCAGATAGCTGCGCGCCTCGACCCTGACCTCGGGCGCCTTTGCCATCAGATCAATCAGATAGGGCCCACCCAGGGCAAAACCCACTGCCAACAGCACCGCGCAGCCCATCCCCCATTGCGAAGATATCCAGGCCGCTCGGCGCAGGTTGCCCCGGTGTTTTGCACCAATTGCGCCCCCCACCAGGGCCTCGGCGGAAAAGGCAAAGCCATCCAGCGCAAAGGCCGTGATCTCAACAAATTGCAGCAACACCTGATTGGCCGCCAGGGTGACATCACCAAATTTGGCGCCCACAAACAGAAAGGTGGTAAACGACCCGGTCAGCAACACCGAGCGCACCATTATATCGCCATTCACCTGCGCCATGCGGCGGATACGGGCCGGGTCAAACACCCGGGGCCAGTCGCACCACTGCCTGCCCGTAAAGGCGGCGCGGCACAGCCAAAGCCCCAGCAAGACCCCGGTCCATTCCGCAATCAAGGTGGCAATAGCAACGCCTTCAACGCCCCAGCCCAGCCCCAGCACAAACCACAGATCCAGAATGATATTGAGCCCATTCATCCAGATCTGCAGCACAAAAACGCCGCGGGTGTTTTCAACCGCGATCAACCAGCCGGTCACCGCATACAGCGCGATGGTGGCAGGGGCGCCCCAGATGCGGATCTGCAGATAGTCGCGGGCCAGCCCCTCGACCTCGGCGCTGGTGGGCGCCAAAACAAAGGCGCCCCAGAACAGCAGCTTTTGCAACAGGATAAAGCTCAGCCCTGCGGCTGCGGCCAACAGCACGCCCCGCATCAACAGCGCCCCCGTTTCGGCCACATCCCCAGCGCCGCGCGCCTGCGCCACCAAGCCGGTGGTGCCCATGCGCAGGAAGCCAAAGATGAAATAGAGCGTCGCCAGAATCACCGCGCCGATGCCCACGGCCCCAATCGGCGCGGCGGTGCCCATCTGCCCCACCACGCCGGTATCCACTGCGCCCAAAATTGGCACTGTCGCATTGGACAGCACAATGGGCACGGCAATCTTGAGCACCCTTGAATGGGTGATGTCAGCCTGCGACTTGGCCATGGGCGGCGTCTCTTTCTGTTTCACCACTGGCCGCTGTGTAATACCTAGGGACCAGTGATCAGTCTTGCTCAGCTTTTGCCGTCATCCTGCGGCATCAGGAAATGGCCCGTGCCCTGGGCAAAGAGCTTATCCTTGTGATCCTGCCAGGCCTCGACGTGGACCGAAGCATAGCGCCGCCCGGCGCGGCTGATGGTGGCGCGGGCATAGGCATCGCGCGGCAGGCCCGAGCGCAGGTAATCAACGGTAAAGTCGATGGTCTTGGGTTGGCGCGGCACATGGCCCTTAGCCATATCCTCAGGATCCAGCGCGCCGCTCTCAATACGTTCCCACAGATGCGACCAGTTGAGCGAGATCATCGCGGTGATCTCCAGAAAGGCCGCTGTGACCCCGCCGTGGATGGCCGGCAGAAAGGGATTGCCGATATGTTTTTCGTTAAAATTCAGCTGTGCGGTCAGCTCATCGCCGCGGCGATCAAAGGTAACATTCAGAAACTGAATATAGGGCACCGAATCGAGGAGTGCATTCAAAGCCGCATCGCGGCGCTGTTTCACCACCTGGACATGTTCTGGACGGGGACGGCTCAAAATCCATTCTCCACTGTAAAGGCACCAGAGGCTGTGGCCACTGGCCGGTCGGTATCATCGTCAACCGCCACCGCCCGCACAAAGGCTACGTTGCGGGTGATGTGGTGACAAGTGGCGCGGGTGGTGATGGTCTGGCCGGGGGTGGCCGCACGCATGTAATCGATGCGCAGGTCAATTGTCGCGGTCCCACCAGGGGCGTCAGGGTGGCACATCACCGCCGCACCACAACAGGTATCCATCATGGCGGAAACCGCGCCCCCCGCCACCACACCGCTTTGCGGATCCCCGACGAGCTTTGTATCGTAAGGCATGGAAATACGGGCAACTCCATCGCCGATATCTTCCAGCACCAACCCCAGCTCCTTGGCATGGGGAATAGCCTGAATAAACTGACGGGCGAGTTGGGTCTTGTCTGCCATCTGGCTGTTTCCTGTCTTGACTAGAACCTATTTGTGGCCCCGCCCGAAACAAAGAGCAAGCCCACACGTCGCTGGGTGGTTGCACTGGTCAATTCAAGTGCATAGGTTGCGCGCAAGGGAGATGATGGATGACCGAAGAAAGATTGTCATTCAAGGAAATGTGCGCAGCGTTCGACGTTACGCCGCGAACCTTGCGTTACTATGAGTATATTGAGCTGCTGAAGCCAGACCGCGAAGGCCGGTCCCGGTTTTACGGCGCCCGCGAGCGGGCCCGCATGAAACTGATTCTGCGCGGCCGCAGATTTGGGTTTCAGCTGGAAGAAATCCGGCAATGGCTTTTGATTTACGAAAATGAGGGCAACAAAGCCCAGATGCAGACCTTCATCGAAATGGCCGATCGTCAGATAGGAGAGCTGCAACAGCAGCGCGAACAGCTGGACGAGGCCCTGGATGAATTGGGCAGCCTGCGCGCAACCACACAGAGCCTTTTGAAGTAGGCTGCACAGACTCTGAAGACATTTATGGCCCATCCTGCCGACGCGGGGTGGGCCTAATCATTTCTACCCTTTTGGTCTTGTGGCCTGGCGGTCTGGGCCCCTCTATCTGCGCCAGCCAGGGTTGTTTATCAGTGAGAGGCAGTGGCGCCTTGTGGCCCCAAAAGACGCCCCTGCCCCAAAGGGCATAGAGCGCGGCCCGCAACTCTCCGCCGCCTTTGATCACCACACTGCACACATTGAACGCGACCGGTTGACCGCAACCCGGCGTCAAAACCAGTGACAGCTACGTCATCTGAAAAAGTGACGTCGCGTTCAGCTTACGTCAACGTCAAGATAGTGTTGTAAAACACCTCAGACCGTCCCAGCTTGGATGTGCAACCTGACCGCTGCTGATCCGCTGCTGATCCATGGCCGACAAAGAGTGACGACGATGACAGAAGAAGAGACAAAATCGATCCGTGAGATGTGTGATGCCTTTGGCGTCACCCCACGCACCCTGCGCTTTTACGAGGCAAAGGAGCTGTTGTTTCCCCAGCGCGATGGTCAGAAACGACTGTTCACCAAACGCGATGGAGCCCGGCTCAAACTGATCCTGCGCGGCAAACGCTTTGGCTTTAGCCTTGAAGAGATCCGCCAGCTTCTGGATCTCTATCACATCGGCGACCAGCAGGTGACCCAATTGTCGCGCACCTATGAAATCGCCTGCGACCGGCTGGACGACATGGTGCGTCAACGCGACGAGCTGAATGAGGCCATCGAAGAGCTTCAGGACCAGCTGAAATGGGGCGAGAAAGTCATCGCCTCAATGAAACTAGAACAAAAGGCCGCTGAATAGCGCCCTGCCCGCTTTATCCTCTGCCAAAATGGGCACAGGACCACCCTAGAACAGATGTCTCAGACCAACGAGGACCCCGATGCCAGTCTATACCGCCCCCACCAAAGACACCCAGTTCATCCTGCATGACATGTTGAAAGTATCCGAGGCCGCCACCCCCGGCTATGAGGATCTGGAGCGCGACTTTACCGCCGCCATTCTGGAAGAGGCCGGCAAGATCAGCTCTGAGGTTCTGCATCCTTTGAACACCGTTGGCGATCAGGAAGGCTGCAAACTGGAAAACGGCCTGGTCTCGACCCCAACCGGGTTCAAGGCCGCGTTTGAGCAAGTCAAAGCAGGCGGCTGGACCGGGCTGGACATGCCCGAGCAATACGGCGGTCAGAACATGCCCTATGTGCTGGGCACCGCAGTCGGCGAGATGTTCTCCTCTGCCAACCAGGCCTTTGTGATGTACCAGGGTCTGACCCATGGCGCCGCAGCCGCGATCCTGGCCCATGGCACCGACCAGCAAAAAGACACCTACCTGCCCAAGATGGTGTCCTGTGAATGGACCGGCACCATGAACCTGACCGAACCGCACTGCGGCACTGATCTCGGGCTCATGCGCACCAAGGCAGAGCCACAGGACGACGGCAGCTATAAGGTTTCCGGCCAGAAGATCTTTATCTCGGCGGGCGACCATGACATGGCCGACAATATCATCCACCTGGTGCTGGCCAAGATCCCCGGCGGCCCTGAAGGCATCAAGGGTGTGTCGCTGTTTATCGTGCCCAAATTTGTGGTCAAAGAAGATGGCACAGCAGGGGCGCGCAATGGCGTGTCCGTCGGCAATATCGAGAAAAAGATGGGCATCCACGGCAACTCGACCTGTGTGATGAACTACGACGAAGCCACCGGCTATCTGCTGGGCGACACCCACAAGGGCATGCGCGCCATGTTCACCATGATGAACGAAGCCCGTATTGGCGTCGGCATGCAGGGTGTGTCCCAGGCCGAAGCCGCCTATCAAAACGCGGTGGAATACGCCAAGGACCGCCTGCAGGGCCGCGATGTCACCGGCGCTAAAAACCCCGATGGCCCCGCTGACCCGCTGATCGTACACCCGGATATCCGTCGCTCGCTGATGGACCAGAAAAGCTTTATTGAAGGCGGCCGTGCCTTCCTGCTTTGGGGCGCAAACATGATCGACCAGGCCCACCGCGACGGCAACAAAGATGCCGACGGTCTGGTCTCACTGTTGACCCCGGTCATCAAGGGCTTCCTCACCGATGAGGGCTACGACATGACCGTCAAGGCGCAACAGGTTTTTGGCGGCCACGGCTACATCGAAGAACATGGCATGAGCCAGTACACCCGTGACGCCCGCATTGCGCAGATCTATGAAGGTGCCAACGGGGTTCAGGCGCTGGATCTGGTGGGCCGCAAACTGGCAGTGGATGGCGGCAAGCACCTGATGGGCTTCTTTGAGCTGGTCAAAACCTTCTGCAAAGACAACGCAGAGCTGAGCGAAGACTACGCCAAGAGCTACATCGCCCCGCTCAAGTCAGCCTCCAAAGACCTGCAGGCCGCCTCGATGTATTTCATGCAAAACGGCATGAAAAACCCCAACAACGCCCTGTCCGGGTCTTATGATTTCATGCATATGTTCGGTCATGTCTGCCTGGGCCTGATGTGGGCGCAGATGGGCAAAGCCGCCATCGAAGCCCTTGACGCAGGGGCCTCTGACGCGGCGTTCTATGAGACAAAAATCGCCACTGGCCGGTACTATATGGCACGGAGGCTGCCCGCCACCAAACTGCATCTGGCCCGCATTGAAACCGGCGCCGATACAGTGATGGCACTGGATGCGGCAAGCTTCTGATCCATAAAACACCACCGGGCCTCCCCTGCACAGCGTCAGGGGGTGCTCGATCCGGTCCGGGGCTTTGACCAACGTGCTGTAAGGAGCCTCCATGCCCAAACGTTTCCGCCTCACCCGCCGCTTTCCCGTCGCCATGACAGAGGATGGCTATCGCAGGCTGAAACGCTTTGCCGCCGAGGCCGGACTGGACGAAGGCGAAGCCCTGTCATTTCTGTTCGAAAATTTCGACAGCGTGACAGATCAAGAAAACCTTGGACACCGGCTGCGACTGTTCAACAGCGCGCTGGAAGACCGCAAAAGATAAGGGCCCGGCGCACGGCGCGCCAAGACGGGCCAATGGGAGCAACATGACCACTGAGACGCGTTCCGCCTGGATGACTGACGAACACCAGATGCTTGCTGATATGACAGCACAGTTCATTACCAATGAATGGATGCCCAAATACGAGACATGGCGCAAACAGGGTATGATGGACCGCGAGACCTGGAACCAGGCCGGCGAGCTGGGCCTGCTCTGCCCCTCCATCCCCGAAGAATACGGCGGCGTCGGCGGTGACTTCGGCCATGAGGCCGCCATCCTGATCGAAGGCAGCCGGGCCAATCTTGCCAGCTGGGGTCATGGTATCCATTCCGGCATCGTCGCCCATTACATCCTGCAATACGGCACCGAAGAGCAGAAAAAACGCTGGCTGCCCAAGATGATCAGCGGCGAGCTGGTCGGGGCCCTGGCGATGACAGAACCCTCCACCGGGTCCGATGTACAGCGGATCAAGACCAAGGCAATCCGCGATGGCAATGCCTATCGGCTATCGGGTCAAAAAACCTTCATCACCAATGGACAACATGCCAATCTCATCCTGGTGGCGGCCAAAACCGACCCCAGCCTCGGGTCCAAGGGTGTGTCGCTGGTGGCGCTGGAAACCGATGGCGCCGAAGGATTCGCCCGCGGACGCAACCTGGAAAAGGTCGGGATGCACGCGGCAGATACATCCGAGCTGTTCTTTGACAATGTCGAGATCCCACCGGAAAACATCCTGGGCCAGGAAGAGGGCAAGGGCTTTTATCAGATGATGCAGCAGCTGCCGCAGGAACGTCTGATCATCGCTTGCGGCGCAGTTGGCGCCATGGAGGGCGCAGTTGCGCGCACCATCGCCTATTGCAAGGAACGCGAAGCTTTTGGCGGCCCGCTGACCCAATTCCAGAACACCCGTTTCAAACTGGTGGAATGCCTGACCAAAACCAAAGTCGCCCGGGCCTTTCTTGATGAATGCATGGTAGAACACCTGCAAGGCAAGCTGACGGTCGAAAAGGCCGCAATGGCCAAATATTGGATCACAGACACCCAGGGCGAAGTCCTGGACGACTGCCTGCAGATGCACGGCGGCTATGGGTTCATGCAGGAATATGCGGTCGCAGAGATGTGGACTGACGCCCGGGTGCAACGCATCTACGGTGGCACCAATGAAATCATGAAGGAACTGATTGGCAGGTCACTGTGACCCAACACAGATTTCCCCCAACTGGATCTGATGGATGCCTCCGGCGGAGGTATTTAAGGCAAGATGAAATCAACGGCGCGTCCCTGCCCCCAAGCCTTCGCCAAATGGGCAGGGACGACTTCACCTTACGCGGTCATCGGCTCCTCAGCCTGTACCGCGCCACAACATTAGCACACTACCAGAGGGAGAGTGTTAATTCTCTTTCATCTTACTCAAAATACCTCACGGGGGTCCGGGGGTGTGAAACCCCCGGCACCACATTGGCGACAAGGAGAACAACGTGACGATTAAACTGCATTGTTTTGGCGAGTCGGGTCATTCCTACAAAGCGGCGCTGGCGCTCGAGTTGTCGGGTTTGGACTGGGCGCCCGTATTTGTTGATTTTTTTGCCGGGCAGCATCGCGGTGAGGACTATCGCAACCTAAATGTCATGGCAGAGGCTCCGGTGCTGATTGACGGTGACATCCGCCTGTCACAGTCCGGAGTTATCCAGCAGTATATCACCGATCAGACCGGAAAGTTTGGCGGCGCGCCCGACGAGAAATATGAGGTTCTGCGCTGGGTCCTCTGGGATAACCACAAGCTTTCCAGCCAGGTTGGAATGACGCGGTTTCTGATGAACTTCCTGCCTGAAGACAAACGCCCCAAAGATGTGATCGGCTTTATGCAGGGGCGCCTAAAAGCTGCTTTTGCCACTTTGGAGAACCAACTCAGGGGGCGCGACTGGCTGGTGGGCAACGGCATGACAAATGCTGATCTCACCTGCTGCGGCTACCTGTTCTATGATGAGCCTTTTGGCTTTGACCGCAAGGACTACCCCAATATCGACGCCTGGCTGACGCGCATCAGTGAAACGCCCGGCTGGAAACATCCCTATGATCTAATGCCCGGCAATCCGTCGGACCGCGCTTGAGGAGACACTCATGACCGAAGCTTATATTTACGATGCCATCCGCACCCCGCGTGGCAAGGGCCGCAAGGACGGCGCCTTGCACGAGGTCACCTCGGTGCGCCTGTCAGCTTTGACGCTAAACGCGCTGAAAGAGCGCAACAATCTGGAAGGCCATGCGGTCGAAGACGTGATCTGGGGCAATGTTACCCAGGTGATGGAACAGGGCGGCTGCCTGGCGCGCTCGGCAGTGCTGGCCTCGGATCTGGACCAGAGCATTCCCGGTCTGGCCATCAACCGGTTTTGTGCCTCCGGCATGGAAGCGGTCAACCTTGCCGCCAACCAGGTAAAGGGCGGCGCTGGCCAGGCCTATATCGCGGGCGGTGTCGAAATGATGGGCCGCGTTGCCATGGGCTCGGATGGCGCTGCCATCGCAGTCGATCCCAGCCTGGCGATGGAGACCTATTTTGTCCCCCAAGGTATTTCGGCCGATATTATCGCGACCGAATATGGGTTCACCCGCGAGCAGGCCGATGCCCTGGCGGTGGAAAGCCAGCGTCGCGCCAAAGCGGCCTGGGATGACAACCGGTTTGCCAAATCAGTGATCACCGTGCGCGACCAGAACGGTATCGCCATTCTGGACCATGACGAATACATGCGCCCCGGCACCGATATGCAGTCGCTTGGCGCGCTAAATGCCTCGTTCCAGATGATGGGCGAGCAGATGCCCGGTTTTGACAAGGTGGCGATGCTGAAATACCCGCATCTGGAACGGATCAACCACATCCACCACGCGGGGAATTCCTCTGGCATCGTTGATGGCTCTGCTGCCGTGCTGATCGGCAACAAGGAATTTGGCGAGCAATATGGCCTGAAGCCACGGGCGCGCATCAAGGCCACCGCCAAGATTGGCACCGACCCCACCATCATGCTGACCGGTCCGGTGCCTGTGACCCAGAAGATCCTGGCTGACAACGGCATGGTGATTTCCGACCTGGATCTGTTTGAAGTCAATGAGGCTTTTGCTTCCGTTGTGATGCGCTTCCAGCAGGCCTTTGACGTGGATCCGGCCGTGGTCAACCCCAATGGCGGCTCCATCGCCATGGGTCACCCACTGGGCGCCACCGGCGCGATGATCATTGGCACCCTGCTGGATGAGTTGGAGCGTCAGGATAAGGAAATGGGTCTGGCCACACTCTGCATCGCCTCTGGCATGGGGGCCGCCACCATCATCGAGCGCGTCTGATGCCCAAGCTGGATCTGGCCCAAATCCCCTATCAAGGCGGCTCTGGCTACCCAGGAAAGCTGGCTGAGGCGGTCTCTGGCCGTTCCAGCCAGCGCATCGGAGATGCCAGCGGTTTGAGCCAGTTTGGCGTCAACATCGTGCGGCTGGAACCCGGTGGCCTGTCTTCGCTGCGCCACTATCACATGCAGCAGGATGAATTCCTGGTGATGCTAAGCGGTGCCTGCATCCTGATCGACGATCAGGGCGAGCACGCGATGCAGCCCGGTGATTGCGCCAGTTTTCCAGCCGGTGAGGCCAATGGCCATCACCTGAAAAATAACACCGACGCGCCGGCCACATTCCTGGTGGTGGGCACGCGGACCCCGACTGAAACCGCTTATTACAGCGATATCGACATGATGGTAGAGATGGACGCCGAGGGCTCCTCCTTTACCCGTAAAGACGGCAGCCCGCTGACGGCTGACCAGATCGGAGACGAGACATGAGTGAGTTTACGCTTTCCAAGGACGCCGACGGCGTCGCAACAATCACCTGGGATGTGCCCGGCAAAACCATGAACGTGATGTCCTTTGACGGGCTCACCCAGCTGGAGGCCTGCATTGACGACGCCCTGGCGGATGACGCGGTCAAAGGCGTGGTGATCACCTCTGGCAAAGAGGGCACATTTGCCGGCGGCATGGACCTGAACCTGCTGGCGGTGATGAAAGAAGAAGCCGGTGACGATCCCGCACGCGGTGTCTTTGAAGGCACCATGAAAATGCACGCCCTGCTGCGCAAGATCGAACTGGCCGGCATGGATCTGAAAACCAAAAAAGGCGGCAAGCCAATTGCAGCCGCCCTGCCCGGCACCGCTGCGGGTATCGGCATGGAGCTGCCGCTGGCAACACATCGGATTTTTGCCGCAGAGAACCCAAAGGCCAAATACGGCCTGCCGGAAATCATGGTTGGCATCTTCCCCGGTGCCGGCGGCACCACCCGCATGGTGCGCAAGGTTGGCGCTATTGCTGCAGCCCCACTGCTGCTGGAAGGCAAGATGCTGGACGTGAAAAAGGCCAAGGGTGCGGGCTACGTGGATGAGATCGCTGCCGATCCCGTTGCCGCTGCCAAGGAGTGGGTGCTGAACGCCTCTGGGGCCGATCTGGTGAAACCTTGGGATGCCAAAGGCTACAAGATGCCCGGTGGCGCCCCCTATCACCCTGCCGGTTTCATGAACTTTGTTGGTGCCTCTGCCATGGTGCACGGAAAAACCCAGGGCGCCTTCCCAGCCGCCAAGGCGCTGCTGTCAGCCGTCTATGAGGGCGCGCTGGTTGATTTTGACACCGCGCTCAAGATTGAGGCCCGCTGGTTTACTAGCGTTTTGATGAACCCCTCCTCCGGCGCAATGATCCGCTCGCTGTTCATCAACAAGGAAGCGCTGGAAAAAGGCGCAGTCCGCCCCAAGGACATTCCCGATCAGCGCGTCAAAAAACTGGGCGTGCTGGGCGCTGGCATGATGGGTGCCGGCATTGCGCTGGTGTCGGCTCAGGCCGGTATCGAAGTGGTTCTGGTGGACCGCGATCAGGAGGCTGCCGACAAGGGCAAGGCCTATACCGAAAGCTACCTCGACAAAGGCATGAAGCGCGGCAAGGTCATCGCCGAAAAGAAAGAGGCGATGCTGTCGCGCATCACCGCAACCCCTGATCTGGACGCCCTGAAAGGTTGCGATCTGATCATCGAAGCGGTCTTTGAAGACCCAGCCGTCAAGGCCGACATGACCAAAAAGGTCGAGGCGATCATCCCCGATGATTGCATCTTTGCCTCCAACACCTCGACCCTGCCGATCTCGGATCTGGCCAAGGCCTCGGTGCGCCCGGAGCAATTCATCGGCATTCACTTCTTCTCGCCGGTTGAAAAAATGCTGCTGGTGGAAATCATCAAAGGCAAGGAAACAGGCGACCGTGCCGTGGCCAAGGCGCTGGACTATGTGCGCCAGATCAAGAAGACGCCGATCGTCGTCAATGACGCGCGCTTCTTCTATGCCAACCGCTGCATCATTCCCTACGTGAATGAAGGCGCGCGGATGATCACCGAAGGTGTTTCGCCAGTGCTGATCGACAATGCCGCGCGCCAGCTTGGCTTCCCGGTTGGTCCCATTCAGCTGACGGATGAGACCTCGATTGATCTGGGCGCCAAGATTGCTCGCGCCACCAAGGCCGCCATGGGCAATGCCTACCCTGACAGCCCGGCTGACGACATGATTTTCTGGATGGAAGATCTGGGCCGCCTGGGCCGCAAATCCAACGCGGGCTTCTTTGACTACGATGAAAAGGGCAAGCGCACCGGCTATTGGAAAGGCATGCAGGACAAATACCCGCTGCTGGAAGACCAGCCTGACCTCATCGAGGTGCAGGAACGTCTGATGTTTGCCCAGGTGCTTGAGGCCGTGCGGGCGCTGGAAGAAGGCGTGCTGGAAGACATCCGCGAAGGCGACGTGGGCGCGGTTCTGGCCTGGGGCTTTGCCCCATGGTCCGGCGGCCCGCTCAGCTGGCTCGACATCATCGGCACGCCCTATGCGGCCGAACGCTGCGACCAGCTGACCGCAGCCTACGGCGAGCGCTTTGCCTGCCCCGACCTGCTGCGTGAGATGGCCGCCAAAGGCCAAACCTTCTACGGCCGCTTCAACCCGGATGCGGCTTCGGCGGCCTAAAGCCTCCCCCCGATCCGACGACACAAACGCCGCCCCCCATGCATTTGGGGGGCGGTATTTTTATGCCCGGAAGATCTCTGAAAGCAACCCTCAGACTATTTATGGGCAAAGTCTGAAACCTGAACAAAATGCTACCTGTGAGACCGGTACAACGACCACTCCCAGCCCAAACCGGCCTCAGCACAGTACATGAGGGTGAGAGGGAAGCGGACGTTCATAGCAATCGGCATGCTTGTCAACCTAACGGATTTTTGTCGCATCCATTTTCAATCTCGCGTAACTTTGTTCTGCAAACTCATTCAAGGAAAAGTTCAGATGCCAGGCCTTGCGAATCCAGTTCTTGAAAGTATCGATTGGGGGCATTCCGCGAGAAATATCGAAGTTGACTCACGAAGTGATTTCATTTTGGCACCTCATCTAGATATCGTATTTCGGGACAAGTCCGCCGATCTGATTGAGCAACTGAAGTCTAGACTTTCTGCTGGTAGCTTCGAACCTCAGTTACCCATAACAATCGGCGCACCCAAGCAAGGCGTTTTAACACGTCCCGGTTCAATCCTCCTGCCGCAAGACCGCTTACTATATCAGGGTCTCCTTGAAGACATGCTGCCCGAAATTGAAGCTCAGTTTGATCGGACGCGTTCGTTTAGCCACGTACCTTCTGGTGAGGCGGATCGTTTGTTCGAGCCTTCTTTTGAAGGCTGGAATACTTTTCAACGAAGATTCGAAGCAATTTGCGGAGACTCAGCGTTTGTCCTGCAATGTGATGTCGCAAACTACTTTGACACCCTTCCACAGCATAACCTCATTAACGCCTTAGAAGGCTGTGGGTGTCGTACCGAGAGCGTAAGGCTCATGGAAAAACTATTGTCGGCCTACAGGCAGAAAAGCTCTCAAGGTATTATCCAAGGGGTTTTTCCTTCTGATGTTCTTGGAAATTTCTACCTTACTGATTTTGATGCATACTGTAGCTTGGTTGATCGCCCTTCTGCTAGGTATGTCGATGATTTTTACATTGGATTTCAAACCGAATTAGACGCCAAAATCTTCCTGAACGGGATGATAGAAAGAATGCGTAAAGTCGGATTGGCGCTGAACCCGATGAAGACGCGAATCTGTGCATCACAAGAACTTCTATTTGAGCATCGGGAGGTGGATCGACTTTTCGGAGAAGCCAGAGACGAAGTTGAAGCCGCGCGCGATCTCGTTGAAAATGGCGGCTATGGTTTTCAAGGCGATTGGATAAACTCGGATGACGTGGAAGAGGCAATTGCTGATGGGTTGGATGAAGAACTACTCGCCGTCCGTGCTCTACTAGATTATCCAGACGAAACTCAAGAGCTTGCGGAAAAGATAGATAGATTTGCCTTACCCTATCTGAGGGCCGCAGGCGACGACTACGGTGTCGAGAGAGCTTTCAATGGTTTGACGCACCGGCCACACCTTACACGCCAATATTTCTCATATCTCAACCATTTCGCACGGATACATCCTGATGTCCGACTTAGAATAGAAGGTTTGATCCGTGCGAATGGCTTTCATCTTGACTACCAGAGAATGTACCACATGGCAGGTATAATGGCGTGCAATACGGTATCTGCTGATGCAGTAGCCCATGTCATGTCTTGGTTTCGAAACCGCCGGATAGGTGGGCATACCCGCGCGATTGCGGCGGTTTTTGCATGCAAGTTTGGAACTGCTCGAGAGAGGCGTGAAATTCGGGCAGCTTACGATGAAGAGGTTCCCTACGTGCAAGCCGCGATTCTCTATAGTTCCCAGTTTTTTACAGTTGCTGAGAAGCGGACGATGAAAACGGCGTGGAAAGGTCACTCTGATCTCAACGCACTGATATCAGCGGCAATTTGATTGTATGCTTCAAAGTTTTCCGATTAAGCGCTTTGTCTGCTTTGAATCGTGAACTGTCGACTTTGGCATGCTCCTAGATGTCACCAATGTGACGTTCGCAGAACTTAGCAAAGCACGCGACTTGTGCCAAGCAGCCGCAGGACCAGAAACATCCCAGTTTTTTGAAAGTTGAATGAGGGCTAGAATGGCGCAAAGCAGATATGAAGAACTTCAACAGATAACGAAGAAATATGGGGATGAAACTTGGAGTTTCCATAAGATGGTGAAGGACATTGGCCCCATGATTTTGGAGGCATATATTTCCTATCTCGGTGGGCCGAAGACGGCTGCAGTTGCAGTCCCACCAAGCGACGGTTTTGACCCGAGAATATGCTACCGAGGAGAAGCCTTTGACTGCTATGGGAATGGCACATTGTTTCTCGAACCGATCCGCATGGGTGTCTGCACTGAAATAGGGAATTTGTTGGACAGTGGGGCAACATGGGTTCGCACGATCCTAGTATTTCACCCCTCTTCGGGTGGACTACGCCTCACAGTGGGCAATCGTGAACGCCGCTTCCAAGTCGCCGCTCACTCGAAGTCAGTGTCATCCGAAATATGTGAAGCGATTTTCCAAGATGCTCGGGAAGCTTTCTCGCTTGAACTAGATGAAGCTCAAGGTCGTTCAACCATCGGGTTTATCACGTAACATGGTCAAGTTGGGGTTTGTCGTTTAGCTGGGCTCAGAACATCCAGCATTGCCGTTTGACTGAATGTCCGCTTCGGAGAACCGTCCGGACTTTGCAAAGGTCGCTACCTGCGCATTGCTGAGATTGAGTTCGGTGCCGCATCTGGTAAGATTTCAGAGCGGGCCTTTTGTGCCCCCACCGATTGCGGCTTTTGCAACGTCTGCAGCATGGCCATTCGCAGGCCCGGCAGGAAACGGACCTTTGTAAACAAAACAGCCCAAAGCGCGCAGGCTTTGGGCAGCTTGTGATCAGGTTTACAGCCCGGTCTGGGCCCAAAATCGTGGCGTATTACATCTGAAAGGCACCTGGAGACGTCATTGGCAGTGCGCCAGTCATCATCACAGCCTCGGCGGTGGTCATCGCCTCGATCAGGGCACAGGCCTCTTCGATGGGCAATACCTTGTAGATGTCCTCTTGCAGATCGACCCCGATGGTCAGCAGGTCGCGCGGTGCCGGGCAATATCCCAGCAGACCTGCCTCAAGGTAGATCACCTCATCCTGTTCAAAACGCGGCGTGATCAGTTGCAAGTGATTGTCCGGATGCAACCGGCAAATTCCCCGGTAGCCCTCCAGGGTCGAGGCTGGCACTACGGCAAAGGGGTCGCCCTGGTGATCCTCGATCAGGTCGCTTTCCATCAGCACGCCCTGATCGGGCATCAGCCACATGGGCACCCGGTTGTTCAGCGCATCGCGGGGGATATGCATGGGGCAGCGGGTCGGGTCGATCTCCCCCGCTTCCAGCTGCACGGTCTCGCGCACCATTTCGACCACGGTCTGCATGCCATGATCAAAGGTCAGCACCTTGTCGCCGGCACAGAGCGCCTCAACCGGGCGCCAGCCCAGGTTCGACGCCACATGGGTGCCGCTGAGAAACCCGCCCTGACCTACAGAAACAGGCGGAACCGACAGTTCTGCGCCAAAGCTCAGGCGTTTTTGAAACCAATCCAGCATTTCGATCTCTCCTCTGCGGCGGCACAGTCACCCTGGGGGCGAAAGTGCTGCTATCCTTGTCTGGCCAGTCAAACCGGAGAGAATCTATGGTGCGATCTCACGTGGTTGGACGGCCTGTTTGATCCAAGGCTAGGTCGAAATCGTTAAAAGAATATTCAAATCGTATTATTTCTTCTCGGCAGGCCTGGGCAAGTGCCTCTTGGGTCTGCTCATCATAGTAGCCGCGCCAGTCCCGGTGCCGCTCAGAAGTGTTTTCACGGGGCAGTTCCAGCGTGAATCCGAGGTGATCAAACAGCGGCGCGGCATCGGTGCTGAACTGTTCCAGCCGGATATAAAGCTGGCACTGCTCGCGACCATCCGCCCGGCGCATATAGCTGGGTGCGCTGTGGGTTTCAAAGCTGCGCAGGATCACTGGATGCAGTATAAAATCTTTAAATTCCAACCTCTTGGAAAGCAAAACTGCCGGATGGTCAAAGCCCTGCCCCCGCAGCCAGTGATAGTAGCTCACCGCGCGATCCCAGGGATTGCGCACCAGAGTAAAGGTGAAGAGGTCGCGCATCTCCTGCTCGGGGATCAGCCCGGTGAGATCGGCAAGGGTGGAGTGTTTCCACAAGCGGCCCGCCGTTTTCACCCCCTGCAAACGGCGACGGCGTTTGCTGGCCTTTGGGGTATCCCCCAGCATCATATCGTCGCGCATGGCCCGCGCCTCCAGCGCCAAAGCCAGGGCCGTGCCGCCGGTTTTGGGGATATGTATGAACAGAAATTTACGGCCGCGTGACAGGATCATGGCATCAGGCTACGCCATCCCAAGGCAGAAGAAAACGCCTGCGGACTGGTCGCTAAGACGCACTTAGCTACTGGTCTGCGGCGTTGCCTCGCCCTGCGCTGTTGGTACTTTGTGGTGGCGATGACATCCGAGCCGAGGTTGCGCCACACTGGGGCCACTCACAACAGCGCGTTGTCGGTCTGCCAGATCTGGTGGCCTGGTTATTTGCAGTCTCATCCAAATGATCGATGCAGTGCAACCGCCCCCACGGCTGTCCGACAGAGAGCTGGAAAAAGTAGCGTTTGGCCACTGCGCCCGAGCCTTTGTCAGCCGCGCGGGCGCAGTGAAAACAGGTTAGGTGAGCAGGACGCGGGTCAGACGTTGACCCTGCTGTGCCTGTCGACCTGGCGTTGCACCATCGGGGCAAAGTGCCAGAAGTCCGGCGTCTCCATATCGGGGCGTTTGCCTGCCTCATCAAGGTAGCGGACCGCAATAATCGTATCCAGATTTGGGTTCTTCTCGAACACGGCAACTTCATCCGGGCTCATCGCGCCGCCCTGAAGGTTCAGAGAATGAATCGAGGCCTCGGACAGTCGCCTGAAATACTCTGGCCGGGTCGCACAAAGATAGCGCTTTGCGGCAACGTGGTATCGGCAACAATCGGTGATCACCCTCGGAAAGAACTGCTCAAGCACCTCGGCGCCAGCGTGCTCGTGGTGCCGGTCCTCGGTGTCGTCCATGGTGAAGGTGCCGAACTCGCTGGTAAAATGGCCGATGTCATGCAGCAGGGCCGCGACAATGATCTCTTCGGACTGGCCGTTCTGCTCTGCGATGGTCGCGCCTTGCAGCATGTGCTCGCCCATCGTCACCGGTTCGCCGAGGTATTCTTCGCCGCCGCGCCGATCAAAGATCGACCCGATGAAGTCTACGATCGTTTTGTGGTTCAACATTTCGATATCCGGTTTCATTCCGCAGCCTCCAGGGCTGTCGAACGCACCATTGCGTCATGGGTTGACCGCAGCCCGTCCATATCGGCGTAGCAGCCCTGCAACCAACGGGTGCCCTCGCCCGAGTATCCCTTGCGTGCGTGCAGGACACGGGTGTTGTCGATGACAAAGGCCTCGCCGGGGTTCAGTCGGAACGTCACTTCCATTGCCGTGTCATCGATGATCTCGCCCAGCCTGCGATAGGCCGCATAGTAGTCTGCCATCAGGTCGAAGGGCACATCGGTGATCGCGGCGCAGGACCGGTTGTTGAAGCGGATCCCGATCAGTGCACCGTCCGGTGCAAGTTCGATCATCGGACGACGGGAGGTCAGGCAAACGCCGTCTTCGCCCGCGTATTCAAAGCGCGCACAATGGTTGGCCAGCAGGTCGAAACCTTCAGGATCTTCAGCCCGCAAACGCAGCGCGGCGGCAAATCCATCGACAACCATGTTCTCCCCACCTGCAGCCGAGCTTTCAAGACAATGCAGCACCTGCACTGTTGGCACCGGATCGCGGTACGGGTTGTCGGTATGGGCTTGCAGACCCAAACCAGTGAAGGCGAGGTTCGAGGGATTGACCTCTGTGCGGACTTCGAAATGCCTACCATAGTTGGTTTCGCGCACATGGCCGAACAGGCCCACGATGTCGAACAGCGTGCCGGGGGTGGCGGGCGCGTTTACCACCTTGGCAAAGCCATAGCGCATGATTTGGCCAAGCCAGTCCTGCAGAGCGCGCCCCCCCTGTGCAAGCGCAGCAAAATCTCCGCAAGGCACGTCTGCCATGAGATCCGCATCCCAGGTCTCGACCCCGTCTTCCAGCCATCCACGTTGAGCGGGTGCTGTCTGATCGTATGCATGCGCTTCGAGCCAGGCAAGATCGAACGAGACGCGCTTACCCTCGGGGGCAAAACGCACATCCAGCGTACCGGGTTGGGAGATTTCCGCCGCCTCAATGCGGGTTTCCGCGGGGATGTCCCGAAGAGCAATCAACCGCTGGCCGTTGCCCTGCGCCCGCGTCTCATGGTCTTGTGCGTTGTCCCGCAGCCATACTGCATGGAAGCGCAGCGGCCCTGAAGACATCTGAAGAGTTAAAAATGCTCCAGTTGGATCGACTGTGACGGTCGGCATGCTTGTGCCCCTTTGAAAATGTCTGTTGCGCTTGAACCTCGCGCAGACCTCGCATAAACACAAATTAAGAAAAACAAGTATGAGACATGGTTTTGCTTATGCATGGAAATCGGCTTCCACCGCTTGAATGGATACGTGCATTCGAAGCAGCGGCCCGGCTTGGCAGTTTCACCGCAGCCGCAAGCGAGGTTGGCCTGACGCAGGCGGCAGTCAGCCAGCGGATCGGTCAACTGGAGAAGCATCTTGGCATCAGACTGTTCAACCGCAAAGCACGCACGATCGCGCTGACAGTCGAAGGCGAGGCATGGCTTCCGCATGTTCGCCATGCGCTCGACGGTTTGCGCGACAGCACCGAAGCGATCTTTGGCGCAGGACACAAACGGCTGACAATATCGGCGAGCCAGTCGGTGATCGAGTTGTGGCTGATGTCTCGGTTGGGGCAGTTGCAGGCCTTGACAGGGGCTGAGCTTTCGATCCGTACGCTGGTTCTGGGCGCCCATGATGCACCACTCGACGACGTGATCAGCATTCGCTACGGAACGGGAGATTGGCCGCATCCTTACAAGGCCCGCCTTTACGCCGAAGAACTGGCCCCGGTCGCGGCTCCTTCGCTTGCAA
This sequence comes from uncultured Pseudophaeobacter sp., assembly GCA_905479575.1. Taxonomy (GTDB): domain Bacteria; phylum Pseudomonadota; class Alphaproteobacteria; order Rhodobacterales; family Rhodobacteraceae; genus Pseudophaeobacter. Next base: position 87,226 of record CAJQNB010000005.1, read on the forward strand.
AGCGCGCGGACCCCTGGACCATTTTGCCGCGGATTGCCTGCGCAGGGGCCCGCCCGGGCTGGCCTGCCTGGGCAGCCGCCTTCGGCACTCCGACGACCCCAGTGCCACATCTGCGCTTTGACACCCAACTCACGGCGTTGACCGCGGCAAAGGCAGGGCTGGGAGTGGCTCTCGCATCGCTTCCCCTTTGTGCCGATGCGCTGATGGAAGGGACGCTTGTACGTCTTGACGCGCGATCGCTTGCCCATCACGAAAGCTACTGGCTGCTCGCCGGGCCAAAGGCCGTATCCCGCCAGACCTGGACGACAATCGCCGAAAGCATCTGACAGTGAGAAGAATACCGTCTTAGGACCAGGATCCATTCGTTCTGAGCCTAGATTATTGGCGCTGATATTGCCAAAACCGCACTTCTTTCGTTTTGCAGAAATGTCTTTTATTCCGGAGGCGCACCTGCTTGTGTATTTCTGCTTTGTTCAATTCAGTTGCGACAAAAATTCCTCGGCAATCGTCAAATGGTAGTCCTTGTTTTCACGCTTCATCCGCTCTGCTGTGCGGCACATCATCGCCCAACGCGGGTTCTTTGCGAGCGCATCTGAATGCTTCAAAATGAAACGCCAATACAATCCGTCCCAGACCTCCGTCCAAGGCCCTTTGTCCCAGTGGCTCATTTTCCGGATGTAGTTTGAGCCGGAGAAGTAAGGCTTGGTGGTGATCAACCCGCCATCGGCGTGCTGGCTCATGGCATATACATTGGGAACCATGACCCAATCGTAGCTGTCCACGAACATCTCCGTGAACCAACGATAAACGTCGTCCGGGTCAATCTCGCAAAGAAACATGAAGCCGCCCAGCACCATCAGCCGCTCGATATGGTGGCAATAACCGGTCGCGAGCACGCGCCGGATCGTGTCGTCTAGCGGGGCAATGCCGGTTGTGCCGTCGTAGAAGGACTTGGGCATGGGGCGGCGGTGTCCCCAGTGGTTGGTTTGCCGCATGGGGACACCGAGCTCATCGTAGGTGGCACGGATAAATTCGCGCCAACCGATGATTTGACGGAGAAAACCTTCCAGCGAATTCAGAGGGATATCCCTGCGCTTTGCATAGGCAAGCGTGCTGTCCAGCACCTGGCGCGGGGTTAGCAGCCCGATATTCAGCACAGGGGTTAGAATGGCATGCCAAAGCCAGCTTTCACCTTCGACAATCGCATCCTCAAAATCGCCGAACCGATCAAGCCGCCGCTCGAGGAACTGATCGAACCAAGCGGCGGCAGCCGCGTGCGAGGTCGGATAGTAGAGCTTTTCCAAACGGCCTATCGCCTTCGGGAATTCGGCAAGAACGCTTGCTTTTGCGGCCTCATCGATGGCGTCAGGGGCGGGCCAATCAATCCAGGGCAGGCTTGCCAGCAGTGCCTTTGGCACCTTCTTGCGGTTGTCCTGGTCAAAGCTCCACTTTCCGCCTAGGGGTTGGTCATCCTCCATCAAAACATCCAGGCGGCGACGCTGGCGTTTATAGAAATCTGCCATGAACCAGCGCTTACGGCCCTGCGACCATTCAATATTGTCGCCCCGGCTGTTCAGAAAGCCAGGAGAGGGCAGGATATCAAGTGCGATGCCTGTGTCCTTTGCAGCCGCATGAAGGCGACGCTCGGCAATGAAATCAACCGGGTCAGCCATGACCACTTCGGTGATCTCTTGCTCCCTTAGGCTTTGGAAAAGCCGCAGGCACGCCCCCTTTTGCCCGTCATATGGAAAGATCTCAGCATCCATCCCTTGTTTCACCAGCGCCTGGTGATAGCGCGCCATACCGGCCCGATGCAGCCAAAGCTTTTGACGGTGCATCCTGGCCGGATATTGTGGGTCGCCAAAAAAGAGCGGGTCTTCGAAAAGAACCACATGTTTTACAGGGGGAAGCAGGGCCGGATGGTCAGCAAATAGCTGATTTGGCAGCAGGATGGCGGCTTTAGTCATGAGGATGCCCTGCAGCGTTTGGAGCAATATTTCACCTCGTTCCAGACCTTCGCCCATTTCTTGCGCCAGACAAAGGGGCGGCTACAGGCGGGGCAGATCTTCTGAGGCAAATCCGATTTCTTTTGGTGTTTCACGACGTCTCTCCAAAAGGCAGGCTCAATTGGTCAGAGCGTTTCGGTGCAGGTGCCTTACGCCTGGAACGGTTCTTTCGGCTAGCATGTTTGATCACGATCGCCTCGGCCTGCGCGCGAAACTCCGGGCGGCGCCGAACCTCCCAGATCTTTTCACGCGCGGCTTTTGCGGCTGCCATATGATCAAAAATTCGTTCGGGATAATCGTGACCGATCACCTCTGCCGCGTTATCTGCCGCCCATGGTTCATGGAGATACTGATCGGGAATCTGCGCCAGTTCCGGCAGCCAGGTGCGAATGAAAGTGCCCGTGGGATCCTGATCAAATCCCTGCTTCACCGGGTTATAAATTCGGACAGTATTGATGCCCGTGGTGCCTGATTGCATCTGCACTTGGCTCCAGTGAATGCCCGGTTCGTAATCGGTGAACATCCGCGCCAGATGCAGCCCCGGTGCACGCCAGTCGAGCCAAAGGTGATAGGAAGCCACCGCCATGAGCATTGCGCGCATGCGGAAATTCAGCCAGCCCGTGGCTTGCAGCGACCGCATGCAGGCATCCAGAAATGGGTAGCCGGTTTCCCCTTTTTTCCAAGCCTCTAGCCGTGCGACGTCGGGCGTTCTGGGGCGCAGATCGTCATACAGCCGGTGGAGATTTTCGAACTCAACCCGCGGCTCGTCTTCAAGCTTTTGAATGAAATGGCAATGCCAGTGCAATCTTCCTGAAAAGGACCGCAACGACTTCCGCCAGGTTTTGTTGGCGGGGGGCAAGGCGCGCCGCCGTGCCTCATTGGCCTGCGTCACTTCACGCATCGAAACCGCGCCCCAGGCCAGATACGGAGAAAGCCGTGAACAGGCGGAGACGCCATCAACCGGGCTGGACATGGCGCGCTGATATTGCTCACCCCGTTGTTGAAGAAAGCTCTCCAACCGCTCTTGCCCAGCCCGTCGCCCCCCGGTCTGCCGCCCCGGACAGTGATCTGATCCAAGACCCAGATCCCGGGCCGAGGGTATCGGCCCCGGCACACTCTCTACTGGGGCGAGATGCGGCGCAGACGCACAGGGCTGGGCCATCAGTCGATCCCAACGCGTCGCCCAACCGTCGCGAGACTGAAGCCGCCGCCAAACACCATGGTTCTGCAGTTCATGCCAAGGCACCCCTTTGTCGCGACACCAGGCCGCGACCTGTTGATCCCGCCGAAAGGTCCAGCCATTGCCAGTTTCCTCATGCGACCAGAGCGCCGAGAGCGCTCCTTGGCGCGTCAATCCTTCCAAAATGTCAACGACCGCCCCCTGACGCACAACCAGCGGCTGGCCAAGCCGCCCAAGCTCTTCGCGCAGTTCTGCTAGCGTTTCCGCGATAAAGCCCCAGTGCCGAGGCGATGCATCAGGCTGCTGCCAAAGATCGGGCTCAACAACATAGAGCGGTAGAACCGGCCCGGCTCGTGCCGCACGGGCCAAGGCAGCATGATCCACCACACGCAGATCTCGCTTGAACCAAACAACTTGCATGAGCCATCCACCTCTCGCTGTCAATCTTACCGATTACGTCAGTCAGCCTGGATCAGATCACCATGGTATCGCTATGAATAATGGATGTAGCCACAATTTCTGTTTGGCGGTCATTCAAGCGTTGTGCAGCACTGATCAATTTCGGCTCCTAGCGGATCTCTGACACCTTTGGGATGGAAACCCAGCGCGTTTGTGGGGCCAATAGCGGCTCAGAGGCTGAGCCGACGACGCGGCCATTCGTCCAGACTAACCCAAGGTCTGCAAACCTGGCTTGATCCGTTTTTGTCGACGTTTTCCAGCAAGATCGACGAGTCGTCTAAAGGTTGGGCACTCCATATGCGACGGAGCCGGGCAGTCGGCAACATGGCGAAGGGTATCGCGTAGCGCGGTGAGCTCTGCAATCTGCCGATCCAGTTCATCTGCACGGTCGTGCAGATCCTTTCTTGGCAGGTCGGGCTTTCCGCCTGGACCGAACATTGCCGAGATGTCCTCAAGCGAGAAACCCGCCGCCTTCCCCATCGCGATCAGCGCAAGCTGCAAAAGCACATCGGGTTCGAACTGCCGTCTTAGCCCGTGTCGAGCCACCGAAGATATCAGACCAATCTCTTCGTAATAACGCAGTGCCGATGCCGGGATGCCGGCCTGACGCGACACCTCGCCGATATCGATCAGTTTCATGATTGACCTCAAGTTGGCTTGAATTCGTAAGGTGACCGTTCACATCGATTCTCGCAAGTGGAGTACACAGATGCAGACCCTCAAACCATCGGCACCCAAGGCTGCGCAGCGCGGGGGGATGCTGTGTCTTTCGCTGTCCATGGTGCTGGCCTCGCTGGGAACCAGCATCGCCAATATCGCACTCCCGACGCTGGCGGTGGCCTTCGACGTGTCATTTCAATGGGTGCAATGGGTTGTGATCGCCTATCTGGTGTCGATCACCCTTTTTGTTGTGATCGCAGGACGTCTCGGGGACGTTTTTGGTCGGCAACGGATGCTCGCTGTTGGTCTGGTTTTATTCGCTCTGGCATCCACGCTTTGCGGCCTGGCATCCAGCCTGTGGATGCTGGTCGCGGCACGGGCGCTTCAGGGGATCGGTGCCACATTTATGATGACGCTCGCCATCGCTCTTGTGCGAGAGACAGTCGAGACCGAGCGTGTCGGGCGGGCCATGGGATGGCTCGGCACGATGTCGGCCATTGGAACGGCGCTTGGCCCGTCTCTCGGCGGCGTGCTTATCGGCTGGGTCGGATGGCATGCGATCTTCCTTGTTCTGGTTCCGGTTGGTCTGTTGGCGGCCGGATTGGCTTTGCGGCTCCTGCCAGCGGTCGCGCCGATCGGGACAACGCAGCGATTGAATTTGTCCGCTCTTGGTGAAGCTGGCGTAGTTGCTGGCCTAACGGCAAACTTTCTGGTGGCGAATGTGATGATGGCTACGTTGGTGGTCGGGCCGTTCTACCTCGCCGTCGCGCTTGGCCTGCAGGAGGCGATCGTCGGTCTCGTGATGTCGGTCGGGCCGGTCCTGTCGATCTGCACTGGCGTGCCGTCGGGTCGATTGGTCGACAGCTGGGGCGGCCAGCGGGTTCTGACGCTCGGGCTGGGAACCCTTGCCGCCGGAGCTTTTTCGCTATCGGTGTTGCCCGCGACATTCGGTGTCGTGGGCTACATCGCGGCAATCGCGATCCTGACGCCGGGATACCAGATGTTTCAATCCGCCAACAACGTGATGGTGATGGCAGACGTGTCCGCGGACCAGCGCGGCGCGGTGTCGGGCCTGCTCGGACTGTCGCGCAACATCGGTCTCATATCCGGGGCGTCCGTCATGGGAGCCGTCTTCTCAGCCGGCGTGGGAAGCACCGCTATTGAGGAAGCCGCCGAAGCTGCGATTGTCGACGGCTTGCGGATCACGTTCATGCTCGGCGGATTGTCGATCCTGATCGCGCTGTGGCTCACACGCCGTCTAGCCTCGGTTCACGTCTGACAGCAGCCCCCTGCTGGAGCGCCGCGTCAAAGCCGCTGCTCATTTCCGCCGCACTATTGGTCAAACCGGGATCAAAACCGCCGTTTGCGGTGTCAGCACACCGACACGGTGCTGGGGCCGTAGGTCAAGGGCGCAGAGCCGGACAAACCAGAAATGCGCTGCGGCTGCGACAAAATGATAAATGTGGGCGCAGGACTTTATCACCAACTAAATTTCAAAGTGATCAAGTTTTTGAAACTATCCAGCACTGCCTTTCGTGGTTCAGGTCAGAGCGCATCCAGTAAGGTGCGTAACATGTCCAATTTGAAAGGAAATACGATGAAAACTCGAGCTCTTGTGACATCCTTGATTGCCCTTGCGACCGGTCCGGCATTTGCCGCAGGTCACGCAGCTGTTTCGGGTTATGCCTTGGCCAATGACGGCGCGACGCTGGTTGTGATGAGCGATGTGAACGCCCCCGGAGAGGTGATGACCTACAGCCTTGCCTCTCCGTTGAGCGCGATTGCATGGCGTCCCGTGACCGGAGAGTTGCTTGGCTTTTCCGATGGAATGATCGCGGTGATCGACCCGATGTCGGGCGAAATGACCGATCTGGGCGCGTCGTTCATGGACGGTGCCATGATCGGCGACGGAAAAATGGTGGCGTTTGACTTCAACAACAAGATCGACGCCGTTCGCGCCGTGACATCGGCCGGCGACAACCTGGTCTATTTTCCCGAAGGCTTCGGTGACAATGATGAGCGCGCAGGTTCTGTTCGCCGCTTTACCGACCTCGCCTACTCTGACGGGGACGCCATGGCAGATAAAACACCGATGATCTTTGCCAATGCCTACACAAACGCGATCAATGGCGAGACAGCGGACGCGACATTCCAATATGCGCTTGATGCCGAAACCGACACGCTGGTCAGCTTGGCAAACAACGCAGGCACCCTGAAAACCATCGGCAAGATCACCGTTGACGGTGCCGCTGTCGACCTCGCCCCGATGGGTGGCTTCGACATCGTCTCGTCCAAGGAAGGCGAGAACATGGCACTTGCAATCCTGCAAATGGAAGGCGCTGGATCAGCTGGCCTTTACGAGATTGACCTCGAAACAGGGGCCTCCACGATGAAGGCCGATCTGAAAATGGGTGGCATTACGGGCTTCGCGACGTCGCTCGGCAAGTAATTCGTCGCGATGGGTAAATGAGTTCCTTCATACCAGTGCAGGATGGTCCCGGTGGCAAGAGATTGCTGTTCGGGACCATTTCTGTCAGGAAGACAAGACGAAGTTATTTGAGCTGCTCAAAACACCTATGACAGACCGCAAGAACATCGAAGAGTTTATTGGCAGGGTCGCGCTTGGTGACCGGGCTGCACTGGCCGCGCTTTATGATGCCACAAGCGGGAAACTATTCAGTGTCTGTTTACGTGTCTTGAAGAACCGCTCAGAAGCCGAGGACGCACTACAGGACGTGTATCTGCGGATTTGGGCCAAGGCTGACCGCTATGCGGTGACGGGTCACTCTCCGATGACATGGCTCATAACCGTTGCGCGAAATCTGGCCATAGACCGGCTGCGTGCGAAAAAGAGCGATCATGTGGACCTCGACAGTGTTGGTGAGCTTGTCGAAAAGCGTCCAGGGCCTGAGGCTGCAAGTATAGCAGCCTCTGAACAACGTCGCATCAGTGCCTGTTTCGCGGAACTACCGCCAGACCGTGCCGATGCTGTCCGCTCCGCCTATCTCGACGGGGCGACGTACCAAACGCTTGCGGACCGTTTTGACGTGCCGCTGAATACGATGCGCACCTGGCTGCGCCGCAGCCTGCAATCTTTGAAGGAGTGCCTTTCACGATGAGCGACCTTCAGGACATACCGGAAGACGAGGCCCTGGCTGCTGAATACGTCTTGCGCCTGCTGGACGCGGACGCAGAGCAGGCCTTTGCAGCGCGGCTTCAGACCCACCCGGATCTTCGCGCGCATGTGCAGTTCTGGGAGGCAGAGTTGGCAACCATGGCCATGGAGCTGCCGGAAGACACCCCATCGCCTTCGGTCAGGGCAAAGCTTGTCGCCGAATTGGGCGGCGAGGCCGCGCGCCCGCGCCGTGGATGGGCCTGGGGTCGTGGATGGGCCTGGAACTGGTTGGCTTTCCCCGCAATGGCCGCCGTTGCCCTGGCCGCATTCCTCGTCTTCAGCCCGATGCTGCGCGGCCCGGCTTTTGATCCCACGCATCATGCGACGCTGATCTCGCAAGACGGCGGCCTGCATATCGAGGCAGGCTACGCCCCGGACGGCAATCTGTTCAAAGTCATCCCGGAACAGGGCAGGCCCGCGACAGGCCGCGATTTTGAGCTTTGGGTCATCGGCGCAAACGCACCAGCGCCGGTGTCCCTGGGCGTGATCCCTGCGGATCGCGAAAGCCTGTTCGAAATCACGCCCGAGATTGCCGCCTTGATCGACGGCGGAACTCTGGCGGTCTCGGATGAACCGGCAGGCGGATCACCGACCGGCGCGCCGACAGGAGCCATTCTCGCGCTCGACGAATTCTTTGATGCAGATTTATTTCGCGCCGGCTGAAACTGTTTCCGGCCGGGCGCCGTGGTTCCCTCATAGCCGCAGGAAATTGCGGACAATCATGAGAGGAAATAAGCATGAAAATCGTATCCAAAATCGCTACAGCCGCAGCAGCGCTGACCATTGCAACCGCAGCCTATGCCGAAAACCCGATGGTTGGCGGCGCCGCCATGTTCGAGACTAAAAACATCGTGGAAAACGCGGTCAATTCAGCCGACCACACGACACTTGTTGCCGCTGTTAAAGCTGCCGGCTTGGTCGAAACGCTGCAAAGCCCTGGGCCTTTCACAGTCTTTGCACCCGTAAACGACGCCTTTGCGGCCTTGCCTGCGGGAACGGTCGAAACGCTCTTGATGCCTGAAAACAAAGATATGCTGGTCAAAGTTCTGACCGCGCATGTGGTGGCCGGTGATTGGTCCGCCGCAGAGATCGCTCGTCAGGCGCGTGCCTCATCCGACGGCTTTTATCACTTCAATACCGTGTCAGGTGACGCCCTGTCTGCCCAGGTCAAGGGCAACAATGTCTACATCCTCGACGAAAGCGGCAATGCAAGCATGGTAACAATCGCTGACGTCAACCAGTCGAATGGCGTGATCCACGTCGTCAATTCCGTTCTGGTTCCAAAATAAATCGAGCAGGCGAGCGGATGGGAGGGCCTCCACAGGGCTCTCCTATCCGCGCAATTATTCAAAAGGTGATGTTATGAACCGTCGAGCATTCCTGTTGACCACTGGCGCGGCCATGCTTGCACAGCCGCTGACCGCTGAGACCTGCGACTTTGAGATTTGCCGCAGCGAAGCCCAGTGGCGCGCCCGTTTGAGCGACGACGAATACCTCGTATTGCGCGAGGAAGAGACCGAGCAACCCTACACCAGCCCCTTGAATGAAGAGACGCGCCCCGGCACCTACCGATGCCGCGGATGCGACCTGCCTGTCTATGGCGCAGAGGCCAAGTATGACAGCGAAACCGGCTGGCCGAGTTTTTTTGAAAGCCTCCCGAATGCGGTTAGGACAAAAGAGGACCGAAGGTTCATCTTTCAGGTCCGGACCGAAGTACATTGCCGTCGCTGCGGCGGCCATCTGGGTCATATTTTTGATGATGGGCCAGAGCCGACCGGCAAACGCCATTGCTTAAATGGGCTCAGCTTGTCATTCGCTCCTGCCGGATGAGCGGACGGCTTGAATGGGCCTTTGGGCGATACCTCTTGGCGTTCCTGTTTCTTGCCGGAGCGGCGCAGAAAACAATTGATCCCGCCCCGGCAAGAATGCTTTTGGCCGGATATGGGATGCCCGAATGGCTCGTCTGGCCCGCCCTTGCATTTAACGCTCTGGCTGCGGGCCTTCTAATTGTAGGCAAGTTCCTGAAACCTCTTGGGCGCACACTCGCCATGTACTGCCTTCTCACCAGCGTCTTTCACTTGGTGCCGGATGACCCATGGCAGATGTCGATCTTGGTCAAGAACTGGGCTTTGGCGGGCGGGTGTCTGATCTTGTCGGCGTCTTCAGACCAATGGTTATAAACCTCGCGCCAAACGGGCTGTTTCTTGGCCCCCATGCCATGCCTCGTTTGAGACTGCGACCAAACCCGTTCACCGCTCAAAACAGGTATTGAGAGTGCATGGGCTCATATTGGGCCTTCAGCGGTCCTCGCCAATTACGCCCCCTTTGAAGAGCGCAACGCCAGGGTGGAGCCTGCGAGAACAATCAAGGCAATTCCCAGCATTTGCCAAAGGTTGAGCACCTGACCAAAGACCACCCAGGCGATGGCCGGGCCGACCAGCAGCACTGAGTATTCAAACACGGCGACAAAAGACGCCTCGCCCAGCTGATAGGCCTTGGTGATCAGAAACACCCCAGCCACGGCGGCAAAGCCCTGCAGCAAGATAAAATGCGACATCTCCCAAAGCGGCCAGTCCCACCCCCGGGTGACAAACCCATCTGCGCCCTGCCCCACGGGCAGCGGCCAGATCTCGACTGCGACCAATAAGCCTGCCCCGATCAGCCCCTGGGCCAAAAGGTAGATGAACAGCATCGCAACGGTGCTTTCCTCTTTGCACATGGTGCCGGTGACGATCGACCCCAGCGCGTAGAAAAACCCGCCTGCAACCGGCAGCAGGATCAGCCAGTCGAAGGCCGCAACATCGGGCTGCAACACAAAGAGCACTCCGACAAATCCGCCAATCACCGCTGCAATCCGCACCATGCCGATGCGCAACCGCATAAACAGCACCGAAACCACCACGATGATGATCGGCGAGGTAAACAGACCTGCCAGCGCCTGCGCTATCGGCATCAAGGCCACCGCAGAGAAATAGAAAACCATCGCCAAAGCCACCAACAGAGCCCGCAACCCCACTGCGCCAAAGCGACGCGGCATCATGCTGCCAAAACCCATCTTCGACAGCACCCAGAGAATTGGCAGCGCCACCAGCGTGCGCAGCAGGTAGAACTGCCCCAGCCCCATGGTTTCTGCCATCAGAGGCACGACATTATCAGTGACGCCAATAATCGCCATCGCCGCCAACATGGCCTGCGCCGCCGTTGTTTGATGTCCTGCATGGGATGGAAGGGCTGCAATCTGTTTCATAGCTCTTCCAATGCCTGCAACTTTGCTCATTATCTGTTCTCAAACCGACATACCAAAAGAATCACGGGAGGATAGCTGATGGGATGGATGGCTGATGAGGCGGGCCTGGAGAAGACCGCAGCAAACTACGTACCGCTGACACCGCTGTCGCATCTGCGCCGGGCGGCACATGTTTTTGGCGACATTCCGGCGGTGATCTATGGCAATCACCGCAAGACCTATGCCGCCTATTATGATCGCTGCACCCGGCTGGCCTCGGCGCTGGCGGGGATGGGGGTGAAACCCGGCGATGTGGTGTCCACCCTCATTCCCAATCTGCCCGCCCAGGCCGAAGCCCATTTTGGCGTGCCCGCCTGTGGTGCGGTGCTCAATACCATCAACACCCGGCTGGATACTGACACGGTTGCCTATATCTTTGAGCACGGCGGCGCCAAGGTGGTGCTGGTGGATACCGAGTTCCTGCCCCTGGCCGAGGCCGCCGTGGCGCAGATGGCGGGCCAGCCGCCGCTGCTGATCGAGGTGCCGGATCCGCAGGCCGGTTTCGAGGCCACCGGCCGCCATCCTGCCTATGAGGAAGTGCTGGACGCCGCCGAGCATGATTTTGACTGGATCATGCCGCAGGATGAATGGGAAAGCCTGGCGCTGAACTATACCTCTGGCACCACAGGTCGCCCCAAGGGCGTCGTCTACCACCATCGCGGTGCCTATTTGATGACCATGGGCACGGTGATTTCCTGGCGCATGGTGATGAACCCGGTGTATCTGGCGATTGTGCCGCTGTTTCACTGCAACGGCTGGAACCACACCTGGATGATGCCAGTTTTGGGCGGCACTCTGGTCTGCTGCCGCAACATCACCCCCGGCGCGATCTACACCGCCATTGGCGACCACGGTGTCACCCATTTTGGCGGCGCGCCGATTGTGCTCAACCTATTGGTCAACGCCAAGGAAGAAGAACGCCGCGCCTTTGACCATACGGTCGAGGTCTTTACCGCAGGTGCCCCGCCCGCGCCTGCAACGCTGCAAAAGATCGAAACCCTCGGCTTTCACGTCACCCAGGTGTACGGCCTGACCGAAACCTATGGCCATGTCACCGAATGCCTGTGGAAAGGCGACAAATGGGATGGGCTGGACCACCAGGGCCGCGCCGCCATCAAGGCCCGCCAGGGGGTTGCCTTCCCAATGATGGACCATATCACCGTAATGGATGACGACATGAAGCAGATCGCCCGGAACGGCGCCGATCAGGGTGAAATTGTCATGCGCGGCAACTCGGTGATGAAAGGCTACCTGAAAAATCCCGAAGCCACCGCCGAAGCCTTTGAGGGCGGCTATTTCCATTCCGGCGATATCGCGGTGCAGCACCCCGATGGCTATATCCAGATCGCTGACCGGGCCAAGGATATCATCATTTCCGGCGGCGAGAATATCTCCTCTGTCGAAGTCGAAGGCGTGCTGATGGGCCATGCGGCGGTGAACCTGGCGGCGGTGGTGGCCAAACCCGACGACAAATGGGGCGAAGTGCCCTGCGCCTTTGTGGAGCTCAAAGAGGGCGCAGAGGTCTCCGAGGCGGAACTGATCGCCTTTGCCCGCGAGACTCTGGCGGGTTTCAAGGCGCCAAAGCGGGTGGTTTTTCAAGACCTTCCCAAGACCTCTACCGGGAAAATTCAAAAGTTCGAGCTGCGCGAAACCGCAAAATCCTTGTAACCAAGCCCGGTTACACCCCGGCCCCCTTGCTGCTGCAGGGGGGCTGGGCCTTAGGCCAAACGCCGCAGCCGTGGGCCGACCTCATCAAACCCATTTCGCAGGTAGAAGTTCAGTGTGCGGTGCCATTCAGGCTGGCTTGGCGCGCCAACCTCAAGACGCGCCCACCCCCGCGCCCGCGCCTCTTGCTGCGCATGATCCAAAAGCAGCTGCGCAACCCCTTGCGACCTCATGTCAGGGCGCACGTATAGCTCTGATATCTCGCTAAATTGGCCACCAGCATAGATTGCGGCACATTGGTTCAGCGTGATGACACCTACTGGCGCGTCCCCGGCATATGCGATGGCTGCACTCACATCCGCCCCCGCAAGCAAAGCCTGAGCGAGGTCAAAAACCCCCTGTTTTGCGGGCGCTTTCCCACCCGAAAGCTCATCAATCAGCGCATGTACAAAATCAGCAACGATCGCGGCATCTTCAACCCGCGCCGCCCGTACAGAAATCCCTGTCATCTCTCCGCTTTCTCTCACATCACAACAACACCCCTCACGTTACAGTAATTTGATCAAAAATACACAGTGATCTACACCCGACCTGCGCCTGCCATTGCCGATCCGACGCGCCACCCTGGGAAAATCGCGCTATTCAAGGCCTTTGCTATGCAAAGCCATTTGCCGCCTGCGGCACAGCCATGCTAGGCTTTTGGCAACGAAAACAGGCAACACAGGCAGGATGAATGACCGTTCTGAGGGAATTCGAACGACTTGAGGCTGCGGGCCTTTGGCGAGCGAGCCCAGACGCGCAGCGTCGTGACGTGATCATTTCGGTTGGCGATGCGACGCTCACCATCACCGATATGCAGGACCGGGTGCTGGCGCACTGGTCGCTGGCGGCGGTGGAACGGGCCAACCCCGGTGTATTTCCGGCCCTGTTTCATCCGGATGGTGACCCCGGTGAACAGCTGGAAATCCCCCAGGATGAAACGACAATGCTGGAGGCCATCGAAAAGGTCCGCACCGCGATTGAGCGCGCCCGCCCCCATCCTGGCCGATTGCGGGTGGTGAGCATCTTTGGCAGCCTGGCGCTGGTGGCACTGCTGGTGGTCTTCGGGCTGCCAGGATTGATGCAAAACCACGCAGTCAAAGTGGTGCCAGAGATCAAGACCAAGGCGATCGGACAGGCCTTGCTGGGCCGCATTGAACGGGTCTCTGGGCAGGCCTGCGCCACCCCGGAGGCCAGCCCGCTTCTGGCCAAACTGGCAGCACGCACCGACGTGCGGCAACTGGTGATCATGCGCTCAGGCGTTGCCAGCAGCCTGCATTTGCCCGGCGGCATTGTGCTGCTGAACCGCAGCCTGGTGGAAGATTTTGAAGATCCGGCGGTTGCCGCTGGTGCGGTCCTGGCCGAGCGCGCCCGCGCCCATCTGCACGATCCGCTGGCGGAGCTGCTGGAGGTTGGCGGTTTCCTTGCCTCTTTCCGGCTGCTCACCACTGGTGAGCTGACCCGCGAAACCCTGGATCGCTATTCCGAAACCGTGCTGGCCGCGCCGCGCCCAGTGTTGCCGGATGATCTGTTGCTGGCCGAGTTTGCCCGCGCCGCCATTCCCTCGACCCCCTATGCCTATGCGCTGGATGTGACCGGTGAAACCACGCTTGGTCTGATCGAAGCCGATCCAATGGCTGGCCGGGCGCTGGAGCCGGTGCTGAATGATCGCGACTGGGTGCAGCTGCAAAACATCTGCGGCTAGACAGTGACAGTGCCCCGCCGGGCGCTATCCGGGGGCGCTCTGGCCGCTTTATGGCTGGTAAGCGGCAATCGCGCTGATAAAGCGCGGTCCCATCATACGGCCTTACAGATGCAGGTAGGTAGATGCAGGCGCGGCCAAGCGGCGCTTAGCGACTGATACGCGCACCACGATAGCCAGCGGCGCGCACTGTGCTGAGCGCCTGTTCAGCTGCATTCAAATTGCCAAACGGCCCGGCCATCACCACCTTATAGGGCTGACCATTGCGCGACACCGAGCCAAGGCGCACCGGCACACCGGTGGAGGCCAGAGACCGCGCCGCCTGCTGTGCCTCAGCCGGATCAGCAAAGGTCGCGGCGCGCACATAGCGCGAGGCAGAGGCCACAGAGCGTTCCTCCAGGGTCGCACCGGGCTGCGAGCGGCTCGACAGGCGCAGCGCCAGGCCGCTTGAGGCCTCGCCCTCAAAATCATCGGTGCGGCTGTTTTGGCTGGTCACAACCTGACGGTCCAGCGGCAGGTCGCGCAGCCTGCGCGGTGTGCCATTGTCCCAGATTGCCGCCATCTGCGCGTCGCCCTGGGCAGTACGGACGCCCCGCATTTGGTTCATCCGATCATCGCCACGGGCAACCAGCACATAGCCCGCAGGCACCTCTGTCTGGCTGGTCAAAATTGCCGGACGCAGATCACGCTCGGCGCGACGCAGGTTCAGGCGGTCATCCTTCCAGGCTGGTTTGTATCCTGCTGGCGTGGTCAACCCCTGACTATGGCGCTGCTGTTGATAGACATGCACCGGCAGCACCCGCGTATTGGGCGTCAGCTGCAGCGAGGACTGCGGGCCAATGCCACCGCCTGAGCCATAGCTGACAGGGGATTGCGCCTGCGGCCCGCAGCGCACGCCACTTTGGTTGCTATACTGCTGGCTAATCGCCGAGGCCCCGGCGCAGCCGCCCTGAGAAGCGCCAGTTGGTTGGTTGGAGGCCGTGGCGCGGGGCTTGGGCACCCTGGCAACAGGGGCGGCCTGAATGCGAACCGGAGCGGCCGCTGTGGTGCGGCGGGTCTTGGGCGCTGGCGCAACCCGCGCGGTGGTGGTTTGCGGCGTGCGCCGCACCCGCGTCGTGGTCACCACAGTGGGCGCAGCAGCTGTTGCAGCGGCGCGGCGCGGCGCACTGGCAGCCGGACGGGCGCGCGCAGGACGGGCTGTAGATGCAGCAGCGGAGGACGCGGCCCCGCCATTCAGAGTAATCTGTTCAGGTGCAGCACTTTGGGTGGGGCGCGCGGTGGTCCCGGCGATAGCAGTTGGTTTATAGCCACACAGCTGCTTGCGATTGCGCGCCACCCGCGGCACCCAGTTTACATTGCCATCAATACCGGCGCGAATATAGACGCAGCCACGGCTATCGACAAACTGGTTGCCCTTAAAGGAGGCTGGCGGATACTGGGCAGGAGAGCTGACAGACCGCAAAGTCTGCGCCTGCAGCGCTGAAGTCTCAACCACGGCTGCGGCAGAGGCCGCTATAATGGCAAGCGCAACAATTCTTGTAAGTTTCATACCAAGGCCCCACTATATATGGGGTTAGGATGCCTCATTTAGTCGAATGAGTAAAGCCGCCTGTGACAACAATATGGCAGCATTCAGGTAAATAGTTTCCCGATTGCTGCCATTGAGTAACACGCTAGAAAAGCGGGTTTATTTGGTGCCAAACATCCGGTCACCAGCATCGCCAAGACCGGGCATGATATAGCCTTTGTCGTTCAGTTCGCGGTCCAGAGACGCGGTGACGATTGGCACATCTGGATGGGTTTCTTTCATCCGCGCCACCCCTTCTGGGGCTGCCAGAAGGCAGAGGAAGCGGATATTGGTGGCGCCTGCTTCTTTCAGCAGATCAATCGCCGCCGCCGAGGAATTGCCGGTGGCCAGCATCGGATCAACTGCGATGACCATCCGGTCGCCCAGCTCCTTGGGGGCTTTGAAATAATATTGCACCGGCTGCAGGGTTTCTTCGTCACGGTACAGACCAACAAAGCCTACACGGGCCGAGGGCACCAGCTCCAGCACCCCGTCCAGCATGCCGTTGCCAGCCCGCAGGATCGACACCAGCGCCAGCTTCTTACCGGCCAGGATGGGCGAGTCCATGGTTTCCATCGGGGTGTCGATGGTCGTATGGGTCACCGGCAATTCGCGGGTGATCTCATAGGCCAGCAGCTGGGTGATCTCATGCAGCAGGCGACGGAACTCAGAGGTCGAGGTGCCCTTGTCGCGCATCAGCGTGAGCTTGTGCTGTACCAGCGGGTGATCAACAACGGTCAGATGTTCGCTCATTTGGGCTCTCTCCTACAATGAATACCATGATGTTTCAGCGCGGGTTTATGCGCCTGCGCCCTGTCAGGGCAAGTGGCTTTTGATCTGATGGTCAAAGAAAGCTGCGCCCCGGCCCCTGAGCCGCCACATTCAGATGCGCCGCAACCGAGGCCGCAACATCCACAAAAGCCCGCTGTCCAATGCAGCCCGCGCCACAGCCCGCCACCAGAACAGGTACCTGTTCGCGGGTGTGATCAGTGCCGGGCCAGCTGGGATCATTGCCATGATCCGCCGTCAGCAGCAGCATGTCACCGGGGCGCAGGCGCGGCAGCAGCTTGCCCAGTTCCGCATCAAACCATTCCAGAGCACGGGCGTAACCCGCAAGATCGCGGCGATGGCCAAACAGACTGTCGAATTCGACAAAATTGGCAAAGGTCAAGCTGCCCTCCTCTGCCTGATCTATCGCCTCGGCCAGATGCTGCATCAGCTGGGCGTCGCGGCCCTTTTTCAGCGTATCAATGCCGGACATGGTGAAAATATCGCCAATCTTGCCAATGGCATGCACTCTTTGGCCTGCGTCCTGCACCCAATTGGTCAGCACCGGGGCGGGCAGCGCAATGGCAAAGTCCCGCCGGTTGGCGGTGCGGGTAAATCCCTGCTCAGGCGTGCCAACAAAGGGTCGCGCGATCACCCGCCCGACCTTCATTTCATGCAGGCGCGGCGCCACGGCACGGCACAGATCCAACAGGCGCTCCAGCCCAAAGCTGTCTTCATGGGCGGCGATCTGAAACACGCTGTCGGCAGAGGTATAGCAGATCGGCTGGCCGCTTTGCATATGGGCGGCGCCATGGCGGGCAATGATATCTGTGCCGGAGGCATGGCAATTGCCCAGGATCCCGGTGGCGCCCGCTGCCTCTGCAACAAAATCTGTCAGCTCTGGCGGGAAGGCCGGATCGGTATCAGGAAAGTTACACCACTGCCAGGGTACCGGCAGACCGGCCAGCTCCCAATGGCCCGACGGGGTGTCTTTGCCCTGGCTCACCTCAGCGGCGCAGCCCCAAAGCCCCTCTGGTGTGGCCTCAAATCCTGGCAAAGGCTGGGATGAGGCCAGCCGCAGGGCAGCCCCCAGGCCCAGCGCTTCGAGATGGGGCACCTGCAAGGGACCAGAGCGCCCCTGCTCGGCCCGCCCCGCTGCGCAGGCCTGAGCGATATGCGCCAGGGTATTGGCGCCCAGGTCCGGCAGGTCGCCGTTGTAAAACTCACTGGCATCCGGCGCACCGCCAATGCCAAGAGAATCCATCACCACCAGAAAAGCACGCGCCATCAGCTGATCCTCTCGTAGACAAGAGGCGGTAGCTCTGGCGCCTGCGATGTGAGGGTTATGGCCTCTCGCACGCCGGCCTCGGCCACCTGCGCTGCGCTTTCGCGGGCTGCATGGATGCGCGCCAGCGGGGTGCCGGCCTCGACCCACTGGCCCAGGCGCACCAGATCCGACAGGCCCACAGCCGGATCCACCTGATCGCCCTCGACCAAGCGCCCGCCGCCCAGATGCACAACGGCCAGCCCCAGGGCCTCGCCGTCCATGGCGCTGACATAGCCCGCGCGCGGCGCTGTGACCTCGCGGATCACCGGAGCCACCGGCAGATAGCGCTGCCAGTGGCTGGCAAAATCATCGGGGCCGCCCTGGGCAGCCACCATACGGCCAAAACGGCTGGCCACCCGCCCGCTCAGCAATGCCTCGGTGATCCGCTCTGCCCCCTCGGTGTCATTCCCTGCCAGACCGGCATGGGTCAGCAAGATGCCGGACAGGGCCGCAGTGATTTCGATCAGCGGGCAGGGCTTGCCCGCCGTCAGCGCCTGCATCACCTCGGCCACCTCCAACCCATTGCCCAGGGCGCGGGCGATGGGCTGGTTCATATCGGTGATCAGCGCCGTGGTCTGACATCCCGCCCCATTGGCGGTGTCCACCAAGGAGCGCGCCAGGGCGCGGGCCTCTTCAAGGGTTTTCATAAAGGCGCCAGAGCCGATTTTCACATCCAGCACCAAAGCCTCGGGGCTGGCGGCGAGCTTTTTCGACAGGATCGAGGCGGTAATCAGATCAAGGCTTTCCACCGTCGCGGTGACATCGCGAATGGCATAGAGCCGCTTATCCGCCGGCGCGATGCGCCCGGTGGCGCCAACGATGGCGCAGCCGACCTTTGCGGTGATCCTGTGCAGCCGCTGCTGCGAGATCTGGGTGGTGACGCCGGGAATAGCCTCCATCTTGTCCAGGGTGCCGCCGGTATGACCCAGCCCCCGCCCCGAGATCATCGGCACATAGACACCGCATTCCGCCAGTGCCGGCGCCAGCAGCAATGAGACACAATCGCCGACGCCACCCGTGGAGTGTTTGTCCATTACCGGTCCCGGCAGGTCCCAGTGCAACACATCACCGCTGTCGCGCATCGCCAGGGTCAGGGCGCGCCGCGCCGACTGGTCCAGCCCCTGCAGGCAGACCGCCATGGCAAAGGCCCCCGCCTGGGCATCGCTGACCTCACCATTGGCCAGCCCTTCGGCAAACCAGCTCAGCTCCGCCTCGCTGGGCTGCCCGCCCCGACGCAGGGTGGCAATGATCGCACGCGCATCCATGGAGTTAGCTCCGTGCCATATGGTCGGCATCAAAGGCGCCAGGCAGCAGATCTGCTATGGTGGTCTCATGTTCCAAACCGTCCAGCGTACCCAGGGTCACCTTCACCGCGCCAGCGCCAAACTCCTTGAGCTTTTGACGGCAGCCACCACAGGGCGGCACCGGGGTTGGGCTGTCGGCCACCACATAGACCTCTGCCAGCTCTTGCTCCCCGGCGGCCACCATGGCGGCAATAGCGCCGGCCTCGGCGCAGGTGCCTTCGGGATAGGCGACGTTTTCAACATTGCAGCCAACATAGGTATTGCCGGCTGTTGTGCGCAAAGCCGCCCCGACCAGAAAGTTGGAATAGGGCGCGTAGGCGTTCTTACGCACGGCGAAGGCTGCGTCTTTCAGGGTCATAAATGGGTCTCGCTAGATTGGGGCAACAGGCCGCGTGGAGGGATCGAAAGGGATCAGGATAGGAGAAAGCAGCGGCAAAGGGAAAGCCCCTATTGCCGCGCGCAGTCCTCCATCCTGCCCCGCCCCAACCCGCAGGCGGGTTATGCGCTTTGCGAAACGGTAGTGTTGAACACCCCCGGCAGGCTGACCTCCAACAGTTCCAGATCTCCAGAGGCGCCGCTGAGCCGCGTCTTCATCCCCGGCGGGATGACAAAGGCATCGCCCTCTTCCAGCGGATAGGGATCGCGCCCCTCGCCCTCCAGCGTCACTGCGCCATTCATCACAAAGGTAAAGTGGATATCGCTATCGTGGCTGGCCCAAACGGGATCTGCGCCGCCCGCGGCAGGCCGCACCACCTGAACCCCGGCAACGCCTTTGGTATTTGTCGCAATGGTAGTGTCGCGGGCCTCAAACCCTGGTAGGCGAAACGGCTGCCAGGCAGCCCCCTCGGCCTGGTTGTAGACAAACCGCTGCCCCTGCCATTCGCGATCCGGGCGCAAATGCGGTGTTGGCAGCGTCATTTCGTGGTCGATCTCGGTCACATGTTCGGCCGGCACGCCAATCTCGATCACCTGCACGTTGTCGCTGGCCTCCAGCACCCGGTGGCGGATCTCGGGCGGCTGGATAAAGCAATCCCCCGCCGTCAGGCGCATCTTTTCGCCCTGATCCTCATAGACCACATCCACCCAGCCATGGATGCAAAAGATCAGCTGAAAGCCAACCCGGTGGAAGTGCACCATATCCGGCACCGGCCCGCCATCAGGAATGCGGATATGGCTGGCAATGATCGAGCCGCCCAGCCGGTCGGGCACCAGATCGCGGTAGTGCATCCCAGCACGGCCAATGATCCAGGGCGCCTGATCCTTGAGACGGCGCACCACAAAGCTATGCACGGTCTTTGGCATCACCAGCGGCGGGTGGCGCTCTTCGATTTCAACCCGAGTGCCGTTTGGCGCCGTCAGCAGCCGCTGGCCATCGGCAAACCCATCGGGGTCGTCACATAAAATGCGCAGGGTCCCCGGTGCCTCTGGGGCGTCCTTGTCGATCCGCAACCGCAGCCCATGGCCTGAAAACACCGCAACCGAAGGGTCATCCGCTGGGTAGATCATATCCATCTTCATACCCAAGACTTTGGTAAAAAACGGAATATCCTCACGCAACTCCTGCGTAGGCAGGCGCATCTCTGCTGCAATCTCGCTCATATCACTTATCCTTTTCCCCCGCTGCACGGGGCGTCGCAAACCGTTTCCGGCACAGTTTTGGCCACAGTGGAACGAAGTTTTTCATTGCGCAAGAGAGTGCCGATCACGTTAGGTTGCTGAAAAGCCTGTTCACCCGACGTCACAATTGGTTTAATGTTAAACTATAGTATTTTTGGAGCCCCTCATGTCCGACACCCCCTCCCTGCGCGACGCGGCGCTGCGTTACCACGAATTCCCACGCCCCGGGAAACTGGAGATCCGCGCCACCAAACCGATGGCCAACGGCCGCGATCTGGCCCGCGCCTATTCACCGGGGGTGGCTGAGGCCTGTCTGGAAATCAAAGCCGATCCCGAGAACGCCGCGCGCTATACCGCACGTGGCAATCTGGTGGCGGTTGTCAGCAATGGCTCTGCGGTCCTGGGGCTGGGCAATATCGGCGCGCTGGCCTCCAAACCGGTGATGGAGGGCAAGGCGGTGCTGTTCAAGAACTTTGCCGGCATTGATTGCTTTGACATTGAGGTAAACGAAAGCGACCCGGAAAAACTGGCCGATATCGTCTGTGCGCTGGAACCCAGCTTTGGCGCCATCAATCTGGAAGACATCAAGGCACCGGATTGTTTTATCGTGGAAAAAATCTGCCGCGAGCGCATGGGGATCCCGGTGTTTCACGATGATCAGCACGGCACCGCCATCGTGGTTGGGGCCGCCGCCCGCAATGCGCTGCATGTGGCTGGCAAAAGCTTTGAAGACATCAAGATTGTCTCGACCGGCGGCGGGGCAGCCGGGATTGCCTGCCTCAACATGCTGGTGAAACTGGGGGTGAAGCGGCAAAACATCTGGCTGTGCGATATTCACGGGCTGGTCTATGAGGGCCGCAGTGAAGACATGAACCCGGAAAAAGCCGCCTTTGCCCAGGACAGCGACCTGCGCACCCTGGACGAGGTGATCGGGGGCGCCGACCTGTTCCTTGGCCTTTCCGGCCCCAATGTCCTTAAGCCCGAAATGGTCGCCAAGATGAGTTCCCGGCCGATTGTGTTTGCCCTGGCCAATCCCAACCCCGAAATCCTGCCGGATCTGGCCCGCGAAGCGGCCCCTGATGCCATCATCGCCACCGGGCGCAGCGATTTTCCCAATCAGGTCAACAACGTATTGTGTTTTCCCTTCATCTTTCGCGGGGCGTTGGATGTGGGCGCCTCTGAGATCAACGATGAGATGCAGATCGCCTGCGTCGAGGGCATTGCCGAACTGGCCCGCACCACCACCAGCGCCGAAGCGGCAGCCGCCTACAAGGGCGAGCAGCTGACCTTTGGCGCCGATTATCTGATCCCCAAACCCTTTGACCCGCGTCTGGTGGCCGTGGTCTCCTCGGCGGTGGCTGAGGCGGCGATGAAAAGCGGCGTCGCCTCGCGTATGATCGACGACCTGGAGGCCTACAAACAGCGGCTCAATCAAACGGTGTTCAAATCAGCGCTGCTGATGCGCCCGGTGTTTGAAGCCGCCCGCGCCGCCTCCCGTCGGATTGTGTTTTCTGAGGGCGAGGACGAGCGGGTGCTGCGGGCTGCACAGGAAATTCTGGAGGAAACCACCGAGACCCCAATCCTGATTGGCCGCCCCGAGGTGATCGAGGCGCGCTGCGAAAAGATGGGCCTGCGCATCCGTCCCGGCAGCGATTTTCAGATCGTGAACCCGGAAAACGACCCGCGCTACTATGACTATTGGAACAGCTACCACCAGCTGATGCAGCGCCAGGGGGTCACCCCGGATCTGGCCAAGGCGATCATGCGCACCAATACCACGGCAATTGGCGCCATCATGGTGCATCACAACGAGGCCGACAGCCTGATCTGCGGCACCTTTGGCGAATACCGCTGGCATCTGAACTATGTGAACCAGGTGCTGGGCGGCAATGGCCTTGAACCACACGGCGCCCTGTCGATGATGATCCTCGAAGATGGGCCTCTGTTCATTGCCGACACTCAGGTCAGGATCGAACCCACACCGGAACAGATCGCCCAGACCGTCATGGGCGCCGCCCGCCATGTGCGCCGCTT
Source organism: uncultured Pseudophaeobacter sp. (assembly GCA_905479575.1). Lineage (GTDB taxonomy): Bacteria > Pseudomonadota > Alphaproteobacteria > Rhodobacterales > Rhodobacteraceae > Pseudophaeobacter. The sequence goes on from CAJQNB010000005.1 coordinate 110,015, forward strand.
TGGCATCGAGCCTCAAATCGCGCTTTGCTCGCAGTCTCAGTTTGGCAATATCGCCTGTGATACTGGCAGCCGGTTGCGCGCCGCGATCGAGATCCTCGATGCCAATAACTGCGATTTCACCTATGAGGGCGAGATGAACATCGACACCGCGCTGGACCCCGATCTGCGCGGTCGTATCTTCCCCAATTCGCGTCTGCAGGGGGCGGCCAATGTGCTGGTCTTTGCCCATGCCGATGCCGCCTCTGGGGTGCGCAACATTCTGAAAATGCGCTCTGATGGTCTGGAGGTTGGGCCGATCCTGATGGGCATGGGCAACCGCGCCCATATCGTCAGCCCGTCGATCACCGCGCGTGGCCTGTTGAATATGGCGGCCATCGCCGGCACCCCTGTGGCGCAATATGGCTAGGGCTGTCGTCCCTGGGGAGGCCGGTTGGCCTCCCCGTCCCGCCCCGTGCTATCTTGGGCGCGGCTTGACCGAACCGCCAACAGGGTACAAGAGCGGCTGCGATCACGGGCATTCCTTCCACGGGAACACCTATCGCGGGCACAGCCTTTGGCAAAATATGCTCTGTGCCCTAGCGCCAGGCCCAGAACGACATATATAAATCACCCAGCCGGTCGATCTCTGTCCTGCCCTCTGGACAGACCAAGTCTCCCACATTCACCCCCAGCCATGCAGAAGCCTCCTGATGTCCTCCCCCTCCCCTGCCTCCCAAGTCATTGATGCACAGACCTCCGGCGCGCGCCCCAAAACCGTTGTTCTGGTGGCCCATGGCCAGCCGTCAGCGCCCAATCCGCCAGAGCACAGCCTGGCACAACTGGCTGAACAGGTTGCCAGCTTTCTTCCCGGATGGCAGGTGCGCTCGGCCACCCTGGCGCAGCCTGGCCGGTTGGAACAGGTGATGCAGCCGGGGGCCTTGGTCTATCCCTTCTTCATGGCAGAGGGCTGGTTCACCGGCAAAGTTCTGCCCAAACGGATCTGTCACGTAGATCACCGGCAACTGCCGCCTTTTGGCCAGGATCCCAACCTCCCAGAACTGGCGGCCAGGCTGGTCCGGCAGGCCCGCACCGCTCAGGGCCACCGCTTTGAAGCGGCCTCTGGTTCTAGTTCGGCCTCTGGCTCTGGTTCTGACCCGAGCGCGCCAGGCTGCCTGCTGCTCGCTGCCCATGGCTCTGCCCGCGGCCCAAAGGCCGCCGCCGCCACCGAGCTTTTTGCCACCGCACTGCGCCCGCTCTTGCCAGAGCTGGAGGTGAGGACAGCCTATATCGAACAAGCGCCCTATCTGGCGGATGTCGCCTCAAACATGCCCAGCGACGGCCTTTGCCTGCCGTTCTTTGCCCAGTCCGGCGATCACGTCAAAGACGACATTCCCGAGGCGCTCAGCAGCGCCAAATTCGATGGCACAGTGCTGCCTGCCCTCGGCACCACGCCTGAGGTTGCCCGGCTGATTGCCAAGGCCATCCAACGCGCCTGAACATCGGGCCGCGTCCCCAGGGTGGGGACACAAGAGGTCGCAGCCCTCGCATTGCACCTTGCCAGCGCCGACAACGCCTTTACCACTGGGGCGACGCCCGCCCGCAACGGCGGCTGATCGATTTGAATGTCAGTTTGAATGTCAGGGAGACAGAAACCACATGAAACTATTGCGATTTGGTCCACTGGGCAGCGAAAAACCAGGACTGTTGGATGCCGATGGCAAGATCCGCGATCTGTCTGGCGTGGTGGGGGATATCGCAGGCGAGGTGCTGAGCGACAGCCAGTTGCAGGCGCTGCGGCAGATTGATCCGGCCAGCCTGCCCCTGGTAGAGGACAGCCCCCGGATTGGCGCCTGCGTCGGCCAGGTGGGCAAATTTGTCTGTATTGGTCTCAACTACGCCGATCACGCCGCTGAAGCGGGCATGGACCTGCCACAGGAACCAGTGGTCTTTTTCAAAGCCACCTCCGCCATCTGCGGCCCCGATGACGAAATCGAAATCCCCCGCACCTCGGTCAAGTCAGACTGGGAGGTCGAGCTGGGCGTGGTGATTGGCAAACACACAAAATATGTCTCTGTTGAAGACGCGCTGAGCCATGTTGCGGGCTACTGTGTGGTCAATGACCTGTCAGAGCGGGATTTTCAGATCCATCGCTCCGGGCAATGGGTCAAGGGCAAATCCTGCGATACCTTTGGCCCCATCGGCCCCTGGCTGGTGACCCGCGACGAGGTGCCAAACCCACAGGATCTGACCATGTATCTGGAGGTAAACGGCCATCGCTATCAAGATGGCTCCACCCGGACGATGCATTTTGACGTGGCCACTGTCATCTCGCATCTGTCCCAGTTCATGAGCCTGCAGCCGGGGGATGTGATCTCGACCGGGACACCTCCGGGTGTTGGGGTGGGGCAACGCCCCGAGGTCTACCTGAAACCCGGCGATTACATGGAGCTGGGGGTCGAAGGCCTGGGTGTGCAAAAACAAAAAGTGGTGGCCAGCGACTAGCCAAAGCCACCGGGCGGGGGCTGGGAGCTGGCAGAGTTAAGACGATCCAGACAGCCCGCCCCTGCGCCCCCTGCCCCGGCCCTGTCAAACAAAGTGCCGCAGCCTGTTTCAGCGCGGCTTTTGTTGCCAGCGCTGCAAAACCATGTTTAGTCCGGCGGTAACCTTGATGGGCTAGCCTGCGCCGCGACACCTTTGGGTCGCAGCGCAGGCTGAACCCGTTTCACAGATGAGAACAGACAAGACCAGTCAAAACATCAAACTCACCGGGGGGCATATTGCATCTGACTCCCAATAAGTATACCATCGCATACAACCAGCTTGTTCCGACTCGCCAGACCTTTTCTGACACCCGTCGCTCAAGCTTACGTGCAACACCAAATCGGCGGGAAAACCATGACCTTGTACACTGACTACCTAGCAGAGATTGAAACACGCAAAGAACAGGGCCTGCACCCCAAGCCCATCGACGGGGCGGACCTTGTTGCAGAGCTGATCGCGCAGATCAAAGATGTCGACAACGCCTATCGCGCGGACTCGCTCAACTTCTTCATCTACAACACCATCCCAGGCACAACCAGCGCCGCGGGCGTGAAGGCTCAGTTCCTGAAAGAAATCATTCTGGGGCAGGAAAGCCTTGCGGAAATCACCCCGACCTTTGCCTTTGAGCTGCTGTCGCACATGAAGGGTGGCCCCTCGGTCAAAGTACTTTTGGATCTGGCACTTGGAGACGACGCTGCGATTGCAGCACAGGCCGCCGAAGTTCTGAAAACCCAAGTGTTCCTCTATGAGGCAGACACCGACCGTCTGGCCGCAGCGCTTGCCGACGGCAATGCAATCGCCAAGGAGATCCTGGAAAGCTACGCAAAGGCTGAATTTTTCACCAAGCTTCCAGAGGTCGAAGAAGAAATCAAAGTTGTGACCTATATCGCCGGTGTGGGCGATATTTCGACCGACCTGCTGTCGCCCGGTGCCGAAGCGCACTCACGTGCGGACCGCGAATTGCACGGCCAGTGCATGATCACCCCCGAAGCCCAGGCCGAAATCCAGGAGCTGCAAAAACAGCACCCAGATGCCCGCGTCATGCTGATTGCCGAAAAAGGCACCATGGGTGTTGGCTCCAGCCGCATGTCCGGCGTCAACAACGTGGCGCTCTGGACCGGTAAAAAGGCTTCGCCCTATGTGCCCTTCATCAACATCGCCCCTGTTGTGGCCGGCACCAACGGCATTTCGCCAATTTTCCTGACCACCGTTGGCGTGACCGGCGGCATCGGCATTGACCTGGACAACTGGGTCAAAAAGCTGGACGCCGACGGCAACGTCGTGGAAGATGCAGATGGCGAAGCTGTGCTGGAAGAGGCCTATTCGGTCGCCACTGGCACGGTCCTGACCATCAACTCCAAAACCAAGACCCTGCATGATGCGGATGGCAAAGAGCTGAAAAGCGTCGCCACCGCCTTCACCCCGCAGAAGGTGGAATTCATGAAGGCCGGCGGCTCCTACGCTGTCGTTTTTGGCAAAAAGCTGCAGACATTTGCCGCTGGTGCTTTGGATCAAGAGCTGAAATCAGCCTATGCCCCCTCCAAAGAAGTCACCGCTGAGGGCCAGGGCCTGACCGCTGTTGAAAAGATCTTCAACCGCAACGCCCTGGGCACCACCCCAGGCGCGACCTTGCATGCCGGATCTGATGTGCGCGTCAAAGTGAACGTGGTTGGCTCGCAAGATACCACCGGCCCAATGACGGCGCAGGAACTGGAAGCGATGGCCGCAACCGTCATCTCGCCTTCGGTTGACGTGGGCTATCAGTCCGGCTGCCACACCGCATCCGTGTGGGACAAAAAGGCCCAGGCCAACATCCCCAAGCTGATGAAATTCATGAATGATTTCGGCTTGATCACCGCGCGTGACCCCAAGGGGGAATATCATGCGATGACCGACGTGATCCACAAGGTCCTGAACGACATCACCGTCGATGACTGGGACGTCATCATCGGCGGCGACAGCCACACCCGTATGTCCAAAGGCGTCGCCTTTGGTGCGGATTCGGGCACTGTTGCCCTGGCGCTGGCCACCGGCGAAGCCTCGATGCCAATCCCTGAATCGGTCAAGGTGACCTTTAAAGGCAAGATGGCGGACCACCTTGATTTCCGGGACGTGGTACATGCCACCCAGGCGCAGATGCTGGATCAGCATGGCGACAACGTCTTCCAGGGCCGCGTGATCGAAGTGCATATCGGCACCCTGCTGGCGGATCAGGCCTTTACCTTCACCGACTGGACAGCGGAGATGAAGGCCAAGGCCTCGATCTGTATCTCCAATGACGAGACCCTGATCGGCTCGCTGGAGCTGGCCAAGGGCCGTATCCAGATCATGATCGACAAGGGCATGGACAATGACGCCAAGCTTTTGCAGGGCCTCATCGACAAGGCAGACGCCCGTATTGCTGATATCAAATCAGGCGCCAACCCAGCCCTGACCCCGGACGACACCGCCAAATACTTTGCCGAGGTTGTTGTTGATCTGGACGCGATCGACGAGCCGATGATCGCGGATCCGGATGTCAACAACGACGACGTGTCCAAGCGCTATACCCACGACACCATCCGCCCCATCACCTACTATAGCGGCGACAAGCACGTCGACCTGGGCTTTGTTGGCTCCTGCATGGTGCACAAGGGCGATATGAAAATCGTGGCGCAGATGCTCAAGAACCTTGAAAAGACAATGGGCAAGGTCGAGTTCAAAGCACCGCTGGTGGTGGCTGCCCCAACCTACAACATCATCGATGAGCTGAAAGAAGAAGGCGACTGGGAAATTCTGCAGCGCTATTCCGGCTTCACCTTTGACGATATGTTCCCCAAAACACAGGCCCGGACCGAGTATGAGAACATTCTCTACCTCGAACGCCCCGGCTGCAACCTCTGCATGGGGAACCAGGAAAAAGCCGCCAAGGGGGACACGGTTCTTGCCACCTCGACCCGCCTGTTCCAGGGCCGCGTTGTTGGTGACACCGCCGAGAAGAAAGGTGAATCGCTGCTTGCCTCGACCCCGGTTGTTGTTCTGGCCGCCGTTCTGGGGCGTACGCCCACGATGGAGGAATACAAAGCCGCTGTCGAAGGCATTGATCTCACCAAGTTTGCCCCACCTCTGGCAGTTCCAGCCGGAACAAAATCGGCACATTTCTAAGCGCGCCTCACGGCTTCGAGCTTAGCCTTTCACATTAGGCAAGAGGCGCAATGGACACATTGCGCCTCTTTTCTTTGCCCCCCTTCTGGCCCCATTCTTTCTGGCAGCCCTATGGTCAGAACTTAAATAGAGATGTTTTGCGGCAGGTGACGAAGGTTGTCGGAACACCCGTGAATGACAGTTGTGCAAGAACCGGGACGATGCCGATAGTCGCTCTCGTTGCAAACCCTCAAGAGCCTGACACACCATGAAGCAGCCGCCCTCCGGGTTTGACGGCTATTGCCGCAGACGGCTTCACATCTGCATCAAGTAGCCCCCCTATTTTGCGCGGGGCTTCCTATTCTGCCACAAAGTCTGTCACACTGATCAGGTCGGAGGACGATGTCCTGACCCCAGAGCCCTAACCATTTGGAACTATGATGCTCATCAAAGTTGGCAATGCGCGCACTTCAAATATTGATCTGGTTCTGGCAGGCCTCCTTTCGTCTATCGCCGGTGCGTTGAACGCTGTCGGCTTCCTGATCGCCGGATCCTTCACAGCCAACATGACAGGAAATATCTCGGCATTTGCTGACCACCTGGCGAATGGCGCAATCCCGATTGCCTTGTCGTTCTTGGGGCTGGTCGCAGCCTTTATCTGGGGCGCAGCCATAGCGGCCCTTGCTATTCAAGCAGGGGAACGTCGACAGCTCCGCTCGGTCTATGCCTTGGCAATTGCCGCCGAGGCCATCATTCTTTTGCTGGTCGGCACCGCCCTTACCAAATCATCAGCCACAGAACACGAGACATTGCTGGTCATTGTACTCAGCTTTGTCATGGGACTGCAAAACGCAGTGACGACGATGATTTCTCAGGCGCGGGTGCGCACCACCCATGTGTCGGGAATGGCAACTGACATCGGAATAGAGCTGGCGGCATTGGTCGGGGGGGACAAGTCACGACGAGAGGCCACGCCAAAGCTCTGGCTACACAGTTTAACGCTAGCCTGTTTTGCCGTTGGCGGCTTGTGCGGCGCGCTGTTGTTTCAGCTGGTCGGAAGCTGGCTTTTCATGATCACTGCAACCCTCTTGCTGCTCATAGCAGTGCCGGAAGCTCTCAGAGCGCATCGGTCCTGAGAACCCGCCCTAGTGGCAGCTGAATCAGCCATCTCCTGACGCGGCGAACGGAATAGCAAGAGGCAAAGGACAGTGGAACACAGTGCAAACGAGCCCAAGCGAGATGCATTACACCTTAATTTCAAATGGATGGATGGTGGGTGATAAGAGATTTGAACTCCTGACATCTTCGATGTGAACAACACGGGCCTCGCTCAAGCCATTGATTTCAGGCAAGGGAAGCGCTTTTTATTAATGAGTTTCCCACCACCTACGCAAAATAGATGGGTTCAACCCGGTTCACGGAACCTATGGACACTTCGTTACAGATCTCAGATGACTGCACCCAGCCCAATGCAGTCATTGGGTTGCCGTTCTGCCTCCAGTATGCCGCAACTGCAAAGCTTTCAGCGGATTCCCAAAAGCGGCCCTTCGTCGACCCTGGCGGGCGCTCCCCAATGCTGCGACCTGAACAGGTGTCAGCGGAGCGCAGCTAGCGACATTTGCGAACTCCAGGGCACTTGATCGCCCCCAAGTGAGATGTGAACGGCACTTCCGGACATTCAACCTAGCAAGTCGCAATGACCGATCTCAGTGCCAAGCGGCAAGTAGTACGAGGCCGCGCCTGCGGTTCTAGCCGAAACCCGAATATAGAACTAATTCAACGGAAACTGCGCGCGTGTAGTTTACGCCACTTGAGAATTTCGACATAGCATCCGTCAGCTAAAATTTGACTTGGTCTCAGTACAGCTCATTTGAGAGGATCGACTTCAAGCAATCACTTGGCCATATTCATAGACATTGCGATCTTGCTTGTATGAGATGATGTGGCTCGGCAGGGCCGTAATATGCCATCCTTCTGGGAGGCTGTTGCCACAAAGGGCGAGAACCTCACGTACCGTCGAACCTGGCTGCGTGATCGTTACGAAGGTACTGCTAAAATCGTCATGAAACGATGTTCTCCCCGGGCGTTGAAAGCGCAGCGTATACGGCAGGCCATCTTTCAATCTTTGCATAATATCCGCTACTGGGTATTTACCTGGCTCGAACACGACGAACTCTGCATCCAGATCGATGGGATACTTTGTGTCGAAGTGATCCTCTTTATAGGCTGATGTGTCACGTTTCCGTCCCGGATCATTTGAGCCGAAACCCGAGTTGTTCCAAGCGACTGAGCCGACGCCACCGAAATGTTGAATTAGTGCCGTCTCCAAATCCATGGCGGTAAACACAAATAGTCGAATGGCCTTGAACGCCACGTCATTGGGATCAATATTTCGACGTCCGACGATCTTTTTGGCATGGCGCGTCAGTCTGTTTCGGAGGCCTGCTTCGCTGTCAGTTTTACCGATATAAACAAGGCTATTGTCGGGCTTGAGATATAGAGCATAGACGCCTTGTTCTTCAGGAACCTCCTGTGCGTTTTCGGTGGTTAAATTCGCAGCTTCCATCTCGTTGAGGCGTTCTAGTATGGCTTGTAAAAGCGCCCCAGGGAGGTCGAACTCAAGCTCAGCAAACCCATGCATTAAGCCGCCTCGTCGAGCTGCTTCGCTACGCTCTCGCCGATAACTCGCGCGAGTTCTACGGGAACCGCATTTCCTAATTGACGCATGCACTCACTCCAAGCCCCGTGTAGGCGATAGTCGTCGGGAAAGGTCTGGATGCGAGCCGCTTCGCGTGTCGAGAAATAGCGTACAGAACCATCAGCTCTACGTAGCATGTTCTCCCCACCGGGGACGCCGTGAACGCCAGCTTTCAACGTCTTGCTAGGTTCATCAAGGAAACTACCGGTATGGCCTGGATACACCCGAGCCCCTGGCTGGAACCGGTGATTGTCAATCTTCGCCGCCGCCTTTGGCGCCTTCTCTGGGTCTGGTAGGTCCATAATTGCTTCGCGTGTCGTACGCCAAGGAAGGCTTTCAGGCTTCTCGTCCTTGGATAGACGCTTTGCCATCAGCTTCGCCCGGCCCTCCAAGACGCGATCATGCTTGGAAATCTCATTGCGATCCCAGTAGTCCCCGAAAGTCTGATCCCAGACGAGCGCCGCCTGAGTGTGAGAGCCTTCTTCCTTAAAACTCCACTTCGCGTTGACGTCATCCCGAAAACCGACAAAAAGAACGCGTTCGCGCCGCTGCGGTACGCCAAAGTTGGCTGAATTCAATAGCTTAGTGACGACTTTATAATGCAGGCCGTCCCGGTTCGTCGACGTATGGTGCTGCTCAAGGCGGGCGAGATGATCCTGCCAATCCTCGTTTTTCTTTGAAATCAACTCAGGGTGTTCCAGCTGAAGTTTGACATACTCAAAATAGCTCATGAATGAGGCCCGGGTCAGCCCCTTCACATTCTCAAAGACAAAAGCGCGTGGACGCGCTTCCCGAACGGCTCGGACCGCTTGAGGGAACATATCTCTTGCGTCGTCGAATGCGCGATGCTGACCGCCTAGTGAGAACGGTTGGCACGGCGGCCCACCAGAAATGAGGTCGAGCTTGCCCTCAAGGTCCTTAAACCCGACCTTCCGCACGTCGCCTTCGATGACGTGCCATGTCGCTGCAGGAACGGGCTCATTTTCGGTCAATACACCATGGTTGTCGCGCAGAGTGTCGCAACACCACTTGTTGAACTCGACCACCATCTCAGGCTCGAAACCAGCCTGTGCTAAGCCGATTCCAAGGCCTCCTGCGCCTGCGAAAAGCTCTACTGATGCCCGCTTGGTGGACTGCGTCGACATGAGTTACCCCTAATTCGTTTTGAGATCGGATAAAGCCAGAATAAGAGGTCAGTGGCAACATTAGATTGACAAGACACTCGAACCGGCCTACGCGAGCTAACTGCGAAGCCTATGCAAAAAATAGACCGAAAGGTCCGTTGCGAGCCGTATTGTCCGCACCCAATTTCCGAACGGCCTGACTTTAGCATTGATCTTTGCTGCGACAGAAGCGCCCTTAGCATTCGATTTTGCTATGTCCGCTCCGTGCGCCTTGCCGACATCGGTGCCAGATGCAGCGAACAACCGCTTCCCGGTCGTCACTTCCGCGCCCACCATCTAGCTGCGCCAGAGACGGACGTCGCATAGGGGCTGGCTGGCGCCGTCTGGTGGATGCGTCCCTGTTAGATTTAGCCGCAACACTGCTGCTGCAGCGCTGCAAGTCGGCAGAGAGCCCAGTTTGACCGATGATGCAATTCACTGGAAAGTCTGCTAATATCACGACGACGACGTACTGGTGACTGGCATAAAAATGATACTTTCAGAAGACGACGTGATTCCCTTTAAACTCTGCTCATTTGGCTTGCACCGAGCACGCGGTCACGACGCAGAGGGAGCATATGGGAAATGGCGAACTTTGTTAAAGAGGTTCGACGAAATTCGGTCTCGTATTGACCCGTTGGCTGATCAGAATGCCAACCTCGACGTGCTTATCCGGTCATTCGAGGATCATTTGGCCTCTTATGTGAAAAAAGAGGGCCGCATGCCTGACGATTCAGCGGGTATCCAACTTCATATACACTTATCTCGTTTATGGGTCCTTGGGATTTATGAAGTGCTTCGGACGCTTCATCTGGCGATAAAAAAGCATGACAACCCATATGCAGCCTGCCTTAGGACCACCAATAGCAAAGGGTGTGGATTTTCGAGCTGCGTCCTTTGTTCAATTGGTCACCTGAAAAATGAAACTGCAATTGCCCGGATGCGTATCGCGAAGGGAGAAACTGCAGGAGACATTAAGAATCCGCCTTTGACCGATAGCATGAGGGAGCAGCTTCTCAACGCTCCTAGAGAAACTCCCCCACCGAAAGGAGCCTTTCTTGTGGATGGAGAAGGTATAGATTTAGGAACCATTTTTTGGTTTCAGCATGATATTAGGATAGATAGAGATCGGTTAATTAGCAGAAGAAAGCTCTCCGATTCGATACTTCACTGGCGGACTTCAGAAGCTGACGCAGGTCGACCGTCGAAGCATCCTCCCGAAAGCGGTTTTCCAAACGCATAAGGTAAATGGCAGCATCGTCCCGCTCCTTTCCCGTTCGATGACATTTTACGGCTGCACCTGCGGCGAAGGTCAGCTCTTCCTCGTGCGCCTGCGGCATGGATCGCTCGCCATGCCGCCAAATCCCACGACTTTGCAAACTCCGCTATCTGCGCTTTGCTGACCTTGACGCAAAACCTTTCCAAAATCACTTAACGACAATACCCCGCACGCCGTATCCGCGACTTAGCCGCTGGCGTCTCCAGGTGCCGATACTTTCCCCCGGAATACCTTCGGCAATCCAAAGCATGGCCCGCTGATATGACCGCCCCACCAATATCGACGCCCTCGGCAAAACATACGCCGATCCAACGGTCATACGACCGCTCACCAGTCAGCTGACACTCCACCGACTTGCCCGCCAGGTAGCTCACCATCCAGCGGCGGGCATCCTTGCCTGACCTAGTGTTGAGTTCAGGTGCATCGACGCCCTGCAACCGTACAGGTTTGCCCTCAACTACAATTGTGTCTGCGTCCCGCGCTTTAATGCCTGCTGCAGACACGGGAAACACAAGGACTGCTGTCAGGGCGAAGCCTAGAGTGAATTTCAAAATCTTTCCTATTCGGCTAGATTCGCGGGTAGTGTTGCAGGTGACGGAATATACAATCAAGTACACTGCGTTGCACATATTCGGGGTCAGTAGCGGTCGTTTGCTTGGCCACTTGGCGTAGACCGCGACCTGGGTAGAGTTATCATGGTCGGCTAAACCGGAAGCAAGTGAATGGCCCAAATCCGACATTCTTGACAGAGGTCGTCGCTGCAACGCGGCTTACGAACCGGTCTGATCCGGCCACAATTGGTCTCGCAATCCTTGAAGAGGTGCTGCGATAACATCAGATCATGATAATCTTGAAAAAAAACTTAGGCTTGTAGCTTGAACTCTCACGAAGCGCTTCCCAACTCAATAACAGGTTGACGTCCGAAGTTCTTGCCGACTTAAAGCGTTCAGAAGTCAAAAATCTACAAACTCTGCAATGATGCAGCCTCTTTGGATGCGCGTCTCTGTAATCGGCAAGGTGAAGCGCTTTTCGAAAGGCTATGTCATGTTTGTGACTTCGATCTCCACTTCTAAAATGAAAGACGTAAAGAGCAGTCTTCTTCACCACGGAAGAAAGCTCAACATCAAGTCATCCCACCTTACAGAGGCGTTTGCCCGTTCTGTCGGCTTCAATACTCAGGCTGCTTTGCTTGTTGACTTGCAGAAGACAAACGCTCCCAAGGTGGTCGAGTTTGACCAGGGAAAATTCTTTGAGCGCTTGTCTGAGCTCTCGGGGGTTCCTGACGCCACGCTAAAAACTTCGCAACTTCATTGGCCTGAAACTGCCTTCACTCGTGGTGTTGGAGTGAATGACCTACGTAGTTCGTCTCAGCTGTCTGGGCGGACCAAAGAACGGCTTGAGGGGCTGTTTGAGATGATGGCAACGAAAGGTGTTGGGTTTTACCGAGCCAAAGGAAGCCGTCCTGCATATGATCCAGATGGGCTTTGGTTTGGATCCTACAGCTCCGGCGCAAGTGCAATGCGTCGGGCTTTTTTGCCGCCAATACCAGATATGTGGGACACGAAAAGTTGGACTAGTCTGTTGGCTGAGGATGCCCTCGATGACAGTAAGTTCACCTACCACGAGCTGATTAAAATCGCACTTGAAACGCATAATGCGTTTTCCAAATACTTGAAACTGCATGACGTCGTGTTCTCTGCAGTTGAGGGGCTTTATGTCAATCACGATGAGATTGATGGATGTGCGCGATCTGTGCTTTTCCAGCGTGAGGGACAGCTCTCAGACGTGAAAGCTTCTGATCGAGATCAACGCGCAAAGTCCTCAGTCAACGCGGCGTAGTCTCCATCAGTCGATGTTGTTTGAAAAGGGAGCTTCGGCCCCCTTTTCTTATTGTTGATCCGCCTTTGCAAAATATGTGACCTGAGCGGACTTCTCCCCCCTTCCGTTTGTCGCTGCGATACCGCTTATTAGAAGCAGACGTTCCAGTTTTACCTGATGGACTGCGCTGGAACTTATGGCTTTCATATTAGGTAGGCAAAAAGGAGTCCAAAATTGCTGAAAGACAAAGAGAAGCTGCACGAACAACTCGCCGGACCTGTTGATGATAGCATTCGAGCAGTTTATCTATTGCTTGCGCATGCCAAACTGCCCGACGGTTTTGATATTCGACCCTCTGGGCACGGATATATCGAGCGGGAGTTGCGCTTCGAACTTGATGAACGATGGTATTTCTCAGCTGTCCTCAACAAGTCATGGGTGCTTTGGTACTTCAGAAGACCGGCACTGGCCGGGTTGGCAAAGGACGCCACAGATCTGCTGCAGATATTTCCTCAAGCTGAGTTGACGAAAAATGCAGAGGTGAAGCTTCGCATTCGAGATCCAGAAACTGCCTATGCGGTTTTAGGGTGGGTACTGCAAAATGGATAGTCGGCCCACTCCGGACATTCATGGACCTTTGGAGTGCTGCACTGCAGCTTCTCCAGTGTGGACATTGGTTCAAGCGACACGTTACCGTTGGAATGAAGAGAAGTAGGCAGCGAAAGATGGCCTGCGGCACATTACTCTCGAAATGCGAAGGGGACGTATCAAGTGTTCCAATTTCACGAATTTCTTGAACGTTGCGAGTATGATCCTCGGAGGACTCGGCTGCTGCGCCACGATGCACGGGGCGGCTTGGCTTGGAGGCGCGGGCAAGATGCTTTCCTCTGTTTCGCGTCGTTTCAGACACGAGCAAACTCACCCTATAATGGGGCGCCATCTCACGCATGTCATTTCATTGCAGGACCCACGATTGCCGGAACAGCAACGGCACTCTTTGTCGGGACAACAGAAGTTGAGAACGGTCGCCCATGGGATCGAGAGGAATTGCCTCTTGTCCGGGATGACGAGGTAATTGCCCAGGAGCGTGCGAGCTTGCACCCACTGGACCTTTTTGACCTTTCGTGGTGTGCAGCATGTAGCACCTACGTTGAACGGATACTAATTGATTGGGGGCCGGGAACGCGGTCATGGTCGCAGTGGGCAGATCGAAGACATAAACCGATCTTGGAGCTGCGTCTGGATGCCCGAGAAATGCCCTTTCCTGGGTTCGGTGGGTTTCGTGAGCGCATTAGTTCATTGTCCGGATTGCCTCAAAGCTGGCGTGCAGCGCTTGAGAGCGTCCACGGAGTCTACCTCTTGGTGACAGACCGTGGCCAGCAATACGTCGGATCGGCATATGGCGCCGCCGGGTTCCTTGGACGCTGGAATCAGTATGCTGCGAATGGTCATGGTGGGAACCGAGAGTTGATGAGGCTTGAACTCGATCTCCGCGACTACCAAGTTTCCATTCTCGAAGTAGCCTCCCCCGAGATGTCAGCCGCCGACATTATCGCAAAAGAGGGTGCTTGGAAGGAAAAACTCGGTGCCCGCGCACATGGGCTGAACGCAAACTGAGACTCTCGGCCCATACCGGTCAATCAAGGTGGCCCCACATTGCCGCGATGCGGCCCACCGAAGGAGACATTGGCAGCCGCAGCCATAGCATGACCTAAACCTATGTGAGCAAATTTTCCGCGGCGAGAGTGCTGTCGCGCCTGGAGCCCAATTAAGATTTTGCAAGAGAGCGGCGTGACATCTGCGGTTCATATCACGACATTTAATTGGTAGAGCTGGTGTCACCCTTTCTTGTTGGAGCGATCAAACCAATGCTCACCGCAAACATAGACGGCAACCGAAGCAGGCCAATTCCTAGCGCCGTCGGTGTATGTCCCTTTTGTCGGTCAGAGATGGTTCCTCGTTGCGGTGAAGTCAGGATTCATCATTGGGCGCACAAGAGCAAAGCGAATTGTGACCCTTGGCGGGAGCCCGAGACAGACTGGCATCGGAATTGGAAAAACGAGTTCCCGCTGAGTTGGCAGGAGAAAATCTTTCAGGATGAGGCGACCGGTGAAAGACATATAGCCGATGTACACACACTTTCTGGACTGACCGTTGAGGTTCAGCATTCCCACTTGGATCCGACCGAGCGGCGAGCTAGGGAAGAATTTTATCGGAATATGATTTGGGTTGTCGACGGTTCAAGGCTCAAAGGCAATCGAGAGAAAATTTCAGAATGGCGGAATACCTTGGTTGAGATAAGTCAGGGTCAAAGCCGCACAAATCTATTCCTGACCGATAAAGCTGAAGAGCTCTTTCCGAATGATTGGTTGGAATGCCCTGTGCCCGTTTGCTTCGACTATATGGGCCCAAAAGGCGATGTTTCATCGGCCCCACAAGTCCTCTTTCTGCTCTATCCCGGCACTGTGCATGGCGGCCGTCTGGTCGAGCCACTTCCGCGAGGCAGCCTGCTCAGAGCAATTTTTGCAGAAAGAGTTGATACGAGTTCTGTCCGAAGCGTCACACAGAGAGTTGCTCGTCTTCGACTTAGTAACAGGAGACGATAAGATTAAGCCGACGTAAAAAACGTTACACCTCAACCCTGCGCTGATCACGGCCCACACCCGCCGTTGGCCAGATGTCCAAGCGCTGCGTTGCAGCTTCCCCGAAGCAGCCGTTCATCACATTGTGCAGCATTTTTGTTGGCCAGAGACAGCAGTGTGGGACTTTCCGGACATTCGCAGCGGCTGTGCCAATGGCGGTTTATTTGGAAAAGCCACGGCGGATGAGCACTTCTTCAGCTGTTTCCTCAACAATTATTTGATCGATTGTAATGAGCGTCTGAAGCAGAACTTCGCGAATCCCCGAGCGTCGTCGACGATCCTTACTCCGCAGGATGGCATCCTTTAGTATCAGTGTCAGCTCAGCCATTTCCTGAAACAGACTGTCTGTTCTTGAGGGCCACAAAAAATACGGGGATACGCTATGTTCGGCTGAAAGCTTGCCTGGCCTACACGGGCAAGAGCTTGTCGAGGCGGTTTGCTGTTGGACCGCATGATCAAAGTCGATGTCCATCAGCGTCCCATTCAGGACGATGCGTCCGTCTACGACGTGGTCGGCGTCGGTTGTTCCGTCTACCAAGACGTAACGCCAATACCCACGATGCCCGTAAATATCTTGGGCCCGCTCTTCGTGGCCGGGCGCGCCACACGGCGCGTGCAAATCGACATGCACGAATCCAAGCCCAATAAGTGCCTTCTCATATGTATGCAGGCAGGCCTTTAGGCTCTGTAAAGTAAGCCAGTTGGGCGACGGGTCGTTGAATCGCATAAAGCCATTGGAACTGTCGCGAATGGCGCCGACCATCTTGACTACGTCCGCACGCAGCCGGGCCAAAACTTGCAACTCATTGTCCATGAGGATCATTTGTAACCTCTTTTTGCGTGAACATTACCCTTTCCACAGGCAAAGCGAACACTCAAAGTGAACAGATATGAGGAAAAGTTGGTTCATTCATTTTGACTAACTATCCCCCGGCAGCCGCCATTCGTGGATAGTGCAGCATTGGTCACCTTGGGTTCACAGCGGACTTGCCGCGATGCGGCTGCAAGGTTTCAGCGAATCCGTATCAGATCCAATCGGCCAGATGACGCCAGCCAGCCCAAAGTGGCCGGTTCGAAGCAAGGCTAGCTCTCGTTGCAGCACATGCACAAATCGCGTATCGACTTCCCGGAACCGGACATTCAAGCAGTCAAACGCGGATTTTTGCCCTCAATGTCGGCAGTGAGCCCATTGCAGCCATCTTATATTTCTGAGAAATGCTCAACGCATGATCGAAATTCAGCTACCTCCGTCCTTTGCAGCGCTCTGCAATACCTGCGAGACAATTTGCGAAAAGGAATGTTGCGGTATCGGAGCATTCAACTTCTCCCCGTTCAACATCATCTACCACCTCACTAAGTGGGAAGCGCGCATCCGTGACAGCGATGTTGAAGCGCTCCGCACGGAACTGTCTGATTTGGCTAGGGACCTTCGGAATTCAGATCAGCGTGCTGAGAAGGTGGTTCTGGCTGAACTCAATGCGATACTGACCAACGAACAGATGCTTGCTCTAATCAGCGAGATCAATTCTGCTCTCGCCGAAGGTTGCGCCATCTATGCCGGTCAGGAAAGTCGGATCGAGGAGAGATATCGGAACTTCTTGCGGATCATCGAAGTGCCAAAATGACTGCAAAGTCCGCTCAGCCGACCTTGACTAATTGCCTCAGTACCGTGTTGGTGTGCTGGTGCGGAGAACGGCGACTGTGAGCCCATTTTGACCGGTGTTTCACGTTGGTAGAAATCGACGATCAACCCGGTAAGGGGCTAATCTTTCTCAACGCATGAACATGAGTGTCGATCGTTTTGGCTCCAAGTGGTCCACCATGACCAATATAGAATTTTCGCGCCCCTAGTGCCAAAAGCTGTTCAAGGGACGTAGCAACCAGAGCGGCACTTTCTTCAAAGGGAGGGCGTTTGGGGCGTTTGCGAAAGGCAATTCCACCGAGAAGTATTCCCGAAGCTGCCAGATCACCAGCGATCACCCGTCCATCGTCAAACAGTACTGATAGCGACCCAGGAGTATGTCCAGGAGTGAAATGAAGTGTACACATCGGAAAACCATATTCTGAAAGATTCAGTTTGGGCTGCGCTATAGGAACGTCTGGCCGGAAATAGGGGAAGGGTTCCAGAATCGCGCCTGTTTTGTAGAAGAGGCGTCCAAACAGCCCCGTTGCGTTCAAGGTGGGCCGTTCACCTTGGCAATATGGTATTTCCATTTCATGTGCGATAATCGGTGCGGATGTTAGGGATTTAATCGCGACTGCAGATCCAGCGTGATCGATATGCGCATGCGTCAGGACGATGGCATTAACATCCGACCAGACTAAAGAGTGTTTCTTCAACGCCTTGAGAATTTTGGGCTCTGATTGAGGGAGGCCAGTATCGATAAGTATGGCTTTCCCCTCGAAGGCGATGAGGAATGAATTAACCATGCCAAATGGCAGTATGGGGATTGTTTCTATGACAGTTTTTGACATTATAAGTGCTAGCTCCAATCTGTGTTGAATGCGTTTGTTAAACGCTCAGCCGAGCACGACAATTGGGTACTTTTTTGTAACGGGAGATCAAGGTGACAGAGAAAAATGTTCTCATTAAGTCTTGGGCAGATCCAATCACCGGTGCGTGCCCCGTCGCCGAAATACTTCGTACGTTAGGTGGCAAACACGGGCCAAGAATTTTGCACTGCCTAACGGAAGGTGAACTTCATTTTCTAGAGCTCACACGAGCGATAGACGGCATCAGTCGGAAGGTACTGACCGATCAGTTGAAGGATTTCGAGGAGCAAGGGTTGATATTGCGTTCTCCAAAGAACGATGCACGTCAACGTGTCGGGTACTCGCTTACTGCGAAGGGAGATGCACTTTGCGGTGTTTTCGGACAGCTCTATGATTGGAGTCAATACTATAGATAGAAGATGGGATTGAGGCTGTTCGTTGAAACGGCGGCTTTGTCCCGCTCAGCAGACCTTCGGATCCCGCCGGGATTCGCAAGTGCGGCGAACGGCAGCTTTGATAGGCTGCGATGCGGCATTCTGATCCAAGGCTGAAGGTCGGCTCTGGGCCGATCGAGTAATTGCCCATCACGATGTGCCATGCTTATCCCAAGATCGCAGCCCGCACGGCGAACGCTTACGAAAACCGAACATTTGCCATATACATAACTTAACTATGATCACAGGCGATCAAAGCTCGAGGCTACGCAGACAACAATGACACAAACCCAGATTCTCTTCGGTGAAAATAAGCGGTTTGCACGATTATTGCTCGACCCGGAAGACTACTGCGACATCGTTGGGGTGTCTTTGAAGAACTCTATGCTCGGACCGCGTGTTGGGGGCGTTGGTGGCAACGAAGCGCAACACAGGTTCTGGACGAGAGCGCTTAAGACCGGCAACGCAACCAAGACTGCGGTTACAAAGTTCATCAGATACCTTGAAGCCAAACACCGGTTCTCTTTTCTATCCCCGCAAGATATGCCTAACGAAGTGATCCGGCTTGGCACCTGGTCTATAGCGGAACCCGGTTTGCGCGATCGCGGCGCTCATACACTCAAGGCCGTTCAGGACGCAGTCCTTGCCTCGGATTACTTACAGGAGGTCGTGGCCTCAGGCGGGTCGAAAGCGCTCGCTTCTGAACTGCGCCGGGTGCCGAAATCCCACGTTGCTCCGCTTTTCTACGACTGTGCCAGCATGCTCGAAACAACCAACCGCGCCGATTTGCGGGCTATCATGGCACCGATACATATTTTCATGGCGAGCGTCTTTGTCTTTAATTTGATAATTGAAACCGGGCCAGACAGGCCCGAGAGCGTCCTGTTGCTCCGAAAACTTGCGTGCGGGGATGCCATCCGCAGAGGACCGCGTCTGGCTTTAGCAAGATGGCTGGACACGGCCCAAAGCGCACTTGTCTACGAAACGAAGAGCGGCTTCTACGCTGCGCTCTCTCCGCATTTGGATCCTGAAAGCGCGCGCATTGAATGGTCCAAAATGGCAAGTGGAAGAGACGTGCCACCACTGGACAGGCTGCGAAAAGACCTCAAACGCGTCAGCGAAACCCCAGAGGTCTGCAAAACCAACTCCGACCTCTTTGACCGGCTCGATTTGGGGCTATGCTATTGTGCCTTTGTCGCGCGCTCCTACAGGTATCTGCAAAAGCAGAACGTGACCAAGGCGCGCAAGGTGTTTTTGCTCGCCGCGGCCGAGGTCGAGCACGGCTGGAGCGAGGCAAATCAGCCTGCGTGACGTTTTGCCTGCCCATGCAACACCCGCTCCACATCGCGCCGGAAGTTGCGAAGCGCCCGGCGATCGCTGGGGGTGCATGGCACGGTTACAAAGCCACCAGTCGGTGATACCAGCCTCCCATGTTTGCGTTTTCGGACATACTGCCAGCCCTCTCGTACGCGCGATTGCACCTCTTTCTCGATCTCTTTGCTGGTCGAGTATTTCATGACGTGCTCTCCAGAGGTTGGTCGCGCGCAAGAAACCTGTTGATGGAGAACGGGATTTGCGCAAACGCGCGTTCGATCCCGGTATCGAGGATGGGTTCGCTGTAGTAATACCCTTTATTGTCCAGCCTGTTCTGGAAGAAGCGACCATGCGGATCGATCATAAGATAGGACTGGACCATCGAGGGGTTATCCTCGACGGAAAGGATGCGCCGGAAAGCGGCGTGGCGGCTGACAAACCTTTTGAATTTTTCTTCATCCACGGTCAGCTCGTCATTGTAGGACGGCAGCATTCGTAGGGCCTTCCAACGGTCTGGCGCAATATGGGAAATGAGTGCCGAGAAATCCTCTTCGGCATTCACCGCATTTACGACCGTGTTTAGCTTGATCTGCAGTGTAGGGTTGGCGGCGCGCAACTCGCGGACCAAGTCGATAAGATCGTCCGAACCGGTTTGCGCGCCCCTTCTGTCCACTCGTCCGATCCGCAAGTTCCCGTCGCAATGAGTGGAATCTATACTAAGGCCGAGCATTGAAATTTTTGAAGCAACGTTGAGTAGCGTTTCGGCACGGCTACCGTTGCTGATCAAACTCACGTCAAATCCAGCTGCAACGGCGTGATCAACCACGTGCCCGAGCTCGCCTGCCCAAAGCGTCGGCTCACCTCCGGCAATGTTAAGTCGCGGCCGACGGGCAAAACGTTGTTCCCAAAGCGGGTTGTCAGGTGACAGAAACCGGCCCAGTTCCGATATCAGCAACCTACACGCGGCATGATCGCGCCAAAGTTCCGAAGCCTTTGGTTTGGACCAATGCCCGTAGCAAAACTTGCAACGATAATTGCAGGCTTCTGTAACATGCCAATTTGCTACTAGTTGAGGTTGAAGTTCCATTGCGCTCTCCTTGCAAAAGTGTGCTTAAAGAAATGGCCAATGCGGGCAGCGCAAAGACGTGGGATTCTCGGGACATTTTAATTGATGTTGGGCTCGGTAATGCCTGCAAGACCTGACTGTGACATAAGTGCTGCCTATCCAGGTCAATCATTTGAACTCCCCTCCGGAACGGTGGGGAAGCCCCGTTCTGCGATCAACCGCCATCTCCAAATGCGGCACAATCCATGAATGGCCGGTTCGGTGACGCTACTCCGCAGCGGCGGCATTCCAGATCGATGGCAGCAAAGGGCCGTTGAAGATGACGGACGTCTCGCTGCATACGCGAAACCGATCGGGAGCGCCCTGGTCACCTTGGGCACTTCGGTTGCATTAGCTGCGGGCGACACGAACGTCTGCAATTTACGCTGGGTACATTCAACCACACCAGCACTGAAAAAGGGGAACCTTGATCCCACGGCTCCCCTTTGGGTTCAGATCGTCTCGCCCTCGCGTACCAATTAGGCGACCAACGACAGCCCCGTGCCTGCGTCCTGCGGCTGCTCACCGCTGTCGATGAACGGGATGATGGAGAAGGCCTGCCCGCCGCGCTGCTCTTCGTTCTGCACGGCGTTCACGCGCAGGTCGCCATCGGGCGTGTTGATCAGCAGCGACAGGTAGTCATTGCCCGTGCGGCTGCTTTTCGCCATCCAGGCCGAGCCGACGCGGATCGGTGTGCCCCGGGGCGAGCTGACCTCGATACGGTAATCGGGGTGGGTTTCCTCGGATTTGTAGCTGTTCTCGATCAGCATGAACTCCAGATCGAACATCATGTTGGCGATGTAGCCGGTGAAGGCGTTGTCGGCGTCCATGGCGGTGAGCTCGCCCGAGATCGAGCCGGATTTCATCAGGCCGTTCGAGACCAGTGGGATGATCTCGAACGCGCCGCTTTGGGCCGCACGCGCCTCTTTCGTCTGCACCGCGTTGACCCGGAACGGGCCGAGGCCGACATCGATCTGCATCGAGATGTAGGGGTTGCCGCTGGTATTCCCGGTCTCGTTCCAGGCCGTGCCGATACGCACCTTGCGGCCTGATTTGTTGACTGCCGTCACGTCGTAATCCGGGCTGCGAGCGGACATCTTGGCCCGTGCCTCGAGCTGGATGGCAATGTCAAAGCGCGTCGAATGGATCATGCCGGTGTATTCGGCGGCTGCGGTCTCGACGTTGCGGGTGAGGGTTCCTGCGAACATGAGTTGGTTCCTTCTTGGATTGGCCGGTGCCTGACGTTCTTGCCAGCGCATCCGGGATTGCTTTCTCGACCCCTTGAGGGATCACAAATCAGAAAGCCTGCTTTCCTTTCAGCCCCGCCCACGGGTCAGAGCTGCCGTCCGAGTGGGAAT
>CAJQNB010000006.1 GCA_905479575.1 uncultured Pseudophaeobacter sp.
AACGTCAGCCGTCTTCTCGCCAGCTTCCTGCTCCTTGATCATTTGGATGATCTGTTCGTCCGTGAATCTCGTCTTCATTTGTCCGTCCTTCGGTTGGGCGGACTCTACACAAAAATGGAGGAAATTCAGGGGCTCAGGTCAGATGCATTGGTCTCGCTGGCGAGCGGACACAACGACGAACCTCAAAAAGCCTTCGGAAAACTATACGTAGAACTGACACAATTTTACCTAGCCAAAGAGGATTTCGCTCCCTTTCGGAAAATCATGAGAGACTGCATCCTTGATTACTGGCCAATAGCGCCTGGTGAAACCGTTCTCGGATACTTCCAACCTACGAGGAAATTGCATTCTGTTGGCACATCTGCTCGAGAAGCCAAGATCGGACCTGCCCTGCTTGAACAGTTTCTAGTAGATGCCAGGGCTATTACTGCCGACGATCAACGGCCGGTCTCTCGGAAGACGTTTGACGCTGTAGCCTATGCCGATCTACTGGCAGAAGTACCGACTTTGGTTGGTCCCGCGAAAATGCAGCACGAAATGGGAGCAACCTTCATGCAATTCAAATCGCTTGCAGAGGACGGTGTGATAAAACCTCGGATCCAGGTTGCAACGATCAATTCTCCTTGGCGCATATCTGATGGTATTGCATTGGTGGAAGAACTCTTGGAAATTGCGCAGCCTGTAGCGCCTACCAACACTAAATGGGAAGGTATTCAGCAGGCTAAAAAGCGCACAGGTTTGTGGGTTGGGAAGATCATCGAAGCCCTGCGAAATGGTGAACTTCAGCTCGGGCACTACACTAACGTTGAAGGCTATGCTGGGTTCTGTGTTTTGAAAACAGAAATCAATGGCATGCGGCCACCAAAACAAAAGGTCACGGACCAAGAGTTTCTAACGGCTTATGCATTTGGCCGGTCAGTTGGCATTCGAATATCTGGCTGGTTTAAAAAACTTGCGGCAGAGGGCCATACTCCTGAAACCCTTACGCCACACCCGAAGGGCGATCCTGACCAATCATACCTCTCTCCCGACGACATCACCCAGTTCCACAAGCGCTTTATGACCCCGGCGACGATGGAGCAAAAATTTGGCCAACATCGGAAGATATTGCTGGGGAAGCTGAGATCAGCTGGAGTGGAAACCTTTGCACCAAATGGAGAAGATTATGGGCCGGTCTATCTCCGCAATGAGGTCGAAGAGATCTTGGAATGACACCTCCCAGTCCATGTTGCAGACAAGAAACAGCGAAGTCGTGGGAAAAGCATGCGTGGGGCTGCTATGCTGGGGCCAACTTCTTATCAGCAAAAACGCACAGATCGTGAAGGTTGAAGGGTTAGAAGTGCGATGACAAACTTCTTGACAGGAATTCGCATGAAACACGCTGAATTCGCACACTTATGCCCCATTGGCAGCACAATGGGAGGAAATGGCGAGCCGTGGAGGACTCGAACCCCCGACCTGAGAATTAGAAGTTCCCTGCTCTAATCCAGCTGAGCTAACGGCCCGCACTTGTCTCGGCTGTATCAGTCAAATCCTCTGCCTTGTCAACTTGCTAGAGAAATGGAACGGCGGCCCGAAAAAAGAATTTACGTCCCGCAACTTTACCCGCGGGCAACAGACTGTCGGCGGCAATTAGGGCTGTCGTTTCAATTGGGGCTGTCGTTTCAGAGGTGCCTTCAAAATCCTGCATAGCCCTCAAACTGGGGCTATGCCTTGGGTGGCTTTTAGTTTGGTCTCATTGTCGCGACCAGTTCCGCGACCTTCAGGCCAAATTTTCGCATCTCTGACTTGTTCATGATCGCGCCATCGGCGGTAAGGTACATCCAGTCTGTGGCCTGCAAGGTGTGTCCCCCGGAATCTTCGGGAAGAATGATCTCATAGCGCAAGCGGACGGTTGACCCGGAAACCACCCCCTGTGCCTCTCCCACCAGGTCATCAGCTGTGGCAGTAAAGGTATTGTTTGGGCCGAGGGTCAGATACCATTTCCGGCTTTGGGTTTTCCCATTGGAATAGGTGAATTCTTCGCTCAGGGTGCCCGTGTCCCCGTCCCAGGTGCCGACCATTTTTGCTACAAAGCTGTTGGTCATCTTGCCATTTGGGCCAAAGATCAACCCTTCGGACAGGATCTCGCCAGATAGATGGGTCTTGAGATCAAACTGCGGGCCGGTTCCAGCGTAATCCTGTGGTGATTGGAACCGGAAACTAAAGAGGTAGGTCTTGGCAACTATGGCCACAAGAAAGATCACGAGGCAGGCGACAAGCAATTTCATCAGGAGGAGCTTTCACTGGGCAGCCGTAGAGCATAGCAAAAGGCTGCGGATTTCAGGACACAAGGAAGGATCGCATAGGCCGCGACAAGCGCCGACAGCGCCTCTGGCGTGTTGTGTGTGCCAGGGGTAAAGCCAAATGCCTGTAGCAGTGGCAAAGTGACTGCGGCTGCAAGGGCCAGGGCAAGTTTTCCGGCAAAGGACCAAATACCGAAGGCTGTTCCCGCGCTTAGGCCTGCTTTGGTCAGGGCAATGCTGAACAGGGCAGGCAACAGCAGCATGTCCGCCCCCAGCGCCGCCCCTGACGCCAGACAGATCAGAGCAAAGCCATAGGCGTTTCCCGGATTTAGAAACCCGGCTCCGACAAAGCTGGCAATGGCCAAAGGCATGGCGATCAACAGCGTGGCTTTGGCCCCGATCCTGTGGCTGACCAGGGTCCACAAGGGCACGCTGAGACCGGCAGACAGGAAGAACAGTACCAGCAGTGGCCCTGCCAGTTTTGGTAAGTTCAGG
This sequence comes from uncultured Pseudophaeobacter sp., assembly GCA_905479575.1. GTDB lineage: Bacteria > Pseudomonadota > Alphaproteobacteria > Rhodobacterales > Rhodobacteraceae > Pseudophaeobacter. Next base: position 2,781 of record CAJQNB010000006.1, read on the forward strand.
TAGTCTTGTACAAAAAACAGAAACAAGGTGGAGGTCAGGGCCACCGGCAGACTGTTCAGGATCGCCAGGATCAGCAGGCTGGTCGCCCCGGACTGGGACAGGGAGGCATAGCTCAGGGGGCGACCGGCCACCGCAGGCTGTGACCAGACCGGTCTGGTCAGCAGGGCGGTGACGATTGCCACTGCACCCAGCAGCAGGCCAAATGCTCCATAGCCCTGTCCCGCAGCCCCCATGCCAACCAGGAGAGCCGGAGCAATCGCTGCCAAAATCACACCGATCAGCATGCCGCTTTCGCGGAATGCGGCCAGCGTCATTACAGCACGCGGTTCAGCAGATTTGGCAAGGGTAGTGCTGCGCCCATAGAGCAAGATCATACCCAGGCTGTAGGCGGAGAACAGCAGCAACAGGATGGGGATCATCTTGGCCAACACATAGGGGCTGGCTTGTAGTCCAAACAAAAGCGGAAACCCCACGGCCAGCCCACCGGCGGCGAGCCAAGCAAAGCTGGACTGCTTTTGCGGCCATCGATCCACGGCCCAGCCGATCAGCGGGTCCTGCACCAGATCAAACAGGCGGATGGCCAGCAAAACACCCCCCAAGGCCCCAAGCCCGATGCCAAGATCGGTGGCGGCATACTGTGGCAAGTGAATGTACAAAGGGATCCCGGCACTGGCCAGCATCAGGGCATAAAGGCTAATCCTTGGATACAGCATCACTGCCCCAGCAGCGCCTGTGTAAAACGCTCCGAGCGGCTGTTTTCACCCAGAAAGATCTCCATGAATCGGGTTTTGATACCCGCATGAGACAGCGTGCAAACCGCCACATCATTGCGCCAGAAGGTGAGCTGGTCCGGGCCGTTGCTGACGGCCAGATATGTGTCCCCTGAGCGGACAGCCTGATAACAGTTTTCCAGCTGCCCGCGAATGGGCAGGGCATTGCCCATGCGGTCCATTTCGCGCAGGGTGGCCTCCACCAGATCAGACTGGCTGAGATTGCGCTTATAGGTCAGCTCCAGACCAAAATCCTGCGACCAGTCCAGGGGCAGGCCGCCTTTGGTGAACAATCGCGCAGTGTAGATCTGAAACCCCAGAAACCTAAAGGCTGCCTCGCCGCGTTGCTCGGCGCCGTTTGGCAGGTTGCTGGCCTGGCTGGTCGAGGCAACAATTGGCGCCAGCCAGATGCAGAGGCCAAGTAGCAAGCTACGCATGGGCCAACTCGATCTGGACGACATTCGTGTGCCCAATCGCAAAGGAGGCAGCGCAGATTTCAAGGTAGTACTGCCAGTTGCGGAAAAACCCTTCGTCATAGCCCTGTTCTTTGATCTTGCGTTGCTGCGCGACCAGACGTTCAGCCCAAATCCGGCAGGTTTTGCCGTAGTCCTGGCCAAAGGCAAAACTGTTTTTCACCTGCAGGCCCGCCGCAGTGGCCTGGCTTTCAATCACCCGATCCGACAACAGCATGCCGCCGGGGAAAACATATTGCCGGATGTAATCGGAGGAGGTGCGGTAGGTTTCAAAAAACGAATCCGGTACCGTGATGGCCTGCAGCATGACGCGGCCACCTGCCGACAGGTTCTGTTTCAGGGCCGAAAAGTAGCTGGGCCAGTATTTTTCGCCCACCGCTTCGATCATCTCGATAGAGACGATATTGTCGAATGTTCCCTGCACATCGCGGTAGTCCCGCAGCTGAATGTCGGCGCGGCCATCAAGACGGCAATCGGCATAGCTGTGCTGGTTGCGTGAAATGGTGACGCCTGTCACATCGCGGCCCTCGGCGCTGGCCTGTTCTGCAAAGCCACCCCACCCACAGCCGATTTCCAGCACACGTTCGCCGGTGGTGAGACGGGACAAGACCCGTTCGTTTTTGCGTGACTGTGCCTGGGCCAGATCATCGCCGGTTTCACCAAAAATACCTGAGGAATAGGTCATGCCTTCGTCGAGCCAGAGCTGGTAAAACTCGTTTCCAACATCATAATGCGCGCGGATATTTTTACGGGAGCCGCGTTTGGAATTGGCCCGCAGCACCCTGTCCACAAGGCGAAACTTGGCGCGGTTGAACGGGCTGGCCTGGTCATAACTGCCAAGATGTTCGCGGTTGATCATGGCAAGCGACATCAACCCCTCAATCGAGGGGGTATCCCATAGTCCCTGAACATAGGCCTCACCCAATCCCACCTGACCATGCGCCGCCATCGCAGAAACCGCTGCCCAATCGCGGATCTGCATTTCGGCCTCTGGTCCGTGATCCCCAAACTGATAGCGCTCCCCGTCGGGGGTCCGCAGGGTCAGTCGGCCCTCACGCAGTCGCGCGCAGGTTTCCAGGAATTGCGATTTCATCGCCTTGTGCGTCAATGTCATGCTGGGATCCTTTGTGAAGCAGTGGTGAGGGCGCATTAATCATGCGAACAATACGCATAGCGCTGGCGATGCCATCTTCGTGAAAGCCGTGACGGTTGTAGGCGCCCGCGAACCAGCTGTTGTTCTGGCCCTGCAGGCCACGCAGATCGCGCTGCGCCCCGAGCGCCGCCTGGTCAAAGACCGGGTGCGCGAACTCAACCCGGTCATAGACCTTGTCGGCGGCAATGGGCCGCGTTGGATTCAAGGTCACAAACAGCGGGTCGCTTTCGGGAATATTCTGCAGGCGGTTCATCCAATAGGTCACGCCAACACCCCCATCCTGGCTGCGATACGCCCAGCTGGACCAGCAGCTGCGACGTTTGGGCATCTGCCCTGGGTCACAATGTAGAACGGCCGTATTGGATTGGTAGCGGATCGCGCCCAGGGCGGCTTTTTCAGCAGCTGTGGCCTGCTGGCCCAGAATGCGTAGTGCCTGATCCGAATGGCAGGCAAAGACGACCTCATCAAAGCGCTGGCTGTATTGCTCCTGCGGCGTCAGGCTTACACCGCGCGCATCTCTGGTTACCTTTTGGATTGGTGAACCTGTATGAATTTTGCAGCCGCGTGCCAGCAGGGCCGCCTCCAGTCGGCGCACATATTCGATGCTGCCGCCTTTGACCGTCCACCACTGGTGCTGTCCGGTCCCGGCCAGCAGGGCGTGGTTGCGGAAAAAATTGACCAGGGACTTTGCTGGAAAGGCATCCACATCGGTCACCGGCGTAGACCAGATCGCGCCGCACATGGGCATGAGGTAATGATCGCGGAACCAGGTCCCAAGCCCCAGCTCATCCACCAGTTCACCAATGGTTTTGCTGTCATCCGTCGCCGCCGCTTCGGCTTCTTTGCCAAACCGCAAGATATCCAGCACCATCTTGTAAAATTGCGGCCGGACCAGGTTTTGTTTTTGTGCGGAGATCGCTGCAAGGCTGTTGAGCCCATATTCGATCCTGCCATCGTCGATACTGGCGCAAAAGCTCATTTCGCTTTTGATCACCGGCACGTCGAGGTCGCGAAACAGGCGGGTGAGATAGGGATAGGTGGCGTAGTTGAAAACGATAAAACCTGTATCGACTGGCTGATCGCCATTCTGCCCTGCCAAAACCGTGCGCGCATGGCCTCCCAAACGTGGTGCCGCCTCATATAGGGTCACGTCATGGGTGGCGGACAGATAGTAGGCTGCTGACAGTCCAGAAATGCCACCTCCGATGATCGCTATTTTGCGGCGCGGGCCTTGGGTTTGGTCCAACATGCGGTCCTCATGTGTGATTATGTTTCAAGGAATACGGGGGGGATCGGCAAGCGGATCACTTTTGATAAAGGAAATTCGCAGCGCGGTGATCCAGAGGCCGATGTTTTCCGTAATGGTCACATGATTGAACTTGTATCAGCCCAAACCTATCACAGCCGCCGCGGCAGCCTGGCCAACGCCTTTCGCTATGGGGTCGACTATGTGTTGACGGATTTGACCCAAGCGGCGCAACCGCTTTTGTCGCGCAACCGCTTTAATCTGTTCTCGCTGCACGACCATCACCATGGTGGGCCGCGTGGGCAAGGGCAGGGGGTAGATTGGTTTCGCAATGAACTGCACCAGCGCGGCTTTCCTGTAGAGCAGGCGCAGCTGTTGCTTCTCACCCAGCCGAGCTTTTTGTGGTTCAACTTCAATCCTGTAAGCTTTTGGATCGCCGTGGTTGATGGGGAGCCGCGGGCGTTTATTGCAGAAGTGAACAACACCTTTGGCCACCGCCACTGCTATTTTTGCGCCCATTCCGATTTCCGCCCCATCAAGCGATCTGACCGGATCGAGGCAGAGAAACTGATGCATGTGTCGCCGTTTCAGCAGGTCGCCGGGCGATATCTCTTCAACTTTGGTATGACCGAACGCGCCTTCAATATCCGCATCTCATATGAAAATGGAGACGAGGGGGTTCTGGCCACTTTGAATGGATTGAGAACCCCAGCAACAACGGCGGGCCTGGCCAGGGTGGCAATTCGCCGTCCTTTGGGCGCGGTGCGGGTTGTGGCATTGATTTATTGGCAGGCCCTGAAGCTAAAGCTCAAGGGTGCGCCGTTCCTGCGCAAGCCAGAACCCCCGAAACCGCTGATTTCTGACAGCAAGACGTCGAGTATTGGATCATGAGCACGCTGGAGGGAAAGACCTATTGGGTGATCGGTGCAAGCGAAGGCCTGGGGCGGGAGGTTGCCAAGGGGCTGGTTGATGCGGGGGCGCATGTGGTTCTGTCCGCCAGATCTGGCAAGCGGTTACAACAGCTTGCTTGGGCTCTTGGATCAGCAACACCGCTGGCGATGGACGTGACCGATGCGACCTCGGTGCAGGACGCGGTAAAAAACCTGGGGCCGATTGATGGCGTGGTTTACAACGCGGGCACCTATGCCCCGATGCGCAGCCAGGAATGGGACAGCCAGACAGCCCTGGGCATGCTGGAGGTGAATTTTTCCGGCGCTGTGCGGGTGTTGGGCCATATCCTACCTGAATTTGTCGCAAAGGAGAGCGGTGATATCACGTTGATTGGATCATTGGCGGGGTATCAGGGGTTGCCTGCAGCGGTTGGCTACGGGGCAAGCAAGTCAGCGCTGATCAGCCTGGCAGAAACGATGCGCCACGATCTGCGCGGCAGCGGTGTCACCATTCGCATTGTTAATCCCGGCTTTATAAAAACGCGCCTGACTGACATGAACGATTTTTCAATGCCGCAGCTGATGTCCGCAGAGACAGCAGCGGAGCATGTGCTCTGTGCCATGCAGACGCGGCGGTTTCGCACCGATTTCCCACGACCGTTTTCATGGGCCATCAAGGCGCTTGCCTTGCTGCCCGACTGGCTGGTCTATCGCGGCAAATAGACGGGTCGCGCCATTTCGCCCGGTCCTTGTTTGACCCAGTCCCTAGTTCGCCCAGTCCCTAATGCGCTCAGTAGATGCAGTGCATCGAGCGCTACCACCTGTCAGGTGCGCAGCTGTGCACAAACGGTTTCCTGGGCAGCCTATATTCGGAAAAAGGGTTGCAACAAGCGCGGCATGAAGGCGTTGAACCGCAGTGGCGCATCGGTTGCCGCCAAGCAAATACAGGCATCCCCTGCATCGGCTATGGGCGTGTGTTCCAGCTCTTCATCCGCGATTTCAACATCGCCCACACCAAAGCTCCCGGTTTCATCACTAAAGCTGCCCTGCAGAACCAGGGTCAGTTCCAGGCCATTATGGCTATGGTCGGGAACAGCTTGCCCAGCCGGAATATACAACAGCCGCACGGATCCTGTATCTGTTGCAGACAGAATGCTTTGTCTGACCCCCATGCCCAGTGTCTTCCAGCGCGGCGAACGGCCTTTCAGGGCTTCCATGACTGGGCCTGGATAGATGTCGCGGGCGTCATATATTGGTTCAGGTCGCACCGGTTCATCAAGCAGCGCCATCACGTTGGACTTTAAGCTGCTAGAGAGCGCAACATTTTCAGTGCGCTGCAGCACCGCGCCCCCCAGCGTCTGGTGTGCGCCATAGTCCGCCCGGCAGTCCGGGCAGAGCGAAATATGTGTTGCAACAACCATTGCAAACGGGTGAGGCAGCGTGCCAGCGACATAGGCTGCCATCATATCATCTGGAATATGGTGTGTGATTGCATGCATCTAGCGCAACCCCTTTAGTTCTTTACGCAAACGGTCAAGGCCAAGGCGAATACGTGATTTCACAGTGCCCAATGGCAGTCCGGTTTGAAGGCTTATTTCCTGATGCGTGAGATCTCCCATATAGGCTTTCTCGATCATCTCTTTTTGGTCGGGCCGCAGCAGGTCCAAGGCGGTTTTGAGCTGCTCTGCCTCCTGGTCAAAGGCCAGGATCTGGCTGGCATCCGGTTCCGATCCGGGGTCCTGCGCCAACTCGTCTGGCACTGGCCGGTTTTCCTTACGGATTATATCAATCTGACGGTTTCGGGCGATTTGATAAATCCAGGCCGAGGCCTGCGCACGGTGGGGATCGAACATCGCCGCCTTACGCCAGACTGTCAGCATCACATCCTGAACAATTTCTTCCGCCTGGGCTGCGCTGGTGCCACTGCGCATGATGAACCCCTTGAGCCGAGGCGCAAAATAGTCGAACAGCCCGGAAAACGCGTCTCGGTCCCGGTGATCCCGCACCGCGATAAGCCAGACCGTCAGTTGAGACATTGGCTGCTCTGGTCGCGGCACGGCTCTTCCTGTTCTGAGACGGCCCGTTTTTACAGGGCCAGCAGAGTGATGTTCTAATACGAGCTCGATCATAACAACACTACGGATGGGTGCAAATTTTGGATCACCTAAAGAGGAAGAAAATCTGCCGTGGTGACGTGCTCAGGCCACTGTGATCTCCAAAAGAGACGTCAGAAGCGCTCAACCAGCGGCGCCCAGCGGTATTTGAAAAGATTTTGCGGCCCAATGCTTGCTGACCTGTGTTTGCTGGCCTGTGTTTACTTGCCAGTGGCTGTTAGCCTTTGACAGGGAGGGGCAGCCGCATAAAGGCGCTCATCGGGTCTTCGCCGTAGCCTTCAATCGGTGGGCAATAGGCGTAGCCCAGGCGTTCATATAGGGCTCGGGCTGCGTCATACTCCGGGCACAGCGACGATCCTGTCTCCAGTACCAGCGCCGAAAAACCTGCCTTTGTGGCTTGGCTTGCCAGATGATCCATCAGCCGTTTCGCCACCCCACGACCCCGTGCGGATTTACAGACAAACACGGATTTCACCTCTGCGGTACCATCACGCAGCGCTTTGAAGGCGCCACAGCCCAGGGCTGTTTCTCCCTCAAAGGCTGCAAAGAACCGTACGGCCGGGTGGCTCAGGTCTTCGACACCAAAGGTATGGTCGCTGTCCGCAGCGGTTGCAGCAGCGCCATGGCTTTGATTGCCCTCAATAAGAGGACGCAGCGCTGGAAGCGTTGGATCTGAGTTTCGGATTTCCATCCGATTGGGGGCCGGTCAGTGGGTCCAGGGAACGCGCCGGTCGGTGGCGAAGTTTTCACCATAGCCACCGTCACGGATATTGGCCTTGCGCGCCTTTGGCTCGATCACTTCGGCATCAATTCCGTGGTCCTGCGCATATTCCAGCGCGGCCTCTTTGCTGTCAAAGCGCAGGCGGACCTGGCTTTGTGTATCAGAGGAAGAGGTCCAGCCCATCAAAGGATCAACTTCGCGTGCACTTGCCTGGGCGTAGTCCAATACCCATTTGCGGGTCTTGGCCATTCCGGATGTCATGGCGTTTCGGGCTGGCCGGTAAATCCGCGCTCGCATATGGGCTCTCCTCGTGACTCGTCTTGGCGCATTTATGCGCCCAATCGGCCTTTGCTACAAGGTGACAAATCCGGCGTATTCAACAGGTTTTGCACTGCGGCAACAGGGCTGCGCCCGAAATTACAACAAATGCCCCTTGAACAAGAACAAAAACAGACCAAAATCAGCGCGACTCACAGGAGAGCCGGATGCCCTACGCCCATTCAGACAAATCCGCAGCCAAGACGCCAGAACAGCAGTCTGTGCATATGGTTGAACGGGATGCCGTGCAGCGCCCCAAGCTGGAAGGCGGTAAGGCCTTTGTCATGCATACCGAGTTTTCGCCGGCTGGCGATCAGCCAACCGCAATTGCGGAACTCAGCGCCGGGGTAAAGGAGGGCGAGCGCAATCAGGTGCTGTTGGGCGCCACCGGCACCGGCAAGACATTCACCATGGCCAAGATTATCGAAGAGACCCAGCGTCCGGCGATTATTTTGGCGCCAAACAAGACCTTGGCGGCGCAGCTCTATGGCGAATTCAAAGGCTTCTTTCCCGACAATGCGGTGGAATACTTTGTCTCCTTTTATGACTATTACCAGCCCGAGGCCTATGTGGCGCGCTCGGATACCTTCATCGAGAAAGAAAGTCAGATCAACGAACAGATCGACCGGATGCGCCACTCGGCGACGCGGGCCTTGCTGGAACGCGACGATGTGATCATCATCGCCTCGGTCAGCTGTATCTACGGTATCGGCTCGGTTGAAACCTATTCGGCGATGACCCAGGATCTGAAGGTCGGCGCGGAATACGACCAGCGTCAGGTGATGGCTGACCTGGTGGCGCAGCAGTACAAACGCAACGATCAGGCCTTTCAGCGCGGCTCTTTCCGGGTGCGTGGCGACACGCTGGAAATCTTCCCTGCTCACCTGGAAGATCGCGCCTGGAAGCTGTCCTTCTTTGGCGAGGAGCTGGAGGCAATCACCGAGTTTGACCCGCTGACGGGTGAGCGGACCGGGTCATTTGAACAGATCCGCGTCTATGCGAACTCTCACTATGTGACGCCAAAACCAACGCTAAATCAGGCGGTTATTTCCATCAAGAAAGAGCTGAAGCAGCGGCTGGACCAATTCAACGGTGAGGGTAAACTGCTGGAGGCGCAGCGGTTGGAACAGCGCTGCAACTTTGATATCGAGATGCTGGAGGCCGCTGGCCATTGCAATGGTATCGAGAACTACTCGCGCTATCTGACCGGTCGTGGCCCTGGTGAGCCGCCGCCAACCCTGTTTGAATTCATCCCTGACAATGCCATTGTCTTTGCCGATGAAAGCCATGTCTCGGTGCCGCAGATCGGCGGCATGTACAAAGGCGACTTCAGGCGCAAATCCACCCTGGCAGAGCATGGCTTCCGGCTGCCCTCCTGCATGGACAACCGGCCGCTCAAGTTCGAGGAATGGGACGCGATGCGGCCGCAATCGGTGTTTGTTTCCGCAACCCCTGCGGCCTGGGAGATGGATCAGGCAGGCGGGGTTTTCACCGAACAGGTGATCCGTCCAACGGGGCTGCTGGAGCCAGAGATCGAGATCCGTCCGGTCAAGATGCAGGTGGATGATCTGCTGGATGAGGTCCGCAAGGTGACTGAAAATGGCATGCGCACGCTGGTCACCACCCTGACCAAACGCATGGCCGAAGATCTGACCGAATACCTGCATGAACAGGGCATCAAGGTGCGCTACATGCATTCGGATATCGACACCCTGGAGCGGATCGAAATCTTGCGCGATTTGCGCCTTGGCGCCTTTGACGTGCTGATTGGTATCAACCTTCTGCGCGAGGGGCTGGATATTCCCGAATGTGGCTTGGTTGCGATTTTGGACGCCGACAAGGAAGGCTTCCTGCGCTCCGAGACCTCCTTGGTGCAGACCATTGGCCGGGCCGCACGTAACGCGGAAGGTCGCGTTATCATGTATGCCGATAAAATCACCGGCTCGATGGAGCGCGCCCTGGGGGAGACCAACCGGCGCCGTGAAAAGCAGATTGCCTACAATCTGGAGCACGGCATCACCCCGGCCACGGTGAAAAAGAACGTCGAGGATGTTCTGGCGGGGCTGTACCAGGGCGACGTGGACATGAACCGCGTCACCGCCAATATCGACAAGCCGATGCATGGCGCCAATCTTGAGGCCCACCTGAACGGGCTGCGCGATGAGATGCGCAAGGCTGCCGAAAACCTCGAATTTGAGGAAGCCGCGCGCCTGCGCGACGAGGTCAAGCGCCTGGAAGCGGTGGATCTGGCGGTGTCGGACGATCCGATGGCGCGCCAGTATGCGGTGGAGAAGGCTTCTGAGGCGGCAGTGAAATCACGCGGTCGCTCCAGCGCCGGCAAGGCCGGAACGCGGGCCTATCGGGGCAAATCGCAAAAGAAGTATGGCGGGTGAGCGTTGCGGTTGTTCTGGGCGCAGCTGTTCAAAGCGACGGTCAGCCCTCGCCAACACTGCGGCGCCGCAGCCTGCATGCAGTGCAGCTGTTTCTCCAGGGCAGGGTCACCCATGTGATCTGCTGTGGCGGGTTGGGGCGGTTCCCGCCGCGCGAGGCAGAAGTCATACGGCAGATTTGTCGCGACGAAGGCCTGCCTGAGGCTGCCATTCTGCGGGAAGATCAGTCTCATTCCACCTTGGAAAACCTGCGCAATATCCGCCCCATACTGGCTGATTTGGGCTGGCCGGAGATCGTGATTGTGACCGATCGCTATCACAAATGGCGGGCGCTGCTGACGGCGCGCCATTTTGGCTATGCGGCGCAGGCTGATTGCCCTGCAATGACCGGCACTGCAGGGCGCAGAGTGGTGAAGTTCTGGCTGCGCGAAATTCCGGCGCTGATTTACTATCTGTGGAGCCTGCGCGGTTCAGACGGGGGGCAGCTTTCAGACAGGGGTCAACCTTCAGAAAGAGGCCAGTCTAGCGGGTCACCGTGACGCGCACGTAGTCGCGCTTGCCGCCGTCATAGACCTTGACCCGCACCATGACACCGCCCCGGACGATGTCCCGCCCGGCCGAAGCAGAGATGGACCCGTGCTGGATCATGCGTTCCATCACCGCGCGATTGGTCTTGTTCTCAAAAACCGGATCCCATTCATCGCCAGGCTGCGAAATGCCAAAGCGGTGATAATTGGCCCGGTCCTGCCGCAGGATCTGCCAGGGTTCGCTGAGCCGTGCACCTTTGGAGTTGTGCAGATCATCGCGTCCGATAAAGGCGACATAGTCGGCCAGTAGCTCATCGGCCAGTGCTAACGGGGCAGACAGGGCCAGTACCGCAACGGCGCCAAGTAGCGTTTTTGCAAAGGTCATTCCACAATCCTCCAGTAAAATATAGCGCTTATGTTTGAGCAAACCGCAGCTGAGAACAAGTGCAACTTGCCCAGCAAGGGTGCGACACGCTGGCTTTTTGGCGCAGGAGGCCGGGCTGGCAGTCAGGGAGGGGAGTTGGCGCATGCAGCCAGTTTTGTCGGGGCATGCGCCTCATCCTGATCAGACCGAGCGCGTCAATCCTCCGTCCACGCGCAGGTTCTGGGCGGTCATATAGCCGGCCTGATCCGAGGCCAGCCAGGAAATCAACGACGAGACTTCCTCTGTGCGACCGTAACGCCCCAGCGGAATGCGGGCTCTGCGCTCTTCGGTCTCGGGCAGGCTGTCGATAAAGCCTGGCAGGATATTGTTCATACGCAGGTTTTCGGGGCCGTATTTATCGGCAAACAGCTTGGTAAAGCCCGCCAGACCAGCGCGGAAGATTGCCGAAGTCGGGAACAGCGGATCGGGTTCAAAGGCGGCAAAGGTCGAGATGTTGAGGATGGTGCCACCCCCTTGGGCCTGCATGATTGGGGTGACCAGCCGGGTTGGGCGGATCACATTCATCAGATAGACCTCCATGCCCATGTGCCAGTCTTCATCCGAAATTTCCAGCACAGGCCCCTTGGGACCGTGCCCGGCAGAGTTTACCAAAACATCGACGCGGCCCCAGCGCTGCATAGCGCCCTCAACCAGGTTTTGCAGGGCCTGCGGGTCGCGGTTGGATCCGGTAACCCCAAAGCCATCCAGCTCCGCGCCCAGGGCCTGGCCTTTGCCCGAAGAGGACAGAATGGCCACCTTGAAGCCATCCGCCGCAAGCCGACGGGCCGCATCCGCGCCCATGCCGCTGCCACCAGCGGTAATCAGTGCTACTTTTTCTACAGACATTGTGATCTCCATCTTCATCTGGTCACAACATAGGTGTGAGGCACCAAGGCCACGATTCAGAATTGATCTCTTCTGCCAGTAGAAATACTATTGGCATATGGATGTACTTCCCCCTTTGAACGCGCTGCGGGCCTTTGAGGTTGCGGGGCGCTATCTGAACTTTCGTCTCGCGGCCCAGGAGATGGGGCTGACACAGGGCGCCGTGGCGCAACAGGTGCGTCTGTTGGAGGCCCATCTCGGCATGGCGCTGTTTGAGCGCCACGCCAAGGGGCTTGCCTTTTCTACGGCGGGGCGTGGCTACCACGCGGCGGTGGCCGCCAGTTTCGACGGGCTGCGGGCGGCAACGCAGGTGTTGCGGCCAGAGCCGGGAAAAGTACTGATCAGCGTTACGCCGGCCTTTGCTGCAAAATGGTTGATCCCCAACTTGCCCGCGTTTTCCGAGGTCTGCCCGGAGATCGATCTGCGGATCATGGCCACGGAAAAACTGTCCAGTTTTCATAGCGAGGGGATCAATCTGGCGATCCGACAGGGGGCGCCGCCCTTTGGGGCCGCGCTGGAGGCCATCTGTCTGTTCCGTCAGGATGTGATCGCTGTTGTCTCGCCGCATCTGGCCGGAGCGCAGGCAGCACAGCTCGCGCTGTCTGCGCTGGCGGAGCTGCCAAAACTGCATGATGGCCACGATCTTTGGCCGCAGTTTTTGGCCCAGCTGGGGGTCGAAGATCAGGCAGGGCGTGGGCTGCGGCTAAATCAGGTGGCGCTGGCCATTGACGCGGCCATTTCCGGCCAGGGCCTTGCCTTGGTGCCCCGGTTCCTGGTGGCCCGCGATCTGGCAGCAGGCACATTGGTTCAGGTCACCCCCGAAGTGCTGCAGGGTGACAAGGCGTTTTATCTGCTGGCGGAGCCGCGCAAAAAGCGCAGCAAGGCGGTGGAGCAGGTCCGGCGCTGGCTGGTCGAAATGTCCGACCAGCCTGATGAGCGCTGCGGCCCGCGATCTTGCCGGGAGACGCCGCTCGGAGCTGATACGGCGGAGCCTCAGCTCTGACGGATTTCTGCCAGTTGTCCCAGGATATTGGTAAAGTTCTCAACCCCTTGAGCGCCGCTGACCAGGTGTTTTTGATCAAAGATAACTGCGGGCACGCCTTGGATACCCTGGCTGCGCCAGAAATTCTGCACCTCCCGCACGGCGCCTGCAAAACGCTGATCCTGCAGCACCTCCAGGGCCGTGTCCCGGTCCAGCCCGATCTCTGTCGCGATATCAGCAAGAACAGAGGTATCCGACAGATCCCGGTGATGGGTGAAATGGGCCGAGAACAGCGCCTGTTTCAACGCGTGTTTGCGGTTTTGCGTTTCTGCCCAGTGCAGCAACTGATGGGCGTCAAAGGTGTTGTGCATCCGCATCTCGGGCTCGAACTGAAAGTCAAAGCCCAGATCTTCGCCCAGTTTGGTCATCTGGGCGCGGTTCTTCTCGGATTGCTCGGGGGTGGCGCCATATTTTTCGACGATATGCTCCCGTAGGTTCTGACCTTCGGCGGGCATCTCCGGGTTCAGCTCAAAGGGATGCCAGTGCAGCTCGTAGTCTGTGTCGGTGGCCTCTAGTGCCGTGGCAAGCTGGCGGTAGCCAATGATGCACCAGGGGCACATCACGTCTGACACCACGTCGATACGCAACGGGGCGGGGCTTTGGGCTGTTGAAGGTGCCGATGGCCGGTCTTGCGTGTTCATGTGGGGATCCTTTTGTGCGGCTGCCGAAGGCTCGGCTTTTGGCGCCAGTGGAGTGAGACAATACCCATGGCGGTGCGGTGGCGCGCGGGCATTGTTTGGTGCGGCCAAGATAGGTCGCGGGGGCGCGAAGTTCCATAGGAGGCGCGCGAAATCACTGGAAGTTGAAAATGGCTGCCGAGATCGTTCAATAAAAAACCGCGCGGGCCGAGGCCTGCGCGGTCTTGTAGATTTGCACTTTGGCCTGGGTCAGAAATCGTCCCAGCCGACAGCCGCTGGCAGAGCGGATGAAGAGGAGTCTTCGGCGAAGAAATCATCTTCGGATTCGTGGAACTCGCTATGTACTGCCGGAGCAGGCGCCGGAGAGGCTGACTGGACGGGTGCCATAGTCCGGTCGTTGCCGGTCTTGAAGACCGAAACCTGATTGGCCAGCTCGCTTGCATCGTTGCGCAGGATCTGGCTGGCAGCGGTGCTTTCTTCGACCATAGCAGCATTGTGCTGGGTCACGTGATCCAGTTGCGAAACGCCGGTGTTGATTTCCAGCAGTGTCGTGGACTGTTCGCTGGCGCCTTGGGCAATTTCTGCCACATGGTTGGAGATTGTCCCAACGCGGCTGATGATGCTATCCAGCTCGCTGCCGGCCTTGCCGACCAGATCCACACCTTTGGAAACATGCTGCGAGCTTTCGGAGATCAATTGTTTGATTTCCTGTGCCGCATCGGAAGACCGCTGCGCCAGGGCACGCACTTCGGAGGCAACCACGGCAAACCCACGACCGGCTTCGCCTGCACGGGCGGCCTCAACCCCGGCGTTGAGCGCCAGAAGGTTGGTCTGGAAGGAGATATCGTCAATCACCGAGATGATCTGCGAGATCTGGTTCGAAGAGGTCTCGATCTCGGACATGGCATTGACCGCATCGGTGACAACCTGGCCACTTTGCTTGGCGCCACTCTGGGCCTCCTCAACAATGACTTCCACCTGTTTTGCACCCTCTGCTGCGGATTTCACGCTCACGGTGAGCTGTTCCATCGCCGCAGCGGTTTCTTCCAGGGTGGCTGCCTGGCTTTCGGTCCGTTGCGACAGATCGGCAGAGGATTGGCTGATTTCTTCTGCATTGGCGCGGATCCGGGTAGTGCTTTCCACAACCGCATTCATGATCCCAACCAGGGTAGACCGCGTGGTGTTGTAGTTGGTGCGCAGGCTCTCATATTCGCCTTTGAACGGCGTATTGATGGCCTGTGTCAGATCACCTTCTGACATGCTTTGCAGGGCACGGTTCAACCGGTCGACGACATGTTTCTGCGCTTCCTGGGCTTGCTGGCGTTCTTCTTCAACCGCCTGGGCCGCAGTGAGCTGGGTTTTCAAATTGTCGATGGTGCGGGCAATAGCGCCCATTTCGTCGCGGCGGTCCAGCAGTGGGACGGGCTGGGTATAGTCGCCATCCGCGATCACATTGATGGTCTCGCCAACGGTTTTCAGGGGGCGTGACAGAATTCTGCGAAGGGCAAATACCGACAGCAGACACATGATGACAAAAGCAGTCCCCGCAAAGATATGCGTCATTGTCTGGCCTGGGGCGGCCTCGGCAAAGGCGCGTTCGGGCGACCAGATCATGGCCACCGATCCAACCAGTACGTCAGCATTGGCACCGGCCATCGCAGGTGCAGCGATGAAATAGCCGTCGGCGCTGGTTTCCAATGCACCGGATTCCGCAGAAGTAATGCCCAAAAGGGTCAGGGCCTCGATATCTGCTTCACTGGCGTCCCCGGCAGTGGCGACGACTTTGCCTTTGCTGTTAATCGCCGCACCAAACAGGGCGCGTCCGTCGGAGAGTTCAAGAATGTTCAGGATATCCGTCGAGAGCCGATCGGCATCACCAAAGCGGATGGAGCCACCACTGCGGGAGGCGACAGTAATAGTCACGCCATTGCCCAGGGTGTGGACACCCTTTTCAACGGCGGCCTCAAATGTGGCGTTGGTCCTGACCACAAGCGCGCCAGATACAATCATTGTGGTCGCGACGATGAGCAAGCAGCACTTCATGAAGACTGACATGCCTTTGAATAGGGTAATCGAGGGTATGCGGGCTTTCATTTTTTAACCTTTATTAGATAAATGCGCAGAGCTGCTTGCTGGATTAACGTTACATCAAGGAGTCAGCGTCGACGCCTACGGTCATGGCACCAATTGCGGCACCAGATTCCGTATCAACGATCGTCAGGGAAATTTGGGCTTGATATCGTTGGCTGGATTCATCCAGCTCAATCTCGCCAAAATGGACGGCATCCGAGCCAACGCTATAAGTCATCTGAAATTTGGCTTCGTCTCCTTGCCACATGTCTGATGTCGTGCCAGAGGCCGCGACATTCAGCCCCTGTGCATCCATGATGAAAATCTCGGTGATCCGGCCACCTGAGGATTCAATCTGAGTGCGCAGGAAGTCTGCAGCATCGTTACTCAGGACGTCGCTGATCAAAGCAGATTGGTCCTCGCCAACTTCAGCGCGCCACTGGAGATCCAGGGCGTCAACATCGGCTTGGCTCATGCCACTCGTTTCACTGTTTTGGTTGGCAATGGCTTCGACCAACACGGGAGTCTGAGCCCAGTTGCGGATATTGGTTTCAAGATAGCTCTCCATTGCCGCATTATAATCTGCAGCAAAGGCGGGCATGGCGATTAGGGAAAACAAAGATGCAATCGTTAGGGTACGCATTAGTCACTCCTTAGAGGTGTCCGTCCAATTTTGGGTGGTCCAAGAGTATGGTTTGTGACTTACCGAGGTCTTAACTGGCCAAGTCCGGGCAGATTTGGAGCCGACAAGGGGCAGGGCCATCTGTTAGAAAGGGCCTGTCTTAAAACCGGCCTGTTTTAAGTCCCAATGTGGCAGTGGCTTGATAGGTAATTGATTTTGCAACATTTAAAATCAATTTGGGGTGCGGGGAGTGAATTTTTTGCATGAGACTCGGTGCGGTATTTGCACAAAATTGGGAACATTTCTTCGTACTTTGGGTCTTTAGGCGGCGGCGGCGCTGGCAGCTAAGCCCTGTGAAATGCAGCCTAGGGTGAGGGTTTTCTCATCTAAAACCACTAGAGAGCGTAGAATCGGTTTGACCACTCTTGATCAAATGATCCAGGTGTGAACGGTCTTGCCAAATGGGGCTTGTAGTGCGGCCTCCCGCCCTTCGGCGCGGCCGGTGCGGGCTGTCCAAACTGGCGGGTTTTCAGTCCCGGGCAGATTGCCGCGATTGCCTCTGGTTGGGTCTCGGCCCTATGGTCATAGAATGATAGAACTCAGAGATTTACAATTGGTGACGGCTCTGGCCCGGCATAAGCATTTTGCCAAGGCGGCCAAAGACTGCGGCATGTCCCAGCCGGCCTTTTCCATGCGCATTCGCAACCTTGAGGAAAAGCTGGGCCTCTCGATTGTTCGGCGGGGCAACCGGTTTCAGGGTTTGACAGGTGAAGGCGAGATGATCGTGCGCCGAGCGCGCGGGATTTTGGATGACGCCAAAGCACTGGAGCAAGAGGTTTCAGCCTCGCGGGGGGAAGTGACCGGAACCCTGATGTTGGGGGTGGTGCCCACTGCGACCGCTTTTGCGGCTCAGGTGGTGAACCGCTTGCACGAGGTGCATCCACGGGTTTTGGTCCATATTGATGTCACCACCTCAATGGCGATTCAGCAGCGCATCCTGGATGGTACCATCGACGCTGGCGTGACCTATAGCGATAGCGTGCCGCCCGGATTGGTCGCAACCACCCATCTGTATGAAGAAAGCTATGTGTTGCTGGCCCCGGAACCCATGGTGGCGCATCTGGGTGAAAGCATCAGTTGGCAGGCTGCCGCTGCTCTGCCCCTCAGCCTGCTGGAGCCGGGGATGCAAAACCGGCGTATTCTCGACCGTATCTTTGCTGGCCTGGAGGTCAAACCTGACGTGATGTCTGAATCCAGCGGCTTTATGTCAGCGATTATTATGGCGCGCGAAGGCGCGGTGGCGACCATTCTGCCACGGGCCCTGGCGGATGCCTTGGGAGAGATCGTCGGCACCCGTGTGCTTGACCTGATGAGCGCTGGAGACATGGAATCGCAGGCGCGCCCGCTCTGCCTCGCCTGCCTGCAGCGCACGCCGGAACTGACCACCGTCGCCTCTTTGCGCCGGGTTGTTGCCGCCTTTATGCGATAAGCTTTCGTTATTGCGCATTCCGCACATACAATTTGACGATATGATTTCCTGATGACATTTGCCGAGAAAAGGCACGTGCGTAATTTTTGGAGGTCAGCGTGGCACCATTGGACAATAGCAAGGGCGTCTGGAAATCCGGCAAAGGCAAGGGGCGCAAAACGCCCAAGGGTCGCCAGCTGGAGGATCAGGCACATAGCGAGGTTCTGGCACTTCTGGGTGATCGGCCCCGCAATCGGGATTTGTTGATCGAGTTTTTGCACCTGATCCAGGATGCCTATGGCCATCTGAGCGCCGCGCATATCCGTGCCTTGGCGGAAGAGATGCGCACTGGCCAGGCAGAGATCTACGAGGTGGCCTCGTTCTATGCCCATTTTGATGTGGTCAAGGAAGGCGAGACACCGCCGCCCGCGCTGACCATCCGCGTTTGCGATTCCCTGTCCTGCGAAATGGCCGGCGCCCAGCAGCTGAAACAGGCCCTGGAAGACGGCCTGGATGCGTCACAGGTCCGTGTGTTGCGGGCGCCCTGCATGGGCCGCTGTGATACCGCTCCGGTGCTGGAAATCGGCCATAACCACATTGACCACGCCACCGTCGAAAAGGTGCAGGCGGCCATTGCGGCAGAGGACACCCATGTGCATGTCCCTGCCTATGAAACCTTGGCAGATTATCAGGCTGACGGCGGCTATGCGGTGCTAAAAGATCTGCGTGCGGGCGGCGACTGGGAAGCGGTTCAGGCCAAGATCAAAGAGGCAGGGTTGCGGGGTCTGGGTGGCGCGGGGTTCCCATCGGGCACCAAATGGGGCTTTGTACGCGCCAATGAAGGCACGCGCTATCTGGCCGTCAACGGTGACGAGGGCGAGCCGGGCACCTTCAAGGACCGCTACTATCTGGAGCGCACCCCACATGTCTTCTTGGAAGGCATGCTGATTGCGGCCTGGGCGGTTGAGGCGGAAAAAGCCTTTATCTACATGCGCGATGAATACCCTGCGGTACTGGAGATCCTGGCAACCGAGATCAAGGCGCTGGAACAGGCTGGTATTGTCGAACCCGGATATATTGATCTACGCCGTGGCGCGGGGGCCTATATCTGTGGCGAAGAGAGCGCCATGATCGAGTCGATTGAGGGCAAACGCGGCGAGCCACGCCACCGTCCGCCCTTTGTGGCGCAGGTGGGGATCTTTGGCCGACCAACGCTCGTGCATAACGTCGAGACCCTGTACTGGGTCTGCAAGATCAACCGCGAAGGCCCCGAGTGCCTGAATTCGGTTGAAAAGAACGGCCGCAAGGGCCTGCGCAGCTATTCGGTCTCCGGTCGCGTCAAGAACCCCGGCGTACATCTGCTGCCTGCGGGTTCCACCATCACTGATATTATTGCGGCCTGTGGCGGCATGCTCGAGGGTCACACCTTTAAGGCCTATCAGCCGGGTGGCCCGTCTTCGGGTCTACTGCCTGCCTCGATGCATGATGTGCCCTTGGATTTTGACACTCTGCAGCCCCATGGCACATTCATTGGCTCTGCTGCTGTTGTGGTGCTGTCGGACCAGGATTCGGCCCGCGATGCGGCGCTGAACATGCTGCGTTTCTTTGAAGATGAAAGCTGCGGCCAGTGCACCCCCTGCCGGGTGGGCTGCGAAAAAGCCGTCAAACTGATGGGCGAAAAGAAATGGGACCAGGGTCTGTTGGAAGAGCTGAGCGCCGCCATGGTTGATACCTCGATCTGCGGCCTGGGCCAGGCTGCGCCCAATCCCATCCGTCTGACCATCAAACACTTCCCCGAGGAGGTCTGAGATGTACAGCGTAACTGAGATCTTCCGCCCGGCGGGTTTCGCCGGGCAGCGCCCGACCCGCCCCCATGGGCGGGCGCTTCACGCCCACCCCGGGACGGGCGCTGCCCTCCGCGTGACACACCAGATGGAAGAGGTCTGAGCCATGAGCGATAAAATCACATTCACCCTCGATGGCGAGCAGGTCACAGCCGAAGCAGGCCTGACCATCTGGGAAGTTGCCAATGGCCGGGGTTTGAAAATTCCGCATCTGTGCCACAAGCCACAGCCGGGCTATCGCCCCGATGGCAACTGCCGCGCCTGCATGGTCGAGATCGAGGGCGAGCGCACATTGGCCGCGTCCTGCATTCGCGAACCCAGCTCAGGCATGGTGGTCACCACCAATAACGCCCGCGCGGAAGGCGCCCGTAAAATGGTGATGGAGCTGCTTGTCGCGGACCAGCCCAAGCAGGAAGAGGCGCATGATAAGTCCTCGCACCTATGGGATATGGCGGCGCTGAACGGGGTTTCCGAGTCGCGCTTCCCCAAGCTGGAAGAAGGCCGCATTCCCTTGCTTGACGACAGCCATGTGGCGATGAGCGTCAACCTGGATGCCTGCATCTCCTGCGGGCTTTGTGTGCGCGCCTGCCGCGAAGTTCAGGTTAATGACGTCATCGGCATGGCCGGCCGGGGTCACGACGCCTATCCAACCTTTGATATTGCGGATCCCATGGGCGGCTCGTCCTGCGTGGCCTGCGGTGAATGTGTGCAGGCCTGCCCCACCGGGGCCTTGATGCCCGCCGCCGTGCTGGATGATCAGGGCGTTGGCGATCTGCAGGACTTTGATTCTGAAACCGAAAGCGTCTGCCCTTTCTGTGGGGTGGGCTGCAAGGTCAGCCTCAAGGTCAAGGATGGCAAGGTCAAACATGTGGAGGGCATCAACGGCCCCGCCAATGAAGGCCGCCTCTGTATCAAAGGCCGCTTTGGCTTTGACTATATCCACCATCCGCACCGCCTGACCAAACCGCTGATCCGCCGCGATGATGCCCCTGCCAAGGGACTGAACGTCGATCCCGGTGATCTGGCCACCCATTTCCGCGAAGCCAGCTGGGAAGAAGCCATGGAGCTGGCAGGCACCCGCCTGAAAGCTCTGCGGGATGAAGACCCCAAATCGGTTGCCGGGTTTGGCTCGGCCAAATGCACCAACGAAGAGGCCTATCTCTTCCAGAAGTTCATCCGCCAGGGGTTCAAGCACAACAACGTCGATCACTGTACCCGGCTATGCCATGCCTCATCGGTGACGGCGCTGATCGAAAACGTCGGCTCAGGCGCGGTGACCGCGACCTTCAACGAGATCGAAAATGCTGATGTGGCGATCATCATCGGCTCCAACCCGATCGAAAACCATCCCGTCGCAGCGACCTATTTCAAACAGTTCACCAAACGTGGTGGCAAGCTGATCGTGATGGATCCGCGCGGCGTCGGCATGCGCCGCTACGCAGCTGAGATGCTGCAATTCCGCCCCGGTGCGGATGTGTCGATGTTGAACGCAATCATGCATGTCATCGTCGAAGAAGAGCTCTACGACGCCGATTACATCAAGCTGCGCACCGAAAACTGGGAGGCCGAGAAGGCCCATCTAAAAGACTTCACCCCGGAAAAAATGTCCGAAATCTGCGGCATCGAACCAGAGCAGCTGCGCCGCACCGCGCGCCTCTTTGCCAAGGCGAATGCGGGGATGATTTTCTGGGGCATGGGGGTTTCCCAGCATATCCACGGAACCGACAATTCACGCTGCCTGATCAGCCTGGCGCTGATGACCGGAAATGTCGGTAAACCGGGCGCTGGTCTGCACCCTCTGCGCGGACAAAACAACGTGCAGGGTGCCTCTGATGCCGGCCTCATTCCGATGTTCCTGCCGGATTATCAGTCGGTTATGGATGACGGCATCCGCAAAAGCTTTACCGATGTCTGGGGCGGGGGAGATTTCTCCAATGAGAAAGGCCTCACCGTGACCGAAATCGTGGACCAGGCCTATGCGGGCAACATCAAGGGTATGTATATCCAGGGTGAAAACCCGGCCATGTCCGACCCTGATGCCGATCACGCCCGCGAGGCCTTTGCCAAGCTGGACCTGATGATCGTGCAGGATATCTTCCTGACGGAAACGGCAAACTTTGCCGATATCATCCTGCCCGCCTCGGCGCTCTATGAAAAGAACGGCACCGTTTCCAACACCAACCGCCAGGTGCAGCGGGTTCGTCCCGCTGTGGCGCCTCCGGGTGAGGCGCGCGAAGATTGGAAAGTCACCGTCGAGCTGGCGCAGCGTATTGGCCTGCCCTGGGACTACGCCGATGTCTCCGAAGTCTTTGCCGAGATGAAGCTCAACATGAAGTCGCTTGACAATATCACCTGGGAGCGCCTGGAAACCGAAACCATCACCTATCCGTCGCTGCATGCAACCGACCCTGGTCAGGCGATTGTCTTTGGCGATGGTTTCCCCCGGGTTGACGGGCGCGCGCGCTTCACGCCCGCCAGTGTGATTGCACCGGATGAGGCCCCGGATGCGGACTATCCGATGATCATGACCACCGGGCGGCAGCTGGAACATTGGCACACCGGGTCGATGACCCGGCGCTCGCTGGTGCTGGACGCGGTTGAGCCCGAGGCCAACTGTTCATTGCATCCAAAAACCCTGCGCGCTCTGGGGGTGGAGCCTGGGGATATGGTCCGTCTGTCCACCCGTCGCGGCTCGATTGAGATCATGGCCCGTGCAGACCGCGCTATCGCCGAGGATATGGTGTTTGTGCCTTTCGCCTATGTCGAAGCCGCCGCCAATATCCTGACCAACCCTGCGCTGGACCCCTACGGCAAAATCCCTGAGTTCAAATTTGCGGCGGTGAAAATCGAAAAAGCCGAAGGCCAGATCGCAGCACAATAGCGGGCGTTTTTCTGCAGCTTATACCATTGGGCGCGACATCTTGGATGTCGCGCCCTCTCTTTTGACCGTACCCTCTGTGCCCACTGTGGAGACCTGCGGTCAAGGAGCCCGGCAGGGCCCGCGCTTTGCGCGGCTTGTCCTTGAGGGCAGAGCTCCAGATCTTAAAATTGATCAGGCGCATTGAGGGGCAGATTTGCCCCTCAATCGCATCTCAGCACATTTTCTTTTCTTCGCCGGGCAACGCCCGGCGCTGGGCCCAACGGGAGGGGGCGGGGCTTGCCCCTGCGCCCGACGGGCGGGAGCGCGCGCTTTTGCGGTTAAGCCAACAGGGTGATGGCTGACTGACCGGCAGCGCGGCGCAGGGCATGGGTTTCCTGTAACTCGGGATCATTGATCCAGGCCTTGGCGGCCTCGACATCGGGGAATTGCAAAATCACCCCAATGCCCGTTTTGTCGCGGCTGCCCTCGATAACAGTCTGGTTGGGGGTGGAAACCAGTGGTTTGGCCCCGTGCTTTTGCAAGGCCGCCCCAGCTTTCTCGCGGTAAGCTGCCATGATCTCGGGATCTTCCAGCACCAGGTTTACATATACATATGCCATGTTTTTTCCTTTTCTCAGTGATGGCAAACAGATGGGGGAAGGGCGGGCGCAAGAAAACACATGCATTTGAGTGTTATCCATGCAAAAACGCATGGTATGCAGATCAACTGGGATGACATGCGCACGATCCTGGCGCTGGTACGGGCCGGAACACTGGCCGGGGCCGCCGAGGCGCTGTCGGTGAGCTACACCACGGTGGCGCGCCGGGTGCAGCGCGCCGAAGATATGCTGGGCCGCCCCCTGTTTGAGCGCCGCCCCGAAGGCTATTTGGCCAGTCCCGAAGCCGAAGACCTGGCCAGAGCCGCCGCTCGGATGGAACAGCAGGAACAGGCAGCATTGCGTCAGTTGTCAGGGCGGGACCAGGGGCTGTCTGGCCCCCTGACGCTCACCGCGCCGCAATTGCTGATCCAGACCCATCTGGCGCCTTTTCTGGCAGAGTTCTGCCGACAGAACCCCAGGATCGCGCTGACGGTGCGCGCCACCAATGATGTGTTGGATCTGACCCGGCGCGAGGCGGACCTGGCGCTCCGTATCAGCAAATCCCCTGGGGATAGTCTGGTGGGGGTGCGTCTGGCGGACCAGAAAACCACCTGTTTTGCCCGGCCTGAAACCATCGCGCAGGCCAAATCGGACCCGCAAGCCCTGCTGGATTGGGTGATTTACAGTGAGCAGGAGGCCCCACCCAATGCGGCGCTGGCGCTCTATCCGAACTATCGCATTCGGGCGCGGTTTGACGACATGACCGCGCTGATCGCAGCGGCCAAGGCCGGTATGGGGGTGGTACGCATGCCGGTGTATCTGGGGCGGAGCGATCCAGAGCTGCAGCCACTGCCGGGGCTGGAGCCGCAGGACTATGCTCCGATCTGGGTGCTCAGCCATCAGGATCTGCTGCAATCTGCCAAGGTGCGGAGCTTGAAGGCGGCTTTGAAGCGGTTCTTTCGGACCCGCCAGGCTGATTTCACTCAGCTGTAGGTGGCGTTTCTGTGCTCTGGTGGCGCGCCATAAAGCGATCAATATCCACCTGCGCCGGGCGCTGGCCGGTGAAGACCTCGATATAGTCAGGCATCCGCGCCATGCGTCGTTCTTCGGGCTGTTGGATTTGCATCGAGATATAGCCGATCTGGGTGTAGATCATGGTCCGCGCCCGCACCAGAGCGGTGTCTAAACTATAGCCAAACCGCTGCAGCATCGCCGTCATTGCCGCCTCACGGCGCGCATCCGCCTGATCCAGCCGCAGTTGCAGCGCCGCGTCATTGCGCGCCCAGTTGCGGATCGCCAGATCCAGAGCGGCATCAAACAGGTCTGCATCCAGCCAGCAGTCAAACAGGTTAAAAATCGCCTCCGAGACATTGGCCGCATAGGCCTCGGTGCGGGCCACCAGATTGCCGGTGTTCTTGTCTTCCCAGTGTTGAATCATCGCTTCCAGCAGTGCTTCGCGGTCTTTGAAGTGCCAGTAAAAGCTGGTGCGCGAGACCCCAAGCCGTTTGGCAAGCGCCATGATTTTCACCGCCTCCACGCCATTGTTGGTCAGCTCGTCATACGCGGCTGTCAGCCAGGCCTCTTCCGAGGTCGGCGGGCGGGAAGGGTTCTGAATATTCATGCCAATGTCCTAACACCGACATCGGTTTGTCGCAATAGAGTTGACAGGTATGACTGCCTCATCGACACATGTGTCGAGTTGTACAGTTCTCGGGAGGCCAAAGGCATGAGTGACGCGCAGGAAAAAACACGGGGGCGCCGGTCCCGTCGTGGCGAGGGCCGCTCTGCCGAGCCGGGTCAGAATGCGTATTTAAAGACGCCCTTCATCAGCCGAAACCTCCCGACCTATGATATCCTGTCTGAGGAAAGCCTGGAGCAGATCGAAGCCACGGCAGAGCGGATCATGGCGGAGATTGGCATCGAGTTTCGCGACGATCCGGAGGTGGTGGAACTGTTTCGTGCCGCCGGGGCCCAGGTCACAGACCTCACCGCAGAGAGCTGGAACCTGAAGTTTGCGCCGGGGATGATCCGCCAGATCCTGTCGACGGCGCCCGCGCGGTTTACCCAGGTGGCACGCAATCCCGCCAACACAGTCGAGATCGGCGGTGATGCCATGGTCTTTGCGCCCTCCTATGGATCGCCCTTTGTGATGGATCTCGATAAGGGCAGGCGCTACGGCACCATCGCGGATTTTGAGAACTTCGTGAAACTGGCGCAGATGAGCCCCAACCTGCACCATTCCGGCGGGACAATCTGCGAGCCAACGGATGTGGCGGTGAACAAGCGCCATCTGGATATGGTCTATGCCCATATGCGCTATTCCGATCGTGCCTTTCTGGGATCCATCACCGCGCCAGAGCGGGCGGAGGACAGTATCGAGATGTGCCGCATTCTGTTTGGCGCCGATTTTGTCGACCAGAACTGCGTAATCATGGGCAACTTCAATACCACCTCTCCAATGGTGATGGACGGGGTGACAACGCGGGGTATCCGTATCTATGCGGCGGCGGCGCAGGGATCGATCCATCTGCCGTTTTTGCTGGGCGGCGCGGTGTCGCCGCTGACCACTGCCGGGGCGGTGGCGCAATGTCTGGCAGAAAGCATGGTGTCCTGCGCCATTACCCAGTTGGTGCGCCCCGGATCACCTGCGGTGCTGGGCTCTTTCATCAGCTCGATGTCGTTGCGCACAGGCTCGCCCACCTTTGGCACGCCAGAGCCCGCGCTGGGCTCGCTTGCCATGGGGCAACTGGCCCGTCGCCTGCAGCTGCCGCTGCGCTGTGCAGGCAACTTTTCAACTTCAAAACTGCCAGATGGGCAGGCCATGCAGCAGGCGATGATGTCGATGATGTCTGCGGTCCAATGTGGCGCCAACTTCATTTTGCACTCAGCCGGGTTTCTCGACGGGCTGTTGTCGATGTCCTACGAGAAATTCATCCTGGATGCGGATCTCTGCGGTGCCCTGCACGCCTACCTCAAAGGCTTTGAGGTGAATGAGGACACGCTGGGCTTTGAGGCGCTGGCCGAAGGTGGGCCGGGGCAGCATCTGTTTGCCACTCAGCATACCCTGCGCCATTACCAGAGCGCCTATTGGGACAGCGCCATGGATGACCAGCAGCCCTGGGAGACCTGGCATGAGCAGGGGGGCGTTGATGCCGCCACCCGCGCCAACAGCCGCTGGAAGGCGCAGCTGGCTAGCTATCAAGCCCCCGATCTGGACCCCGGCACCGATGAGGCGCTGCGGGAGTTCATCACCAAAACCAAAACCGCGATGCCAGACGCCTGGTATTGACCCTGCTTTTTGGCGTCCGGGGTGTACTTATACGTCGGATGCCAGTTCACTGAGACCACTTCAAGGCCGTTACCCCAGAAAGAAGACCCGATGTCCAACGACCCGCTTTTGCAGCCCTACACATTGAAACACCTGACCCTGCGCAATCGGATTATGACCACCAGCCATGAACCAGCCTATCCCGAAGAGGGCATGCCAAAACAGCGCTACGCGGCCTATCACGCAGAACGGGCCAAGGCCGGGGTGGCGCTGACCATGACGGCGGGCTCGGCTGCGGTGTCGCGCAACAGCCCGCCGGTGTTCAACAATATCCTCGCCTACAAGGACGAGGTGGTGCCCTGGATCCGCAACATGACCGATCAGGTGCATGACCACGGCGCGGCGGTGATGATCCAGCTCACCCACCTGGGTCGTCGCACCCATTGGAACAAGGGCGACTGGCTGCCGGCGGTGTCTTCGACCCGCCACCGCGAGCCGGCGCATCATGCCTTCCCAAAACTGGCGGAAGACTGGGATATCTCCCGTATCATTTCTGATTTTGCCGATGCGGCAGAACGCATGAAGGCGGGTGGTATGGACGGGGTTGAGATCATGACCCATGGCCATCTGCTGGATCAGTTCATCTCGCCGCTGACCAATGATCTGGATGGCCCCTATGGACGGGCCCACCTAGAGGACCGGATGCGGCTCACCACCGATATTATTGCCGCGGTGCGCCAGCGCGTCGGCGACGATTTTGTACTTGGGGTACGCTTTGCCCCGGATGAGGCCCATGACGGCGGCATCACCCCTGAAATGGGCGTGGAGATTGCCAAGATCCTGAAACAGACGGGCCAGGTGGATTTTCTCAACGTCAACCGTGGGCGTATCCATACCGATCCGGCGATGACCGATATGATCCCGGTACAGGGGATGAAGAATGCGCCGCATCTGGATTTTGCCGGATCGGTGCGCGCCGCCACCGGGATGCCGGTGTTCCATGCCTCCAAAATTCCCGATGTGGCCACGGCGCGCCACGCGGTCTCGGCCGGGCTGCTGGATATGGTGGGGATGACGCGGGCGCATATGGCGGATCCCCATGTGGTGCGCAAAATCATCGAAGGCCGCGAGGATGATATCCGCCCCTGCGTTGGCGCTACCTATTGTCTGGATCGGATCTATCAGGCGGGTGAGGCCCTGTGCATTCACAACCCAGCCACAGGGCGCGAAGTGACCATGCCCCATGACATTCCCCCAGCCCCGGAGAAAAAGAAAGTCGTGGTCATCGGTGCTGGCCCCGGTGGTCTGGAGGCGGCGCGGGTGGCAGCAGAGCGCGGTCATGCGGTGACCGTGTTTGAGGCACAGCCCGATCCTGGTGGGCAGATCCGCCTGACGGTGCAGAACCCGCGCCGCGCCGAGATGATCTCGATCATCGACTGGCGCATGGCGCAATGTGCGGCCCGCGATGTGGAGTTTCGTTTCAACACCTGGGCCGAGGCGGCGGATGTCACGGCGCTTAACCCCGATGTGGTGATCGTCGCCACCGGCGGCATGCCCAACAGCATGCTGCATGAAACCCGCGAGGAGGCCGCCAATGTGGTGACCAGCTGGGACATTATCTCTGGCGATGTAAAGCCGGGGACAAATGTGCTGATCTATGACGAAAGCGGCGATCACCCTGGGGTGATGGCGGCCGAGGTCGCCGCCAATGCCGGTGCCAAGGTAGAGCTGATGACCCCGGATCGCACCTTTGCACCTGATATCATGGCGATGAACCTGGTGCCCTACATGCGGGCGCTGCAAGATAAGGACGTGCGCTTTACCGTCACCCGGCGGCTGCTGTCGGTCAGGCCCAGTGGCAACCAGCTGACGGCGACCATTGGCACTGACTACAGCGGCCACACAACCGAGGCGCAGTATGATCAGGTGGTGGTGAATTACGGCACCCTGCCGTTAGACGAGTTGTACTTTGATCTCAAAGAGCTGTCGTCCAACCGGGGAGAGGTTGATCAAAGCGCCTTGATCGAGGGGCGGCCACAGGACATCAACAGCAACCCTGAAGGCGGCTTTCAGCTGTTTCGTATCGGCGATGCGGTGGCGGCACGCAATACCCATGCGGCCATCTATGATGCCCTGCGCCTGCTAAAGGATGTCTGACATGCGTCTTGGGTTTATCGGCACCGGAACCATTGCTTCTGCTGTTGTGCGTGGGGTGGCCGGGCAGGGCCATGACATCCGCATCAGCGCCCGCAGCAAGGCGCGCGCGGACGCCCTCGCTGCGGAGATCCCGGAAGTGCAGATCGCCGAGTTGCAAGAGATCCTGGATCACAGTGAGGTGGTCTTCCTTGGCCTGATGGTGCAAGCCGCCCCTGCCATCCTTGACCGCCTGACCTTCCCAGCAGATCTGCATGTGGTCTCCTTTATGGCGGGCGCTGATCTGGAACGGGTCTCCGCACTGGTTGCCCCGGCTCAGGCTGCGGCGGTGATGATGCCTTTCCCGGGCATTGCACAAGGCGGATCCGCCATCATGGCGCTGGGGGATGCTGAGCTGCTGACCCGGATCTTTGTGCCGCAAAATACCCTGTTCATGCAGCGCGACGCAGGCGAGCTGGACGCCTACCTCTGTGCCCAGGCTGTCCTGTCGCCTGTGGCGCGGCTAACAGCGGAGGCGGCCAACTGGCTGGGGCAACGTGTTTCGGACCCGGCCCAGGGAGAAGCCTTTTTGCGGATGCTGATTTCCAGTTCATTGGCTGGCAGCGTTGCTGAGGATCTTCTCACGGCCCTGAATACGCCCGGCGGCTACAACCAACGCCTGCGCCACCATATGGAAGCGGCAGGCATGGACAAAGATCTTGCCGCCGGTCTGGACGCTTTGCAGGGCTGACCCTGTTCCCTGGGCGATGCAGATGTTGCGCATCTGCCCGCCCAGCCCGGTTGCAAGCGCTGGCGCTGCTTTTGCAGCTCTTTCGTTTTTTTCTCTGCGTCTGGTGTTGTTTGTTTTGATTCCTTTTGTTGAGTCTGTGGGTAATGTTGTGGGTAAGTTGGATTTTGGTTGTTTTGTGGTTTGTGGGGGCTGTTTTTGAGGGTGTTTGGGGTGTGGGTGTGGGGGTGGTTTGTGTGGTAAGGTG